>JANPPS010000102.1:0-2901 GCA_031428635.1 Rhodospirillales bacterium
ACAACGTCGAACGACCCCGCGTGGATTTCCTCGGCCACGACCGCCAGATGGCGATGCATCGCCGCGATCTCACCTGCGACGTCGGCGTCCATCCAAAGCCGCTTCTCCCAGTTTGTGCGCCCCGGGCGGTCGAGTGCCACGACATGCTCCTCAACAAGGCTGGAAAGCGGGAGATAGGACTGATCGGCTACGGGCGGGCACCATGCCTCGATCGTGTGCCCGCGCTCGAGCAGACCTGCGACCTGATCATGCAGGGCGCGCTTACCACCACCGCTGGGCAGATTATGCCAGACCGCGATCCTCATGCCGCGCTCAAGCGGGTCGGCCGATCGACAACGCGCGCCGGAAAAGCCCGAACACCATCAGCACTTCGGTACGAAGCGGGTGGCGTGTGGCCAAGATCACACCGATCCACAGCAAAATCCCCGCGGCGATCGACGCGCCAACAGCCACGAGCGAAACATCCGCAGCCCAGTTGTTCGATGCCATCACAACCGCGCACGGGCCGCAGCCAGCCAGGGTCAGCAGGGCGCTACTTCCATAAACAGGCCGGCATTGCCGGAACGTCGTCTTCGTCATGCGGGACAGGTCGGAGCGCGATAACGTGACGAACAGGATAGCCTCCCCCACACGCGCCAGCGCTGCCCAGACAATGCCGCCGAAGCAGCCGGCGATAAACAAGGGTAGCGTAATACCCGTGCGCAGCGACTCGAACCGCAACTGCCGCCCCTGTTCACTACAAACCAGATAAACCTCACTCGTCATCGTCGCGGCCGTCGCAATCACGCTGCCGATCGACAGGAAAGTCAGGGGCAGCGCCGCCCCGGCCCAGTTTGCCCCATAAATGTTGAGCACGATCGGACCGGACAGAAGCCCGATTCCGGCAAAGCACGGCCAGAGAAAGCCTGTGATGATCGCGGTTACGCGCAGATAACTGTCCCGGAACTCACCCCGGGTCCGCTGTTGCTGCGCAAAGTCGACAGTCACGACCCGCGCAATAACGGTATGGATGTTATCCCACAGCAGGTTGTTCAGCCCAGATGCGCGAGAGAACAGACCCAACGCCGTAAGCCCGGCGATCTGACCCAAAAATAGCTCCGATAGCCGTGCGGAGACGCTTGCAACCGCGGTGATGCTGAGCATACGCAATCCGAAGCCCAGTACGCGCCGATGATTGGTCATTCCAAGTCGCAGGCCGATGTGCCGCCGTCCTATTAGGTTCGTAAGAGCGCAGCCTATAACCGTGCTGGCGATTGTTCCCCAGGCCACGCTCATGAAACTAAATCCGCCAAAGGCCAGCGCTATCGTCACCGCGTTGTTCGTCAGACTGCGTGCTAAGCCGACCAGACCGATGTTACGAAATGCGCCCTCCCTTTCCATGCGGGCGTTGGGCAGGAACTCCAATGCGCTTACCAAGGGCCCAATCGCCAAGACCCGCAGGACGTTCCGCACGCCCGGCTCCCGCAGAAGCGCGCCCCCAGCCTCGGCCGCCACGATGACCAGCCCCGATGTCAGTATGGCCAGGAGCAAGTTGACCGTGAAAACGGTCCGTATCTCTGCTTCACTCAGGTTCGCTTCACGCACAATGTATCCGCCCAGGCCGAACGCCCGCAACGTCGCCAGCAGACCAACAATTGCGGCCGCGATCGCGTAAATGCCCATTTCATAGGGGGTTAGAAGTCGGGCAACAACGACCGAACTTCCGAACCCGCTGATAAAAATTACAGCCTGAGAAAAGCCCATCCAGGCCAATCCGCTACGGATCGAGAACGCCATAAGACTGGTCCGCTGCCGCTACGCCGCAGCCGTCACGTCGCGCAACGTCTCAAGGTACTGCAGCCCATACTTTCGATCCGGCTCGAGGTGGTTACCCTCTGCCCACTCGTTCCAGGATTTCAGGAAAACGATACGCTCCTCCGCCGGCTTATCCGCCAACACCCCGACCGCCGCCTGCAGCAGCGTACGGAAGTGGCGCGGATCAGCGTCGGTATAGGCCACTCCCTCTCGCCCCGACCGGGGAGTATTGTCCCAAGAGTGGGCGATGCAGGGATAGACCCGGCCCGGCTCCGCCACAGGCATCGACGCGGCTGCCAGATCGGCGAAGGGGTAGACGTGCGGTATTCCACGCCGATGGGCGATGCTCTGCCGTACCCGGTCTAACGGCCGCCGCCATCCCGTGACCCACCGCCTCTGCTTGAAATTTGGCGTGCGCACGATGGCATCGAACCCCAGCGCGCGCGCATCATTCAAGTCATCGGTCACGCTGGCGGCAAAATGTATGCCCCCCAACCCCGCCGCCACCGCCATCTCGCGCCATAACCGAAGCATCCGCGGCGCATCCTTTAGTTTGAATGGCCGATAGATCATGATCAGTGGCAGGCCGTTTACGCGAATGTAGCGCGAGTCACGCAGGGCGGGGAGCAAGTACTCAAAATGCGCCCGGTCGTCGCTCTCACCCGGGTAGGTCTGTTCGAGCAATATCTTGTTGGGCGCGCCGTGCCATATGCCCGACCACGTCTCGTTGGCCCAGCAAATACAAAACGGAAAATCCGGCGTGCCGCTCGCAACGACCTCTTCGAACGGACGCTCCAATATCTTTTTACCAGCGAACCAGTAATGATAATAACAGAATCCCTCGATACCGTATTGCCGCGCGAGGTCTGCCTGGGCGACGCGGGTTTCGCTCAACCGCAGATCATAGAACCCAAGCGCACCCGGGATGTGCGGCTGGTAATGGCCGGGGAACAATGCCCGCGCCTTCGCCGTATTGGTCCATTCGGTAAAACCGCTCCCCCACCACTCATCGTTCTCGGGTATCGGATGGAACTGCGGAAGATAGAGCGCGATCGTCCGAACTTTGGCCATGGTTGGAGCACCAATCTCTTGGAAAACTTCGCGGCG
>JANPPS010000103.1:0-4167 GCA_031428635.1 Rhodospirillales bacterium
GGCTAAGAGCTTTGAACGGCTGTGGAGAAACCTCAGTATTGCATTGTCTGAAGCACGAATATTAGATCGCTGAACGTATCGATATCTTGGACCCGCGGTACCGACGGCGAGCCAATCCCACCAAAGCAAGGCCGGCCGCCACCACACAAAGCGTGGCTGGTTCGGGAACAGCCTGGGTGATCGACACACCGTCGAGCAATGCTATCGGAGGGGCGCCAGTTGGCGTGCCGGCAGATAGAAACGTCAGGACTTCGCTGGCACTAGTCGCCGTGAACCTGTATTTCTGGAACATCCACGGAACAAAGCCCATAGTTGTATTGGAAATGATATCGGTAGTAACTGAGAGGTCGCCACCGACTTGAACCTTCAGTGAGTCGGTCGTCGGACCCTGGGCGGAACGTAGCTGTGCTCCAGCCCAATAAAATGAGAGAACATATTGTTGTCCGACAGTAAAGTTCTGTACGTTCTGCGATATCCCACCCTGAATAGTCGTATCTCCATCGAGGGCAACAAAATTTCCGCCATTCGGACTGAGCTGGTTCATGCTTGTGTAAAACCGCTCATTTGTTCCACCATACCGGCTCACTGCACCTTGGGTCGTCTGCGTACCGCCGATGAAGTATAGGTTGTAACCGCCATTTCCAGTCCAGCCTGTCACACCTTGGGATGATTGCGGGGCAGAATAGCTAGAAATGGTCCCGAACTCATGGTTAACGGTGTACGACGACGCCTCGAAACCACCATTCGTGACAAGCTCAGTCGGTCCCGCGATCGCGGCACTCGCCGATGCCAGGATTGAGAGGCTGAAGGCGATCGCAAAATAACGCATAATAATCCTTTCTGATACCTGAACAGCCTGCGTGAGTGCCGAGACGATGTCTTTCGGCCGATACGCGACTAATCGGCGGCCTGGGCCTTACAAACCAAAACTTACACTGTAGCAATGATTGCAGCTTAACTATTCGATGGCCGACGCTGTTGACAGCCGTGAAATGTTAGGTTTCGTTATGCCAGTAGATTGTTGAACCTAATTTCGGGCCCAAAAAGAACAAAATTGGGAGCTGTGCCACGCTGGGCATAGCATTTCTTCAAGCCTTTGGCGGCTGGCTCGGCTATCGGTAAGTGGGTTAGCCAAAGCCTATTTCATTCAGGCCGCCGGACCCGTCATTGTGTCGAACAATTCTTATTTGCAATGGCGGTCTTCGCACTATGAGACGACAACTGGTTACGGCGGTCTGCAGGTAGGCTAGAACCGGATTCATGGCCGTTTCCGAACCTAGAACAATGTCAGCAACGACTGCGCTCTCGTTGGCCGCGCGTTTCCAAGCGCTGGCAGAATCGCAGTTATTTGCTCGGCTGACCGTCGCTGATGGCGAGACCCTCGCGCATCTTTCGATCGAACGGCGAATCAGACGGGATGAGGTTGTGCTGCGCCAGGGCGACCAGGATGCAAACTTGCTGGTGGTGGTCGAGGGGCGCCTTCGCGTCGGTGCCGGGTCGATCGATGGGCGGGAAGTCGGGCACGCGTTGATGGGCCCTGGCTCCGTGCTTGGCGAAATTTCGTTGCTGGACGGCGGGCCGCGCAGCGCCGACGTGATGGCGCTGTCGGATGGTCTATGCCTGGTGCTGGAACGGCGGGTGTTCCTGCCGTTTCTGACCGCGCGCCCAGAGCTGATGTTGCAACTGATGGCGATCCTATGTCAGCGACTGCGCCATAGCAGTGGCGCGTACGAAGCGCTGGCGATGGCGCCGCTATCAGCCCGGCTTGCGCGGCTTTTGTTAGAGCTTGCGGGCGATCGCACGCCGGGTCCGGGCGGCCTGGTGATCCCGCAACGGCTCAGCCAGCGCGAACTCGGCTTGCAAGTTGCCGCAACGCGGGAGCGAGTGAACAAGCAGCTCCGTTTCTGGCAGCAAGCAGGAATTTTAGGCGGGACGAGTGGAAACCTGGTGATCCTTAACCTAGCCGCCCTGCAAAGCGCGGCGCAGGAATAGGCTACAATGCGCCTCCGTCGCGTAGGATGGCCTGCGCTGCATCGCTGAACCCGGCGTCGTGATGCAGGATTAGGCCAGGCTGGACCTGGTCCGGTCCGCGTGCGCCGCGCGTTGCGCGTATCATAACAAGCCGCGCCGGCCGTCCCAAACGTGGCCAGAGCGGAGTAAGCGTGACGGCGCCCATACCCAAGGCGTGCATCGCACCAGCTGCCCGTGCGAACTGACCGGCTGGGATGAGTACCGTGGCAGTACCGCGCGGCCGAAGGAGGTTCACCAAGGCGTGCAACCAACGATCTATCAACGCGGCATCCGCCCGTTTGGCCAGCGCCCGGCGTGGCACAACCGACGGCGTACTGGCCCAATCGTGCCAGGGTGGGTTAGCGAAAGCGTGATGGAAAACCGGTCCCGGTGCGAACCCGGCGATATCGGTCGCGTGAATTGTGACACCCGTGTTGTCCCGGGCAAGTGCGGCCATTCCGGGGTCGATCTCTATTCCCTCCGCCAGCACGCCGGGCACGCGGGCCAGCAGGCACAGCAGCCCGGCGCCGGCACCACACCCGGCCTCGATCACCCGGTCGCCGGCCCTGGCAGGACAGTGGGCGGCGAGCAGCACGGGCTCGATCCCGGTCCGGTATCCGCACGCCGGCTGCCGGTACGGGACGCGGCCGCCCAGCAGGGTGCCGTCCGTTGTCTCCATCAGTCCTCGCCAGCCTCTGCCAATATGCGGCGGGCCTGCCGCTCGTCCTCCGGCAGGACGGCCAGGCGGCGCGGGATGGCACCGATGCTACCCTCGACGGCGCTGACGTGTCCGTCCAGCAGCACGGTCTCGATCCCCGCGTCACGCAGAAGTGCGCTCAAGAAACTGAGGCGAACAAGGTCGTTGGAGAGCAGGAGCGTGCGCATGGTTACCTTCGTTTGTGGAACAGGCGACGCCTCGTTGCCTTGACCCCTTTTCGGCCAGCCCGATATGGTGCGCCAGCCTGGAAATCCTGACCTGGCGTTGGACGGAGTGAATTTTGGGCGTCGTGACGATCCTACCGCCATCGGTCTCCCCCGCGACGACGGCGGCGGGCGCGGACGCGTTGCGGACGTTGGCGACGCTGGTTGGACCTGACCTGGCCGCATGCAACCGCTCGATCTTGGCGCAGATGGACAGCCCGGTGGCGCTGATCCCGCAATTAGCGGCCCATATTGTAGCGGCCGGGGGCAAGCGGCTGCGCCCCGTACTGACGCTTGCGACTGCGCAGCTGTGTGGCTATCGCGGCACCCGCCACGTGGCGCTGGCGGCGTGTGTGGAGTTCATTCACACCGCGACGCTGCTGCACGATGACGTCGTGGACGAAAGCCTGTTGCGCCGGGGCTTATCGAGCGCCAATGCCGTGTTCGGCAACAAGGCATCGGTGCTGGTCGGCGATTTCCTGTTTGCCCGCGCGTTTCAACTAATGGTGTTGGACGGGTCGTTGAAGGTGCTTGGTATTCTATCCCATGCCGCCGCGACGATCGCGGAGGGCGAGGTCCTGCAGCTTGTCACCCAAAACGATCTTTCCACCAGTGAAGAGCGCTATTTGGAGGTTGTCCGCGGCAAGACGGCCGCCTTGTTCGACGCCGCGTGCCGCGTGGGTGCTGTTGTTGCCGACCGCCCGGCGGAGGAGGAGGAGGCGTTGAGCGCGTATGGTGCGAACCTCGGCATGGCGTTCCAGCTAGTGGACGACGCGCTCGATTACGCGGCCGACCAGCTCACGCTGGGTAAGACCGTCGGCGACGATTTCCGGGAGGGTAAGATCACATTACCCGTGCTGGCTGCGTACCATGCCGGCTCGGAGGAAGAGCGCGCGTTCTGGGTCCGCACCATCGAGCAAAGTGAGCAGACGGACGCCGATTTGGACCGGGCATTGGTGCTGATGGCCGACCGTGGCGCGATTGCCGCGACGCTGCGCCACGCCGGTCGGTTCGTGGCGGCGGCGAAGGCGGCGCTGAATGTGTTTCCAGATAGCCCGATGCGGCAGGCCTTGCTGGACGTGGCCGACTACACGGTGCAGCGCCACAGCTGACGGCGGCCGAACGTACCTGTCCGGCCGCCGTCAGTCGGTGCTACTTCGCCAGATGCGCGTCGAAAAACGCCGTAATATCGCCGAATACTTCGCGCGTTTCGATGGCCGTCGGGTCGAACAGATA
>JANPPS010000104.1:0-9949 GCA_031428635.1 Rhodospirillales bacterium
GGTCATCGGGCATAAATAGAACATATCCTGAACACTACAAAACGCACAAGCGCTCGACCTGATCGGCGAGCATAAGCCGGGCGGGGGGCAACGGGCGGTGTTGATGACCAAAAGCGTCGCGGGCCAAGAAATGCGCCGTCAGCGCTAGGCCGTCGCGCCAAGCGAACGGGTCGCCCTCATTGTCGCCCACCAAAAACGCCGGAAGCGGCAGCAGCCGGTTTGCCCATACGCCCGCTGCATCAGCAGACACGGCCCGCCCTGTCCGCGGCGACACATACACCAGGTCCGCCACGGCACCGGTCAGCGCGCATGTCGAAAAATCCATGCCGTAGCCGAGATCGGTCAGCAACGCTGCCTCCCACCGCACGAAATCGGTCAAGGCGGCGTGGCCCCGCGACAAACCAGCGATTAATTGCACCAGTCCGCCGAACACGGCCGCATGCGGCTCCTGCTCTGGCACGGCGCCCTCGGCCACGGCGCAGGCAGCGCTGAGCACCCCTAGCGCCACCGGGTCGTCCATCGCGAGGGCCGCGCCCGGATGCACCAACTCCGCCGATAACGCGCCGAGTTGATCCGCGAGACGCGCAACCCACCGGGCCTGCACTAGGTTGCCGGCTTGCCACAACGACGCCTGTGCCCGGGATCCGCCGCCCCGCGCCAAACCACGGCGCAGGCCTTCCATCTCCGTTAGCACCGTGACCAGCGCGTCGCCCTCGCCATACGGACGGGCGGCCAGCACGACGGCAGGCGCCTGCCACTCCGGCATGGGTCAGACCGTGTCGTCCAGGCCGATCGCGCGTAGCCGGGCGTTCTCCTCATCCCAGCCGGCGCGCTCCTTAACATTGAGGAACAGGTGTACTGGCCGGTCCAGCAGCCCCGCCAACTCGTGCCGGGCGCGGGCGCCGATCTGCTTGATACGGGCGCCCTGCGCGCCGATCAGTATGGCCTTGTGCCCCTCGCGCCCGACGTACACCGTGGCCTCGATACGGACGGAGCCGTCGGGCTTTTCCTTCCAGTCCTCCGTCTCGACCGTTGTGCCGTACGGGATTTCCTCCTGGATTTGCAGGAAGATCTGCTCCCGCACGATCTCGGCCGCTAGCAGCCGTTCCGGTAGGTCCGTCAGATCGTCTTCCGGATACAAATGCGGGCCGAACGGCAGCCCCTCCACCAGCGCGTCCAGCATCCGGTCGAGCCCGCCACCGGTCGCGGCACTGACCATAAACGTCTGCTCGGCCGGCATAATCTTCGCCAACTGAGCGGTGAGCGGCAGTAAGATGTGCGGCTGGATCAAGTCGATCTTATTCAGTACGAGCCATGTGCGCCGGTTCTGCGTCGCGATTTGCTGCGCGATGGCAATCACGCCCTCGGTCGCGCCTTTTTGTGCGTCCACGAGTAGTATTGTGATGTCCGCGTCGGCCGAGCCGGTCCACGCTGCCTTCACCATCGCGCGGTCTAGCTTCCGTCGCGGCGGGAAGATGCCCGGAGTGTCTACCAACAGAATCTGCGCAGACCCGCGCATCAGAATGCCGAGCACGCGGAACCGGGTCGTCTGTGCCTTTGGGCTGACGATCGACAGCTTGGCGCCCGTCAGGCGATTGAGCAGCGTGCTTTTACCCGCGTTCGGCGCGCCGACGATGGCCACGAAGCCGCACTTCGATTGATCGGTCATAACAGGTCCAGTAATGCTGCCGCGGCGTTACGTTCGGCCACGCGCTTGCTGGCAGCGGTGCCTGTCGCGGAGTGATCGCCTGCGGTCACGCGCACCACAAACTCGGGCGCGTGACTAGGGCCGGTGCGCGTATCCTCGGTATAGATCGGCAACGGTCGGCCGCGCGCCATAAGCCACTCTTGCAAAGCAGTTTTAGCGTCTTTGGGCGGCAAGACCTGCGCGTCCATTGCGGGCGCCCACGCGCGCCGAACAAAGCGGCGCGCCGGGTCAAGTCCGCTATCGAGATACAATGCGCCGATTGCCGCCTCCATCGCGTCCGCCAGCACGTTGGTGCTGCCGCCGACGCCTGCACGTTTCTCACCCGGGGCAATATCCAGCGCGTCCGCCAATCCAGCTGCGACGGCCACTTCCGCCAACACGGTCCGTGACACTAGGTGGGCATGACGGGGACCGAGTGCACCTTCCTGCTCGTCTGAAAAGCGCTCGATCAACCACTCGGCGACCAGCAATCCCAATACGCGATCACCGATGAATTCGAGACGTTCGTTCGAACCTGCCCCCCGGCGTCCTCCGCGCGGCTGACGCGCCTGACTGGCCGAGCGATGGGTCAGCGCCTCCGTCAGTAAATGCGGGCGGGCAAACTGGTGGCCTAAAATCGCCTCGGCGACCGCGGATCCCGTCACGAAATGCCGCGCAGCAACCGACTCCAGCGAATTTCGAACGGCCAGCGCCATACCTGCCACCACGGGTCGCGCGCGTCGATCGATAGCCAGATGAACTCCGCCCGTCCGACCAGGTTCTCGACCGGGATGTAGCCCACGCCGCCATTCGGGTCGCGGCTGTCGGAGGACATGTCGCGGTTATCGCCCATCGCGAACACGTGCTGCTCGGGCACGACGAATTCCTGAGTCGTGTTCAGGCCACCCTCCTCATACAGCTTCAGGATGTCGTGCTTGCGGCCATTCGGCAGCGTCTCCTGGAACTCCTTGGCCACGATGTTCTGACCGTTATCGTCCGCAGTGAAATCGCCTTCCGCCTGACGGGGCACCAGCGTGCCGTTGATGTACAGCTGGCCAGACTTCATCTGAATACGATCACCCGGCAGGCCCACGATACGCTTGATATAGTCGGTGGAGTTATCGCGAGGCCATTTGAACACCGCCACGTCACCCCGCTCCGGCAGTCGGCCAAAAATACGACCACTGAACAAATCCGGTGCCAACGGTATCGAGTAACGGGAGTAGCCGTAGCTGTACTTGCTCACAAACAGATAATCGCCGACCAGCAATGTCGGGATCATCGAGCCGGACGGGATGTTGAACGGCTCAAAGGCTACGGTGCGGATACCGACCGCGATGAGGCCGGCATAGACCAGCGTTTTGACGTTTTCGAGCAGACCGCCCGAACTCTGTTTGGCCATGAAGAGGTGATCCGGTGTGTGTGGATTGAACGCGCGTTGAAGCCGACCGTGTGGCCTAGTGTCAAGGAATGGGGCGTTATGACAACGGCTGGGCCGTAATCAAAACTTGCGCAAACGCGTATGGGTACTCGTCCGTGATCGTCAGCGCCACGTGGGGTTTGAACCCGGCCGGTACCAGTGCGTGCAGCCGGGTCAGCGCGCCGCCGGTCAGGACCATCGTCGGCTGACCGGATGGCAGGTTCTCGACGCCCATGTCGGAGTGAAATACGCCCTGGCTGAACCCTGTGCCGAGCGCCTTCGCACAGGCTTCCTTCGCCGCAAACCGCTTAGCATAGGTACCGGCGTGCAGGGCCGGCGTACGTCGCGCGGCCCGGGCGCGTTCGGCGGCGGTGAACACGCGCTGTGTAAACCGCGGCCCGAACCGTAGAAGCACGCGCTCCACCCGGCGCACGTCGCAAATGTCGGCACCGAGCCCCAGGACGATCCCGGTCATCCCCGCGCCCGCTCCACATGCGTGACACCCGACGCTGCCCGCAACCCGGCGATGACGGTGCCCAGGTGGCGCAGATCTCGTACCTCAACATCAAGCAACACTTCGAAAAAGTCTGGCTGACGGTTGGTGATCTTTAGGTTCGATACCGCGCCATCGTGCTTGGCGACTGCGTTGGTTAGGTTGGCGAGCGTGCTGGGCACGTTGACCGCCGTGGCGCTGATCCGCCCGGTATGGGTGGTCCCGGGCCGATCGCCCTCCCAATCGACGTCGATAAACCGTTCGGGCGTCGCGGCAAAACTCTCCAGCGTCTGGCAGTCGCGGGTGTGGATCGTGACACCCTTGCCCGTGGTGACGATGCCCACGATCCGGTCGCCGGGCAGCGGGTGGCAGCAACCGGCGTAGTGAACGGCCATACCCGTCACGAGGCCGCTGATCGGCATGCCATCCCGCGCGACCCGGCCGGCACGGGGCGGTAGGCTGGGCGTCATGCGGGGTGCCCGCGGAGTCGCGCGAAGCTCCGGATAGGCCGCGTGTACCACGTCGCGGGCGCCGGCCTGGCCATTGCCGACCATCACGTACAAATCGTTGAGCGTCGCGGCCTTCAGTCCTTTCAGCGTCGCTTCCAGCACCTTTTCGCTGCCATCGACGCCTTCTTGCCGGAACGCCTTTGCGACCGCGCTACGGCCGGCGTCGATCGTGTCCTGGCGCTGCTGGGCAGCCACATGGCGGCGAATCCGGGCGCGCGCCTTGCCGGTTACGACGAACCGCTCCCACGCGGGCGACGGCGTACCACCCCGGGCGGTCATGATCTCAACCTGGTCGCCATTCTGCAGCTCATGCCGCAACGGCAGCAGCCGTCCGTTCACCTTGGCACCGACGCACGTGTCGCCGACCTGGCTATGAACGGCGTAGGCGAAGTCGATGCTGGTGGCGCCGCGTGGCAACTCGATCAGCTGGCCCTTGGGCGTGAAGCAGAAGACTTGGTCCTGGTATAATTCGAGCTTTGTGTTCTCCAGGAATTCGTCGGCGGCCTGACTGTTTTCCAGAATTTCCAGCAGGTCCTGCACCCAGCGGAAGCGCTGCAGCTCGCTCGATGACGCGCTATGCTGCTTGTACAGCCAGTGTGCGGCGACGCCGTTTTCGGCGACGTCGTGCATGTCGACGGTGCGGATTTGCACCTCGATCTTTTGGTTCCGCGGCTCCCGCAGCGTGACGCCGGTATGAAGGCTTCGGTATCCGTTCGACTTGGGGGTGCTGATGTAGTCCTTAAATCGCCCGGCAATGACCGGGAACGCCGCGTGGATCGAGCCGAGCGCCACGTAACACGCGTCGCGCGACGGCATCACGACCCGAAATGCCATGATGTCCGATAGCTGTTCGAACGCCACGTTGCGACGCTGCATCTTCTCCCAAATCGAGTACGGCGACTTTTCGCGTCCCGTGATCTCGACCGGCGCAATGCCGCCATCGATGCAGACGCGGAACAGCTCGTCGCGCACGCCCTCGATGATATCGGCACCCTGGCCGCGCAAAAAGTTGAGCCGAGCCTGGATGGTATCGAACGCCTCCGGCTCCAGCTGCGCAAATGACAGGGTTTGCAGTTCGGTTTTCAGCGCGTCCATGCCTATCCGCTCGGCGAGCGGCGCGTAGATCTCCATCGTCTCGCGGGCGATGCGTTGCCGCTTATCCGCGCGATCGACGTAGTGCAGCGTGCGCATGTTGTGTAGCCGGTCGGCCAGCTTCACCAGCAGGACCCGGATGTCCTTGCTCATGGCCAGCACGAGCTTGCGGAAATTCTCTGCTTGTTTGGTACGGTCGGACTGCAGTTCGAGCCGCGTCAGCTTCGTCACACCATCGACGAGCCCCGCGACAGAGGCGCCGAACATGCTCTCGATCTCCGTGCCTTTGAGCGGAGTGTCTTCGATTACATCGTGTAGTAACGCCGTGATGATGCTGGCGCTGTCTAGCCGATAACCGGCCAGGATCGTGGCGACCGCTACAGGGTGGGTAATATACGGGTCGCCGTTTTCACGCGTTTGGCCGCCATGCGCGACAGCGGCCATGGCGTAGGCCGCATCAATTAGGCCGAGGTCCGCCCGCGGATCGTACGCGCGGACGAGGTCACGCAACCGGGATAGGCCCGGGCCGTCGGCCAGCAAGGCCCCAGGCCCGGCTGCGCCATCGGGGGCGAACAGCCGGCCTGTCATAGCGATGGCCGGGTTAACGGCGCCGGCCACCCAGCTCCGCCTCGATCGCAGCCTCCATGTCTTCGGGCGACAATTCTTCGACCGGTAGGGCGTTGGCTTCTTCTTCGGCGCTTATGTCTTGTAGGCCAAAGATATTCTGGTCGGTTGGGATCAGATCGAGCACTTCCTCGTCCGCCGGCTCTGGCTCCGGTGCGCGGGACAGGGACTTGATTAGGTCCTGCTCCAGACGTGGCAACTCGATCGTCTCGCCTGCAATCTCACGCAGGGCAACGACCGGGTTCTTATCGTTGTCACGGTCGAGCGTCAGTTCCTCACCGCGGCTCAAATTGCGGGCGCGCTGTGCGGCCAGTAGCACGAGCTCGAACCGGTTGGGGACTCGTTGGACGCAATCTTCAACTGTTACGCGCGCCATGCGTCAAACCCTATTTCTACAATCACAATCTTCTATTTAATCCACAGACCCGTCACAAGCAAGGGAAACGCCCGCCCGATTGACACCGGCCAGCAATGCGGCGGCACTTTGGCCCAGCCCCGGGTGCACCCAGCCTGGCGCCACATCGCAAAGGGGCACCAGCACGAACGCCCGCTGCGCCAGGCGCGGGTGGGGCAGAATCAGCTCGCTTGTGGCCACAATCTGATCGTTGACCGCCAACAGATCGAGGTCCAGTACGCGCGCGGCATTCACCTCCGCCCGCACCCGGCCGGCCGTATCCTCGATTTTATGTAGTGCTGCCAGCAGCGCCTGCGGGTCGCCGGTCCCGTCCAGGCGAACGACGCCGTTGATGTAGTCTGGCTGACCAGACGGAGGCACGGGGGCCGTGCGGTACCAGCGCGACACCGCCCCAATCGGTGCCAGGCGTTCGAGCTGCTGGGCCGCCCATCGGCATGTCTCCACAGCCGTACGGCCGGTGTAGTCGGGTAAATTGGCACCGACGGCAATCAGGATCATGCGTGTTCACTCCGTCGGTGTGATGACCGTGGCTTAATGCCGCATTATTGGGTAGCCGGTAGCCTGCCAACCCCACGAACCACTGGAATGTAATTATGGAGCCGACGTTCGCCGCGATGACCGAGGTGGCAGCGGACCGAGTGACCCCCCCGGTTTCGCCCCCGTGCGACTGTGCCCTGTGCCCACGGTTGGTGGCCTATCGTCAGGCCAACCAGCTTGCCAATCCAGAGTGGTTCAACGCGCCTGTGCCCAGCTTCGGTCCGTTGGGGGTTCCGTTACTGGTCGTCGGCATGGCCCCCGGCGTGCGCGGCGCCAACCGCACGGGGCGGCCGTTCACGGGCGATCATGCTGGCAACCTGCTGTATGAGACGCTGCTGCGCTTGGGGCTTGCGACCGGGTCCTACGATGCGCGGCCGGATGACGGGATGACGCTGGTTGGCTGCCGGGTCACGAACGCGGTGCGCTGCGTGCCACCGGCTAACCTACCGCAACCGATCGAGGTCCGGACCTGCAACCCGTACCTTAGTGCTGAACTGCGCGCCCTGCCCGGTCTGCGCGGTGTCTTGGCACTCGGCGTCCTATCCCACGCGGCGGTGCTCAAGGCGTGCGGTCTGGTGCCGTCCCGGATCAAGTTTAAGCACGGCGCGATCCATGAATTGCCGGACGGGCTACTACTCGGGGATAGCTACCATGTGTCCCGGTACAACACGAACACGGGCCTGCTGACGACCGAGATGTTCGAGCTAGCCGTGCTGCGCCTGATGGCGCGTATTGGGCTAGGCTAGCGGTTGCTTAACCGCGGCCTCGATCGCTGTGCGCAGCCGGCCGGCGTCGGGTGTCTCGTTGCTGCTGAACGTACCCAGGATATGTCCGTCGCGGCCGATTAGCACCTTGGAGAAGTTCCAGCCGGGCTCCCAGTTTCGCTCGGCCTTAACCCACCGATAGAACGGTATCGCGGCCCGGCCCAAGACCCGACTGAGGCCGGCCATCGGAAACTCGACCCCATAGGTCAGCTCACAGAATGCCTTCACTTCGGCGTTGCTGTCTTTTTCCTGGCCAAAGTCCTGGCTGGGGATACCAATAACAAGCAGGCCCTGCTGCGCCATGTCGCGGTGCAGCGCCTCGAGTTGCTTATACTGGGGCGTAAATCCGCAGTAGGACGCGGTGTTGACCACCAGTAGCACCTTGCCCCGGTAGTCGGCGAAGCGAAGCACGCCCTCATCGATCGACGGCATTTCGAACCCGTACACGTCGCCGGGTATCGGAGCGGCCGCGATGGTGGCGATGGTTGCAGCCATAATCGTCCGTCGGGTTAAGTGCATGCTTGCCTCCTGCAAGCATAGTACGTGGCTTTTGCGGTCGGTCGTGCAAGCTTGGGCCGGTAGAAAGCCGAGCGCGCCCATGGACCCCGCACGCTTAGGGGGTCCCTAACCAGCCAACGCTATGTTTTATGGATCGAGGGGAGCGCCCCTCCCCTACCCCTTATCCCGCATTAGCCGAGCCTTATCCCGCGACCAATCCCGCTCCGCGATCGCCTGGCGTTTATCGGACTTCTTACGCCCCTCACCCACGCCCAACAGCACCTTTGCCACGCCGCGGTCGTTGAAGTGGATTTGCAACGGCACAATCGTCAGCCCATCGCGCGTGGTGGCACCGATCAGCTCGCCGATCTGCTTGTGCTTCAGCAAAAGTTTACGCGGCGCGCGCGGTTCGAAGCGGGATAGGACGCCGGCCTGGTATTCGGGGATGTAGCAGTTGAACAGGAACAGCTCACCCTCCCGCTCGCCGGCCCAAGCCTCGGTAATGGTCGCCCGGCCAAGGCGTAGCGACTTCACCTCTGGCCCCTTGAGCACCAGACCCGCCTCCATCGTCTGCTTGATCGTGTAGTCGAACCGCGCCTTGCGATTTTGGGCGGCTATGCCGTGGCTGATTAGGCCGGACTTCTTCTTTGTCTTCGGGTCAGCCATCAGCCCAGCAATCCAGCCCCGGCCATGGCCGCGCGTACCAACGCCTGCACGGGCTCGCTCAGTGGCGCCATCGGCAGGCGCGCGAACGGCCCGGCCCGGCCCAGCAGGCTGGCCGCGTATTTCACGGGCGCTGGGCTCGCTTCGGCAAACAGCGCGTCATGCAGCGGCAGCAGCTGGTCCTGGATCGCCATCGCGTCGTGCAGCCTACCCTCGCGCCAGGCGCGATGCATCTGGCTGCACAATGCGGGCGCCACGTTGGCCGTGACGCTGATGCATCCCACGCCGCCCGTCGCCAGAAACGCGAGCGCCGTATGGTCCTCGCCCGAGAACTGTACAAAGTCGTGCCCGCACGCCGCCCGGGTCTGCAGCGGACGGACCAGACTGGCCGTGCTGTCCTTCACGCCCACAATCGTTGGGTGTTGCGCCAGCCGGGCCATGGTGGCGACGCTCATATCGACAACGCTGCGGGGTGGAATGTTGTAGATGAACACCGGCAGGTCCACAGCCGTCGCAATGGCGGTGTAATGCAGGTACAGGCCCTCCTGCGTCGGCTTATTATAATACGGCGTGACGACCAACGCCGCGTCCGCACCGGCTTCCTTCGCATGCCGCGTTAGCTCCACGGCTTCCGCCGTCGAATTGCTGCCGGCACCCGCGATCACGCGCATGCGGCCGGCGCTGACGCGCACTGCGATCTCGACCATACGGCGATGCTCGGCATGGGTGAGCGTCGGGCTTTCCCCGGTGGTGCCGACCGGTACGACGCCGTCCGTACCCTCGATCGCCTGCCAATCGACGAGGTGTTCGAACGCCGCCTCGTCCACGGTGCCATCGGGGCGCATGGGAGTGATAAGAGCGACGTATGAGCCAGCGAACATGACGGTATTCCGTTAGGGAGCGCAAACGTAGGGATAGGCGGCCCCCGTCGCAAGCTAAGGTGTCGCAAGCCGGGGGTAATCCAATGGGTGCGCCGCAAGCGTGCGGCAGGTAGGGTCGGCGCCATGCGTTACGTCCTGCCTCTACTCATACTAGCCTGGCCCGCCCACGCGCAGGACGGGCCCAGCCTGATGGCGGCAATCCAGACCCAACGGTGGGCGGATGCAGACACGATCGCGGCCGGGCTCGTCGATCCGATGGCGGCCAAGCTCGCCCGCTATTACCGCCTACTAACACCGGGTGCCGCAGGCGCGACCGAGATCGCGGCGTTCCTGACCGCAAACCCGGACTGGCCGGCGCAAGGAATG
>JANPPS010000105.1:0-7809 GCA_031428635.1 Rhodospirillales bacterium
AAGACGCTGGTCGACCTGACCCAGTCCGCTGCCTTCCTGGCCCGTGAGGTGCCGCTGCCGTTCGAGCCGAAAGCGCTGGCACTGCTGACGCCCGAGGCCCGGGCCTCGCTGCACGCTCTGACACCCGCGCTGGAGGCGACCGACTTCTCCGCGCCCGCGCTCGACGAGGCACTGCGGGCCTATGCCGAGCACACCGGCCAGAAACTCGGCCAAGTCGCACAACCGCTGCGGGCGGCCCTGACCGGATCCACCACCAGCCCCGGCATCGACGCGACCCTCGCCGCCCTCGGCCGGGACGAAGCGCTGGCCCGCATCCGTCACGCCGCCGCATGAGCTACCGGCACCGGCACCTGCTAGCGATAGAGGGCCTGCATCCGCCGGAGATCGAGGCGCTGCTGGACCTCGCCGACAGCTACGTGCTGCTGAACCGGTCGGGCAAAACCCAGCGCGACCTGCTGCGTGGCCGCACGCTGATCAACCTGTTTTATGAAGACAGCACCCGTACCCGCACAAGTTTCGAGCTGGCAGGCAAGCGCCTGGGCGCCGACGTGATCAACATGTCCGTCAGCACCAGCAGCGTAAACAAAGGGGAGACGCTGCTCGACACGGCCGCCACGTTGAACGCCATGCGCTGCGACCTGCTGGTCGTGCGGCACGATCAGTCGGGCGCGCCGAACCTGCTGGCCCAAAAGGTCACCAGCGCCGTTATCAACGCGGGCGACGGCACGCATGAGCACCCAACGCAGGCGCTGCTGGACGCACTGACGCTACGCCGCCGCCGTGGCCGGCTGGAGGGGTTGGAGGTCGCCATTTGTGGCGACGTGCTGCACAGCCGGGTCGCGCGCAGCAACATTCACCTGCTATCGGCCATGGGCGCCCGCATCCGCGTCGTGGGTCCGCCCACGCTGATCCCGGCGGAGGCCGCGTCGCTAGGTGTCACGGTGCACCATTCGATGACGACCGGCCTAGACGGCGTCGACGTCGTGATGATGCTTCGCCTGCAAAAGGAACGCACGGTCCGCGGCCTCGTCCCCAGCGCCCGCGAGTACTTCCGCTTTTTCGGCCTTGATCACGAGAAACTCGCGCGTGCCAAGCCGGACGTGCTGGTCATGCACCCGGGCCCCATGAACCGCGGCGTGGAGATCGACAGCGCCGTCGCCGACGACCCGGCCCACAGCGTGATCGCCGAGCAGGTCGAGATGGGTGTCGCCGTCCGTATGGCGGTGCTGGACACGTTGGCTCGAACGGGGCGTCGCAATGCTTGAACCCGTGTTGTTCGTGAACGTAAGGCTGATGGACCCGGCGGCCGGCCTGGACCAGCTCGGCGCGTTGCTGGTGCAGGACGGCCGCATCGTCGACATGGGCACCGCCCTCGGCCGCCCGGATGGCGCGCATACGATCGACGGCGACGGCGCAATCCTGTGCCCGGGCCTGGTAGACATGCGGGCCGCCCTGGGCGAGCCGGGGTTCGAGTACCGGGAGACGATCGCCTCGGCCGCCCGCGCCGCCGCGTCGTCCGGCATCACGACCCTGGCCTGCCTGCCCGATAGCCGGCCCGCCGTCGATGACCCGGCCATCGTGCGTCTGCTGCGCGCCCGGGGTGAGGAGACCGGCAGCCTGACCATCTTGCCCTACGGCGCTGTCACCCGCGGCTGCCTGGGTATCGAGATGGCGGAGATCGGGCTGTTGCAGGAGGCCGGTGCCGTGCTGTTCAGCGACGGCCAGCGCGCCATCGGCGACGCACGCCTGATGCGCCAGGCGCTCAGCTACGCCAGCGGGTTCGGCGTCCGCATCGCGCAGCATCCGGAGGACCCGGCGCTGGCCCAGGGCGGCGTTGCGACCGAGGGAGAGTTGGCCACGCGCCTCGGTCTGCCGGGCATCCCGGCGGCGGCGGAGGCCATTTTGGTTGCACGCGACCTTCGGTTGCTGGCGCTGACGGGCGGTAAATTACACATCGCCCACGTGTCGACGGCCGAGGCGATCGGGCTGATCCGCATCGCACGCGATCAGGGCCTGGACGTCACCTGCGATACCGCGCCGCCCTATTTCGACCTGAACGAGAATGCGATCGGCGACTTTCGGACGTACGCCAAGCTGTCGCCGCCATTGAGGCCAGAGGCGGATCGGCTCGCCGTCTGCGCCGCGTTGGCCGACGGCACCATCGACGCCATCGCCTCCGACCATCAGCCGCGCGACGCCGATGATAAGCGGCTGCCCTTCGCGCTCGCGACCCCCGGGGGGGCTGGGCTAGCCACGCTGCTCGGCATCACGCTGGCGCAGGTTCATAATAACGGTCTGCCGATGATGCGGGCGCTGGCGCTGCTAACCTGCCAGCCGGCACGCATATTGGGCGTGGCGGCGCGGCTGGCCCGCGGCGAGGTGGCCGATCTGTGCCTGTTCGAGCCAGAGCGCGCGTGGCAGGTGATCGCGGGTGCGCTGCCGGGCAAGGCGCCGAACACGCCGTTCGACGGCCGCGCGTTGGAGGGTCAGGTGATCGGCACGTGGAAGGCCGGCCGGCGTGTCTTCACGTGGGGGTCGGCTCCGCCGTGACGGGTGAGTTGGTCGTCCTCGCGGCCCTTGTGTTCGGCTATGCACTGGGCAGCATACCGTTTGGCTGGTTGCTGACCCGGGCCGCGGGGCTGGGCGACATTCGCCGCGTGGGTTCGGGCAATATCGGCGCTACCAACGTGTTGCGCACGGGCCGCAAGGACATTGCCGCCGCGACACTGCTGCTGGATGGCGGCAAGGGTGCCGCGGCCGTCTTGATCACGCAGGCGCTAACCTGGCCGGAATTGGGCTGGCTCGCGGGCCTGGCCGCGGTCGTCGGGCACTGCACGTCGCCCTGGATGGGCGGTCGCGGGGGTAAGGGTGTGTCGACGGGCCTGGGCATGGTGCTCGGCATGGCGTGGCTGCCGGGCGCGCTGGTTTGTGCGGTGTGGGTGGCGGCGATGGCCGGTAGCCGGCGATCATCCGTGGGCGCGCTGGCGGCGTTTATTGCGGCCCCAGTGCTGATGGCGTGGCTCGTGGGCATCGTCCCGGGCGGGATCGTATTGCTGGTCAGCGTCGTCGTTATTGCCCGCCATGGCGACAACATCGCTCGCCTACGCGCAGGGACCGAGCCGCGGGTCGGCCGATGAGCGGGCCGGACGGAGGCGATCTGCGCGACCGCATCCGCCTCGCGCGCACCGACGGCGTGGGTCCGGTCACTTACCGCCGCCTGCTGCGCATGCATACGGCGGCCGACGCGATCGCTGCCTTGCCGGACCTGGCCGCCCGCGCCGGACGCGCGACCCGGCCGCGCGTTCCATCCATCGGCGATATCGAGCGGGAGATGGAGCGTGTCCATAAACTGGGCGGACGCATGCTCGTGCTCGGCGGGCCCGACTTCCCACCGCTGCTGGCGCTGCTGGGCATGGCGCCGCCGGTGCTGACGGTCCTGGGTGACGTTTCCGCATTATCGGTTCGCGCCGTCGCACTGGTGGGCGCCCGCAATGCGTCGGCACCCGGTCAGCGCATGGCGGAGGCACTGGCGGCCGAACTCGCCACCGCCGGCCTGGTCGTCATCAGTGGCCTCGCGCGCGGGATCGACGCCGCCGCGCATACCGGGGCCATGCACACCGGGCGCACCGTGGCGGCTGTCGCGGGCGGGATCGACGTTGTGTACCCACCCGAACACGCAACGCTGCAGCGCCGTATTGCAGAGCACGGCGCGGTGGTCGCCGAAGCGCCGTTCGGCACCGCGCCCCAGGCCCGGCACTTCCCCCGCCGCAACCGCGTGATCGCTGGGTTGTCGCTGGGCGTGGTCGTGATTGAGGCCGCGCTGCGTTCCGGCAGCCTTATCACCGCCCAAAATGCGCATGATATGGATCGTATGCTGTTCGCTGTCCCCGGCTCCCCGCTCGATCCGCGCTGCCGGGGATCGAACGATTTGATACGCCAGGGTGCGACGCTCACCGAATCGGCGTCCGACGTACTCGCCCACTTACCAGAAATGCCCGGCCCGACAGAGTTCGGCTTAGCTGAGTCCCAAGCAACGTACGATATCGTTGCGGATCCGGTTCACGTGCAACAGAAACTGTTGCAGCTGATCGGCTTTTCACCGTGCCCGGTTGACGACCTAGTACGGCGCTGCCAGTTCTCGACCGGCACAATCATGGCCGCGCTTAGCGATCTGGAAATGCTGGACCAGATCGAAACCCTGCCCGGCAACCAAGTCTGCCGCATCGCCACCGTGGCCGACACCCTGCAAAGGATCCTATGACGGACGTCGTCGTCGTCGAATCGCCTGCGAAGGCGAAGACCATCAACAAGTACCTGGGCGGCGGCTACACCGTCCTCGCCAGCTTTGGACACGTGCGCGATCTGCCCGCCAAAGACGGCAGCGTGCGGCCGGATCAGGACTTCGCCATGGACTGGGCCGCCGATGAACGCGGGCAGCGTCAGGTGACGGCCATCGCCAAGGCACTAAAGGGTTCCCGCACGTTATATCTGGCGACCGACCCCGATCGCGAAGGCGAGGCCATCAGCTGGCACGTCCGCGCGATGCTCGAGGACAAGCACGCGCTGCGGGGCGTCACCGTGCATCGCATCACGTTCAACGAAGTCACGAAATCCGCCGTCCAATACGCGATTGCCCATCCGCGCGAACTGGATCAGCCGCTTATCGAAGCCTACCTCGCCCGCCGCGCGCTGGATTATCTGGTAGGCTTCACGCTGTCCCCCGTGCTGTGGCGTAAGCTGCCGGGCAGCCGTAGCGCCGGGCGTGTGCAGTCGGTGGCACTGCGCCTGATCTGCGACCGCGAGTCTGAGATCGAGGTATTCAAGCCGCGCGAATATTGGACGATCGAGGCGCACCTGACCACGCCGGCCGGCGCGCCGTTCGTGGCCCGGCTGACGCATCTGGACGGCCGCAAGCTGGACCAGTTCGACGTCAACACGGCCGACCTGGCCGCCCGGGCCAAGCAGGCGGTCGAGAGCGGTACCCATTCCGTCGCCGTGGTCGAGCGACGGCGGGTCAAGCGGCATCCGCCACCCCCGTTCACGACCAGCACGTTGCAGCAGGAAGCGTCGCGCAAGCTCGGCATGGGCGCCCAGGCTACGATGCGAGCGGCGCAGCAATTATATGAAGGCATCGAGCTGGATGGTGAGACGACCGGCCTGATCACCTACATGCGCACCGACGGCGTGCAAATGGCGCGGGAGGCGATGCAGTCCATTCGCGCCCATGTCGGACGCGTGTATGGCGCGCCCTACGTCCCGGCCGCCCCGCGCGAATACCAGAGCCGCGCCAAGAACGCGCAGGAAGCGCATGAAGCGGTGCGCCCGACCGAGATCACGCGCACCCCGGACCAGGTCGCGCGCTTCGTAGGACCGGAGCAGGCACGGCTGTATGATCTGATCTGGAAACGCGCCGTCGCGTCGCAGATGCAGTCGGCGGAATTGGATCAGGTCGCGGTCGATATTGACAGCCGCGGTACCCCGCCGACACGGCTACGCGCCAACGGCAGCATCATCGCGTTCGACGGCTATTTGAAACTATACCGGGAGGACGTGGACGACGCCCCGAACGGTAGCGCCGACGAAAGCCGTATGCTGCCCCCCATGGTGGAGCGTGACCCGCTGGGCCACGGGCGCACCGACGCCGAACAGCATTTCACCCAGCCGCCGCCGCGTTTCAGCGAAGCGAGTCTGGTCAAGAAGATGGAGGAGCTGGGCATCGGCCGGCCCAGCACCTACGCCTCTATCCTGACCGTGCTGCGTGATCGCGAGTACGTGCGGATGGATGCCAAGCGCTTCATCCCCGAGGATCGCGGCCGGTTGGTCACCGCCTTTCTCACCAGCTTTTTCGAGCGGTACGTCGATAGTGGGTTTACCGCCGGGCTAGAGGAGCAGCTTGACGATATCTCCGGCGGGCGGGCCGATTGGCGGGCAGTGATGCACGCATTCTGGGACCAGTTCAGCAAGGCCGTCGAGCAGACGCGCGACCTAAAAATCAGCGACGTAATCGACGCGTTGGATGCCGATTTGGGCGAGCACTTCTTTCCCGCCACCGCCGATGGTGGCGATCCGCGCCTATGCCCGGCGTGCCATAGTGGGCGGCTTGGCCTGAAACTGGGGCGGCATGGCAGCTTTATCGGCTGCGCCAACTATCCGACCTGCCAGTACACCCGCCGCCTGGCGATCGATGGCGGTGAGGACGACACGCTGAAGGAAGGCCGGCGCGAGCTGGGCCATCATCCGGATACTGGTGAGGCGGTGACCGTTCGCCGCGGCCCCTACGGCCTGTATGTGCAGCAGGGCGACGCCGATCCCGAAAATAAGAAGCACAAACCCCGCCGCACATCGCTGCCGAAGGGCGTCGAGGGAGATCAAATGACGCTCCAACAGGCGCTGGGTCTGCTATCCTTGCCGCGCTTGGTCGGCATACACCCCGACCGTCAGGAACCGATCGAGGCCGGGATCGGGCGGTTCGGTCCATACATTCGCATGGGCTCGATCTACGCGTCGCTCGATAAGGACGATGACGTTCTGATCGTGGGCCTGAACCGCGCGATGGACGTGATTGCAAAGAAACTGGACAGCGTGCGCAGCATGGGTGCGCACCCCAAGGACGGCGAGTCGGTGACGATCCGCAAGGGCCGCTTCGGGCCGTACGCGCAGCACGGCCTACGCGTCGCGAGCCTGCCACGCGATCTGGCGATGGACGCGATAACGCTGGACGAGGCCGTGGCGCTGCTGGCGGAGAAGGGCAAGGTTCTTGCCAAGCCAGGCGCAAAGAAGGCCGCGCCGAAAAAGGCGAAGGCCCCGGCGAGCGACACACCGGCCAAGGCCTTGGCCAAGACACCGACCAAAACATCGGCTAACGGCAGTCCAGCCGTGAAGGCTGCACCCAAAAAGGCTGCCCCGAAAAAAGCGGCCGCGAAGAAAGCCCCGGCTAAAAAGAAACCGTCCGCCGCGAAGAAGCCCGCTTCTCGCCCGGCCGTTTAGGCGTGGCCCGCCCTACGCGCGGTGTCTGGCCGGGACGGGACGCCGTGCTGCGCTTTGTCCAGTCCCAACCCGGGCGCGTCGGCAAGCGTGAAATCGCGCGCGAATTTGGCCTAGGACCCGAACTTCGGGGCGAGCTTCGCGCTCTATTGCAATCACTTACCCAGGAGGGTTCGATCGCGCCTGCCGGACACCGCCGCTTCTCGCCACCCGCCCGCACGACGGAGGCGATGGTGCTGCGCGTGACCGGCACGGACCAGGACGGCGACGCCGTGGCGCGGCCGATCGATTGGACCGGCGATGGCCCGCCCCCCTTGGTTACGATGGTGGCCGAACGTGCAGGCCAGCCTGCCCTGGCGCCCGGCGACCGCATCCTGGCGCGTATGACCCCCCTGCCGGTCCGTAATTCCATTCGGGGCGACGGCCCATTACGGTTCGAGGGGCGCACGCTGAAACGCCTATCCGAGGAGCCGGGCCGCATCCTGGGCGTGTTTCGTGCACCCAACCGCATCGTGCCAACCGACCGCCGGGCCAAGGCCGAATGGCGCGTGCCGACCGGTGAGGATGGCGGCGCGGAAACAGACGAGATTGTGGTGGCGACTCCCCTGCCCCACAACGGTGTGGGCCTGAAACCCGCCCGCATCACCGAACGACTGGGCCGTATGGGCGACGCCCGCAGCATCAGCCTGATCTGCATTCATGCACATGATATCCCGCAGGAGTTTTCGCCCGAAGCGCTCGCCGACGCCGCCCGCGCGCGGGTGACGCGCTTGGGCCGGCGGGAGGATCTGCGCGCCGTGCCGTTGATCACGATCGACGGCGCCG
>JANPPS010000106.1:0-1758 GCA_031428635.1 Rhodospirillales bacterium
GTCCATTCGAGCCTCCTTCCCCGACGGCTCCTGTCAAAGAGCGTGCCTTCATCATGTTGTAGTTCAGCATGTGGGTCACCGACCAGTCGCCGGCGCCGTGGGAAAGCTGAAGCGACGGTGTGATGACGCGGCTGCCGTCCTTCTGCACCGTCTGGTCCAGCGAGATGCCGGCATAAGCCACTGCCGGCGCCGCACTGCCCGGATTGGCAGACACCAAAGTCGGAAACGAGAACGGCATGGCCAGGCGCAGCTTGGTCAACGAGCCGAGCAAGCCGCTCTGATTGGCAACCGAGTGGAATGCCTCGCCGAAACGGTCGTGGCTGAAGTTGAGCGACAGGTCGGAGAGTGCACCCGCCATGACCCATTGCGTCGCTTGGGTGCTGCCACGAGCGGCCGGATCTTGCTGACTGGTCAACGACATCCCGACCGACATGCCTTCGACGGCCGACCGCAGATTAAAGCCGCCGTAGGAGCCGCCGCGTTCCAGCGCATCGGGGATTTGTGCCACGAAGAACCCTGTTGTCAGCGCCTTGCTCAAGCCATAGTCCACGGCCAGCGCACCGGAATACTGTGCAGGCTGTGCTGAACCGGTGCCCGACCGAAGACCGGGTGCCAGCTTGTTCTGCAACACGAAGCCGCGCGTGTAGAGCTTGTCTACCGGCACCATGTCACCGCCTACCGTCTGGCGGAAAATCCGTTCACGCGTCTGGCCCTGGGGGCCGTTCAGCACCACGCGCAGGATATTGGTGCCGTAGCCCAGCGGGATATTGGTGAACCGGTACCGGCCGTTCGGCCCGACGCGCATGAAGTCCACGATGCTCTGCCCGAGCATCAACTCTGCATCCCAACCCGGTAGCGCGTCCCCTTCGATGATGGTCGTGTCGAAGTTCACGGGCCTGTCCATCGGCTGCCCGCTGAAGGTGATGCCCCTGCCGGCCGGGCCGGACCCGATCAGTGGCAGGCGCAGGGATTGAACGTCGCCAACCTGCAGGTCATACAGGCCGGGGATGCCGAACGCCCGGCCCTCGGGATCGGTCCGGCCCGCCTGAATGCGTGAACTTCCCAGCTTGCCGTTGGAGCCCGCTGCGAATATCTGCGTGGTGAGGTAGCCCATTTCGCCGACGATCAGGGCGGAATGGTTCACCGTGCCTCCTGACTGGATCACGGCGACGTCAGCCTGCGGCGACCCCCAAAGTGCGTAGTCCTGCCGGACATCGACACTGGTGATCGACACGTCGTCTTGCTGGTTGCTCAGGTGGCCCCAGCGCCGCTCGCGCGCGATGCGCAGGTCGATGGGCCAGGGCTTGTGCGTGGCGACGCTCAAACGCTGGGCCTCCTCCGACAGGGTGATGTCGAGATCGAAGGTGTCTTCCAGCAAGGTTTTGTTGATCAACAACATCTGGTCGCCGACCATGAAATCGTCCGGTGTCAGCGGCCGCGACTTTCCGTTCACTGTCAACGTCTTCGCGGACGGGTCAACCACCATGGATTGCTGGGTGGAAATCACTTCGAGCCGAAGAATGCCATGGTCGACAGTCGATGTGGCCTCACCTATTTCGAAAATGGACGCCGCAGGAACGAAGACACGCCCCTCCAAGTCGCGCATCACATCGTAAAAATCCGTGCTGGAGGCTGCCGAATTGATCCGGAGTTCAACGACGAACGTTTCTTGTCGCGAGGCGGGGTTATCTGCCGCGTGGGACATCACTGGCCAGTAGATGGCCAGAATCACCAGCCGCGAGGCGATACGAAAAAGTC
>JANPPS010000107.1:0-3513 GCA_031428635.1 Rhodospirillales bacterium
GGGAAGAAATCCTGACCCGGCTTCGTGCTGCGGACGCCGACGGCGGTGCATAGGACGATCGTATCACCATAACGGACTAGCACGGCGCCGTCGGCCTGGCGCGCGATCTTACCGGTTTCGAGAACCAGGGTACGGCCGCCCCACTCGATTTCCTTGCGGAAGTAGTTGAACATTGTTGTCGTCTTTCGTGTGTGACGCGCCAGGCGCGGCGTCTCGGACAACCAGGCGCGCACGCCGGGTGATCAGAGAGGTCGCAAACCGGGAGGCGCCGGTTAGCAATCCCCGGCACCATGCCGGGGATTGTTCAGTTCAGCGACGCAGGCCCAAACGGGCGATCAGCGCCTGATATCGCTCGATGTTCTTACGCTTCAGATAGTCCAGAAGCCGGCGACGGCGGCCAACGAGCATCAGCAGGCCGCGACGACTGTGGAAATCCTTCTTGTGGATTTTGAGGTGTTCAGTGAGGTTCGTAATGCGCTCGCTCGCTAGCGCTACCTGCACTTCCGGGCTGCCGGTGTCGTCGGTGCCGGTCGCATATTCAGCCACAAGCGTCGTTCGACGCTCCGCAGTAATCGACATCGTGTACTCCTGGGGTATGAGGGTTAGAGCAAGCGCTCCGGCCGTAGCCACCCGTCAGACAGGCGGCATAGGCCGATAACGCGCTCCCCCGCCATGGCACGCGCCAGTCCGTTTTCCGGATTGGCGCTCTGTGGGATGCGGCCTATCAGGTCGATCAGGCTAATAGCCTGGCCATTCTGAAAGGCTAAGACCTCTGCGGACGTCAAGGCCAGCGCCGGGATGTCGGCCAGCGCGGTCGTGACCGGCAGCAAGAGCTCCGGTGAAGCGGGCGTGTTGTCCGCGTCCACCATGCATTTGTCCAGTGAAATCGCTTGCGCCGCCAGGAACGGGCCGACGCGCAGCCGCCGCAGCGCCGCCACGTGGCCCAGCGTGCCGCACGCCGCCGCCAGATCGCGCGCCAGGCTGCGCATGTACACGCCTTTTCCGGACTGCACCTCGAACACTGCGCTATCGCCATCTGGGCGGTCGATCATGCGGAACACATCGACGCGCGCCGGGCGTGGCGGCAGCTCGGGCGCTCGGCCCTCACGCGCCATGTCGTAGGCGCGTTCGCCCGCAACCTTAATGGCGCTGTACGCGGGCGGGATTTGCATGATGTCACCGATAAACTGGGGCAGTGCGGCGGCAATCTGCGCATCCGTGGGGCGCACGGACGATGTGCCGATGCTAGCGCCATCCCGGTCATCGGTGTCGCGCGCGTCGCCGAACGTGAGCGTGAAGTGGTACAGCTTGGTGCCGTCCATCACGTACGGGACGGTTTTGGTTGCGTGGCCGAATGCGATCGGCAGGACCCCGGTCGCCAACGGATCGAGCGTGCCGCCATGTCCCGCTTTTTGCGCGTCGAACCCGCGGCGGACGCGATTGACCACGTCTGTGCTGGTCATACCGCCGGGTTTATCGACGATTAGCCAGCCGTTTAGGGCCCGGCCCCGGCGTTTACGCGGCTGATTCATTCTTTACCCAAATCGCGGGCAACCTCCGGCTGGCGCATTAGCGCGTCGACGTGCATGGCGTAGTCTAACGTTGTGTCGGGTTGGAAGCTGACCTGGGGCGCGATACGCAGCTTCATTTCTTTCGCGATCTGGGTGCGCAGCCATGGCGCGACACGCTTCAACGCGGGCAGCAGCGCATTAATGTCGGTACGACCCAAACGAGCCACGAAGGCGGTCGCGTTCTTGAGGTCCGGGCTGATCCGCACCTCGGTCACCGTGATACGGGCGTCGGCCAAGTCCGGGTCCCGGAATTGTTCGCGCAGAAAGATTGTGGACAGGACGTGCCTGATCTCCTCCGACACGCGCAACTGACGCTGGGTAGGTGGCTTGGCGGCGTTCTTGGCAGTGGCTTTGGTCATCGGTTTACGCCGGCAACAAGGCGGGGCCGCCCACAATTCCCTGGGACCCGGGAGACCCGGACCCGAAGGGCCAAAACCAATGGGATGCGGAGCGTACCTTTAGTATCGGATTGCAACGGCTGTGCTTTTGCTCGGGACCAGGGGCGATGCCCCTGGCCTTTCGGTGTGACAGAGCCATCCCTAACCCGGCACCATCTCGATCTCGAAGCACTCCACCATGTCACCCTCGCGTAGGTCATGGTACCCGGCAAAGCTCAGCCCGCACTCATACCCGCGCGCCACTTCGCGCACATCGTCCTTGAAGCGCTTCAACTGACTCAGCTCGCCATTATGGATCACCACGCCGTCACGCAGCAGTCGCACGCCGCAGCCGCGCTTCACCACGCCCTCGGTTACCATACAGCCAGCCACTTTGCCGGTCTTGGTGATGTCGAACACCTTGCGGATTTCGGCGTAGCCCAGGAAGTTTTCACGGGCCTTAGGCGCCACCTTGCCCTTGACCATCGTCTGGATATCGTCGGCGACATCGTAGATGACCGAGTAATAGCGGATATCCACCCCGTCCCGCACAGCCAGCTGTTTAGCCTGGGCCGTTGCGCGCACGTTGAACGCGATCACGACGCCATCGGACGCACGGGCCAGCTGAATATCGCTCTCGGTAATCTGACCGACCGCCGATAGCAGAACGCGGACCTTCACCTCTTCGTGCGCCAGCTTCAGCACGGCGCCTTGGATTGCTTCGGCACTGCCCTGCACGTCGGCTTTGATAACCAGCGCCACCTCTTTTAGCTCACCGGCCACGGCCCGGGCCAGCATCTCCTCCAGCGTACCGCGGGCGGCGGTGACACCGGCGCTGCTGCGGTCCTTCAGCTTCCGCTGCCGGAACTCGCTGATTTCCCGCGCGCGTGCCTCGTTCTCGACCACGACGAACGGCTCGCCCGCGGTCGGCACGGAACTCAGGCCCAAGATCTCCACCGGCGATGACGGCCCGGCGAACTTGATCTGCTTGCCCTTGTCGTCGAGCAGCGCCCGCACCCGGCCCCACTCTGCGCCAGCCACGACGATGTCGCCCTGATGCAGGGTGCCCTTTTGCACCAGCATGGTCGCCACCGGGCCACGCCCACGGTCGAGGCGGCTTTCGATCACCGACCCCTCTGCCGAGCGATCCGGATTGGCGCGCAGGTCTAGAATCTCGGCCTGCAGCATGATCGCCTCTTGTAGCTTATCGAGGCCGGTACGCTTGGTCGCACTGATTTCCACGTCCTGGGTATCGCCACCCATTTCTTCGACCACGATCTCGTGACTCAGCAACTCCTGCCGCACGCGGTTGGGGTTCGCGTCGAACTTGTCCATCTTGTTGATGGCCACGATCAACGGCGCGCCGGCCGCCTTAGCATGGCGAATGGCCTCTATCGTTTGCGGCATCACGCCATCGTCTGCGGCGACGACCAGAATAACGATGTCTGTCACCGACGCCCCGCGGCTGCGCATGGCCGTGAACGCCTCATGGCCCGCGCCTGGCCCACCCCAATTTCGCGCGCCGCTATTTCGCTATCTCATCCATGCGGGCTAAGACGGTGCCA
>JANPPS010000108.1:0-12548 GCA_031428635.1 Rhodospirillales bacterium
AGGTCCGCTCCACGACCCACCGGCGCGGGATTACCTCGAACCCGACCTGCCTGTCGGACCGCCGTACGATCTCGATGACAAAACTAAGGAGCGCCGCTTTATCCATCGGCCGGGTCCGATCGTAGGCACCGTCGGCGAACAGGTGCTTAAGTCAGGGCCAGCGTTTGCGGATGCCTTCCAGGATGAGCTGAGCACTGGCGCTGTCGGACACATCGGCCGTTGTGAGGTTCACCATGAGTAATCGCCCGTCCGTGTCGACGGCGACGTGCCGCTTGCGGCCAACGATCTCCTTGCCGGCGTCATAGCTGCGCTGCGAAGGGCACTTTGACCGTCTGACTGTCCAGCACGCCGCCGGTTAGGCTCGCCTCGCGACCCGCCTGTTCATAGTCGGCTTGCTCGCGATCGATCATGAGCGCTACGTCGTGGATCGTCCGAAACAGCAAACGGCGGGCGAAGCGGCGGAACCACCAATACACGGTCTCCCAGGGCCCGAACTCGCTCGGCAGCATGCGCCAGCCCTCAGCGCTACAGGCCATTTACCGGATCGGGTTCAAGATCTCGCGGAAATTCACCGCCGGTTTTCGCCCGCGGCGTGGAGGCCTGGGCATCAGCGGTTCAATCCGCTCCCATTCGGCGTCGGTCAGATCAGACGGGTACCGCCGGGTCTTGCGTGCGATGTCGGCCATTCGGCCACGGTTCTCTCGGGTCCACATCCCGAGCTTGATTAACAACCCGGCGCGCCGCCACGACCATTCTCAAACAGTCACTTAGAAATAACACGAATGACACCATCGGCGAGAGTGGAGGTAGGTAACATATCTCGAGACGAAATGCTGGTAACGAAAAGCGATACAGTCCACGGTGCGACAGGAAGCAACCGCATGGAAGTTAGCCGATGAAACGCCACCGTGTGTTTACGTGCTTTTCGGCAGCCGATCGGCCATCCCGATACGGCGCGTCAACGTAAGTGAGCACAACGCAGACCGTCTTGAGCCGCGTGGGGTTCAAAGGAGCTATGCGGCATGTATTTGCATCAACCGTGAAATACGAGAGCGTTAAATAAAGACAATTGGCCCGGCAGGAGATTGGTTTGAATAAACTTCTAACAACGACAAGTCTTGCGATGGGTCTTTTCGCGTTGATGCCTGGCGCCCAGGCCGCCGAATGCGGTGACGTCAGCATCGCGAGTATGAACTGGCAGTCAGCAGAGGTACTCGCCAACGTCGACAAATTTATCCTCAACAAGGGCTACGGTTGCAACGCCAGCATCATCACCGGCGATACGGTGCCGACGATTACGTCGATGGTCGAAAAGCAGCAGCCAGACATTACCCCTGAGGGCTGGGTCGACTTGCTGCCGGAAGTAATCGACCGGGGTATCAAGGAGGGCGCGATCATAAAGGCGGCCGAGGTGCTGCCGGACGGGGCGGTGCAAGGCTGGTGGATTCCAAAATACATCGCCGACGCGCATCCCGACATCAAGACGATCGGCGACGCGCTGAAGCACCCCGAGCTGTTCCCGTCGACCGAGGACAAGAGCAAGGGCGCGGTGACCAACGGGCCGCAGGGCTGGGGCGGCACGGTAGTCACGACGCAGTTGTTCAAGGCATTCGGTGCGGCCAAGGACGGGTTCGTCTTGGTCGACACGGGCTCGGCGGCCGGGTTGGATGGCTCGCTGGCGAAGGCCTATGAGCGTAAGCAGGGCTGGGTCGGTTATTACTGGGCGCCGACCTCGTTGCTTGGCAGGTACCAGATGGTCAAGCTCGAATTCGGCGTGCCTAACGACGCGGCGGAGTGGAAGCGCTGCAACACGGTGGCGAACTGCCCCGATCCGAAGCCGAACGCCTGGCCGTTGGATCACGTCTACACGCTGATGACCAAAAAGTTCGCGGGCCGGGCCGGGCCGGAGGTGGTGAGGTACCTCAATCAGCGGGCGTGGTCGAGCGACACGGTGCAGGGGCTGATGGCGTGGATGACGGTAAATCAGGCCACCGGTGAGGACGGCGCCAAGCACTTCCTGAGGATGAACGAGACGCTCTGGACGAAGTGGGTGTCGCCGGATACGGCCAAGAAGGTGAAGGCGGCACTCTGAAGATTTAAGAAAGGGCGGCTGAAATGGGCTGGTGGTCGGACTTCCCGCAGATGAACGACGCCGCACTGACGGGCCTCAAAAAAGCGATCGACCTTTGGTTCCGCCACTTCACCCGTGAGTACGGCGACGCGATCGAGAACCTGTTTTATCCGCTTCAAGTCTTTCTGATCTGGGCCGAGCGACTGATGCTCGGCACCCCCTGGCCGATCGTGATCCTCACGATCGGTGCCATCGCGTGGTTCGCCAGCCGGCGGGTCACGGTGGTGGCGGGCGCGGTCGTGACGATGCTGCTGATCGGCTATTTCGGAATGTGGGAGGACACAATGCGCACGGTATCGATGATCCTCGTGTGCACAGTGCTGGCGATCCTGATCGGGATCCCGATCGGCATCCTGATGGCGCGGTCCGACATGGTGCGCAACGTCGTAAACCCGGTGCTCGACGTCATGCAGACGATGCCGAGTTTCGTCTATCTCATCCCCGTCGTGATGCTGCTCGGGATCGGCAAGGTTCCGGGGCTGATCGCGGTGGTCATCTACGCGCTGCCGCCGATGATCCGGCTAACCAATCTCGGCATTCGGCTGGTGGACCGCGACATGCTCGAGGCGGCTGACGCGTTCGGCTCCTCATCGTGGCAGAAATTGATCAAGGTACAGCTCCCGCTGGCGCTGCCGACCATCATGGCGGGTATCAACCAAACCATCATGATGGCGCTGGCAATGGTCGTGATCGCGTCCATGATCGGGGTGCAGGGCCTCGGTCAGCCAGTGCTAAAGGCGATCGCCAATCAGTATTTCACCCTCGGTATCTTCAATGGTCTCGCCATTGTTGGCATCGCGATTATTTTTGACCGCACCAGTCAGGCGTTCGGCCTACGGCTACAACGGCACCGTGAGGCCGTACATGGCTGAGTTTCGCGGCGACTCTGGCGGGGTCGGTATCGAGATCCGTGAGCTTTATAAGCTGTTCGGCTTCAACCCGATGGCGCACATCGCCAAAGTCCGCGACGGACTGTCCAAAAGCGAATTACTGCATCACCACCAGCACGTGATCGGGCTGCGCAACATCAATGTGTCAGTGCCGGCCGGGTCGATCCAGGTGATCATGGGGCTGTCCGGATCGGGCAAGTCGACGCTGATCCGCCATATCAATCGGCTGGTCGAACCGACGGCGGGCGAGGTGCTGATCGACGGCACCGACGTGTTGAAGATGGGGCGCGCCGAGTTGCAGCGGTTCCGCCGGATGCAGACGGCGATGGTGTTCCAGAAATTCGCATTGCTACCGCATCGGACGGTGCTGGAGAACACCGTGTTCGGCCTCGAAATCCAGGGCGTGCCGCGCGCCGTACAGCTCGATCGGGCGCATCGCTGGATCAATCGCGTCGGGCTCGCGGGGTTCGAAGGACGCTTCCCAAACCAGCTCTCGGGCGGCATGCAACAGCGCGTCGGGCTCGCGCGGGCGCTGGCGAACGACGCGCCGATCCTGCTGATGGACGAGGCGTATTCCGCGCTCGATCCGCTGATCCGGATGGATATGCAGACCGTGCTGCTCGACCTGCAGCGTGAGATCCGCAAGACGGTTATCTTCATCACGCACGACCTCGACGAGGCGCTGCGGATCGGCGACCGGATCGCGATCCTACGCGACGGCGAGGTGATCCAGCAGGGTACCAGCCAGGACATCGTGCTGCGACCGGCGGACGATTATATCGCCAAGTTCGTGCGCGAGGTGAACCGCGGCCGCTTCGTCCGGGTCGACGCGATCATGGCGCCGGGCGCCGATGTCGCCGGGCCGCGTATCGCCAACGATGCAATGCTGGAGGACGCGATGCGGCTGCTGGCGCGCTCGGGAAGCCGGGTGGTCGTGGTGACAGACGCGCATGATCGGGCCGTCGGCCACCTTACAATGGAGCAGTTGGTCGACGTGATGTCCGCGCCGGACGAGCAAGCCGTGAAGATGCCGCAAAACGTGCAGAAAGTGCCGCTTTTCAGTTAGCGGTGCCGGAACGGTTGTGCATATAGTTGTCAACACCGCTGGTATGAAAGCTCCCGATGACGGATGCGCTCGCCACCCTGCTTCTGCGCCGCAGCCCCGGTCATAGCCTGGAGGCGCCGTTCTACACGGCGGATCCGATCCTGCAGGCCGAGATTGACCTCATCTTCGGGCGGCACTGGATCTTCGTGGCCCAGGAGCCCGACGTGCCGGAACCCGGCGACGTGTTCGCCTTCAGCATCGGGCAGGCCAAGTTGCTCATCTTGCGCGACGACGACGGCCAGGTGCGCGCGTTCCATAACGTCTGCCGTCACCGCGGTGCGCAGCTCGTACCGGACGGCCGAAGCCAGGTCGGTAACCTGGTCTGCCGCTACCACACCTGGACCTACGGGCTCGACGGCAGCTTGTTGTTCGCCGACCACATGGGCGCGGACTTCGATCTGTCCTGCCGGGGCTTGCGCCCAGTGGCGCTGCGCTCGCTAGAGGGATTATTGTTCGTCTGCCTCGCGCAGGAACCGCCCGGCGATTTCGACGCCATGGCGGCCGCGATCGGACCCTATCTGGCGCCGCACCGGCTGCGGGACTGCCGGGTGGCGCATCAGGCTGAACTTATCGAGCACGGTAATTGGAAGCTCACGATGGAGAACAACCGTGAGTGCTACCACTGCGGCGCGAACCATCCGGAGCTGACGGTTCCGATGTTCGCCTACGGGTTCGGTTTCGCGCCTGATTCGGTGGACGATGGCCAACGGGCCGACATCGAGCGCTACGACGCGCTGGTCGATACAATGCAGAGCTGCTGGGAGGCGTCGGGCTATCCATCCCGGTTGTTGGAGCGGTTAAGCGGCACCGCCACCGGTTACCGGACGGAGCGGCTGGTGCTGGACCAGGCGGGCGAGAGCCACACTGCCGATACCAAGATCGCATGCCGCCGGCTGCTGGGTGGGCTGACCGATGCGCGCCTCGGTGGGCTGCATGTCTGGACGCAGCCGAATTCGTGGCACCACTTCATGAGCGATCACATCGTGACCTTCTGCGCCCTGCCGCTCGGGACCGACCGGACGCTGCTGCGGACAACCTGGCTCGTGCACAAGGACGCGGTCGAGGGCGTCGATTACGACCTGGCGAACCTGACGGCGGTGTGGACGGCGACCAACCGGCAGGATGCGGCGCTGGTGGAAATGACCCAGGCCGGCGTTGGCAGCCCGGCCTACGGCCCCGGCCCGTATTCGCCCCATACCGAGGGGCTCGTGGAGGAGTTCATGCGCTGGTATGTCGAGCGCATGGTCGCGGGTTTGGCCACCGCGTGACGCCGCCCTGGGATCCCGCGTGTGACGACACACTCATCTGCGCCGGCATCCGGCAGGAGAGCGCGGATGTGCGGACCATCGTACTGGAAGCGCCGGAACCGCGGCAGTTCAGCTTCGTGCCGGGCCAGTTCATGACGCTCGAGCTGGAGGCGGCCGGGCTTCAGCGCTGCTACACCATTGCCTCGCCGCCGACGCGGCCGTTCCGGTTGGAGATCACCGTCAAGCGCGGCGGCCCCGGATCGGCCTGGCTGCACGACGTGTTCGGTCCGGGCGCGCGATTGCGGGTGAGCGGCCCATTTGGCGAGTTCAGCTTCGGCGCCGCGCCACGCGGCAAGTACCTGTTCCTGGGCGCCGGCAGCGGGATTACGCCGCTGATGAGCATGGCGCGCACGGCGCATGATCTGGGTGGGGCCACGGACATCGTACTGATGCAGAACGCGCGCAGCGAGGCCGACGTGTTGTTCGCCGGTGAGCTGTCCGCGATGTCGACGCGTGCCGGGTTCCGTCATGTGGCGGTCGTGGAGCGGGACGGGCCGGGCTGGGCCGGGTTCCGCGGGCGGATTGCCGGGCCGATGCTGGCGGCGGCGGTGCCGGACCTGCTGGAGCGGGAGGTCTATTGCTGCGGCCCGGCGCCCTACATGGCGGCTGCGCGCGCGCTGTTGGACGAAGTCGGGTTCGACCGGCGGCGGTACCATGAGGAGAGCTTCGATTTCGCGGCCGCCGAGCCAGAGCCGATAGCCGTCGAGAGCACGGCCGCCGATGCCGCGGAGGGGTTCCAGATCGTATTCAGCCAGTCTGGCCGGACGCTGCGTTGCGGGCGGGAAATGACCGTCCTGAATGCGGCGCGCGCGGCAGGGCTGCGATTGCCATCGGCGTGCGGCAAGGGGGTGTGCGGCACCTGCAAAAGCCGGGTGATCGCCGGCACGATCGAGATGCGTCATGGCGGCGGCATTCGCCCGCGTGAGATCGAGGCGGGCATGGCGCTGTTGTGCTGCGCACGGCCGACCAGCGACCTCGTGGTGGACCGCTGACGATGCGATTGGCCGAGATCAGCCGCTTGGCGTTCATGACGCTGCCAAACTACTCCATGATCGCGGTGGCGAATGCGATCGAGGTGTTGCGTATGGCCAATCGCTTGAGCGGTGCCGACGATTACCGGTGGGAGATCGTCTCGCCATCCGGTGAGGGGGTGGAAGCGAGCAACGGGCTCTTGCTCGGCCCGACCGTTGCGTGCGCGGCGATGGCGCGGCCGGACCTGCTTCTGGCGTGTGGCGGGATCGAGGTGCGCAGCGCGGTCGACGGGCGAGTCACGGCGGCGCTGCGGCGCGCGGGGCGGGACGGAGTGGCGCTGGGTGGGCTATGTACCGGGTCGTTTGCACTGGCGGCGGCCGGGTTGCTGCGCGGCCGCCGCTGCGCGATCCACTGGGAGAATTTAGCGCCGATCCAGCAGGAGTTCCCCGATACCGACTTCGTGCGCGACCTTTATACGATCGACCGCGATCGCGTGACCTGCACCGGCGGCGTCGCACCGCTGAGCCTCATGCTGGCGCTGGTCGAGGCGCGGCTGGGGACGGCGGTAGCCGGCGGTATCCGGGCGCAGTTCATGATCGAGCGGGCCCGCTCGGGCGCCGAGCCGCAGCACGGGCGGGCATCCCCCCACGCGGATAGCAGGATCGAGCGGGCGATCCTTGCGATGGAATGCTCGATCGAGGCGCCGCTGCAGGCACACGCGGTGGCGCGCGATGTCGGTGTGTCGCCGCGCCAGCTCGAGCGGCTGTTCCGCCGCCATGTCGGCCAGAGCCCGGCCGCCTATTTCGCCGGCCTGCGGCTGGACCGCGCCCGCTCGTTGCTGCGTGAGACGGCCTTGCCGGTGACGGAGGTGGCGTCGGCGTGCGGCTACGTGACCCCGTCGCGGTTTAGCGCCGCCTATCGGGGCCGGTTCGGCCGTTCGCCGCGCGATGACCGCTCCGGCGCTTTTCAGCTCCATAGGAGGCTAGGCGATGCACATCAGCCCGCATAAGCTTGCCGATCCGCTGCTGCAACCGTACCAGCTGCGGCACCTGACGTTGCGCAACCGCTTCATGAGCACGGCGCATGAGCCGTCCTACTCCGAAGACGGGATGCCGAAGGACCGCTATCGGCTGTACCATGTCGAAAAGGCGAAGGGTGGGATCGCGCTGACGATGACGGCGGGCTCCGCAGTGGTGTCGCCCGACAGCCCGCCGGTGTTCGGTAACCTGCTGGCCTACAAGGACGAGATCGTTCCGTGGCTGCGGCGGTTGACCGATGAATGTCACGAGCACGGGTCCGCGGTGATGATCCAGCTGACCCATCTCGGACGGCGGACGGCGTGGAATAAGGCGGATTGGTTGCCGATCCTGGCGCCGTCCCGGGTGCGTGAGGCGGCGCATCGCGGCTTTCCGAAGGCGGCAGAGAATTGGGACATCGATCGCGTGATCGCCGACTACGCAGCGGCGGCGCAGCGGATGGATGCGGCGGGGCTCGACGGGTTCGAGATCGATGCGTATGGGCATTTTCCCGACCAGTTCTGGTCGCCGGCGACCAACCAGCGCGACGACGAGTTCGGCGGCAGCCTGGATAATCGGATGCGGTTCTCGCAACGCGTGCTGGATGCGATGCGGGCCGCCGTGGGACCCCGCATGCTGATCGGCGTGCGGATGGTGGCCGACGAGGATTGGGATATCGGCATGACGCGCGCGGACGGTATGGAGATCGCGCGCCGCTTCGCCTCGGGCGGCAATGTGGACTTCCTCAATATCGTCAAAGGCCACATGGACACGGATAACGCGCTGTCCCACGTGATCCCGATACAAGGCATGGCTACCGCGCCGCATCTGGAATTCGCGGGCGAGGTGCGGGCAGCCACCCGCTTTCCGGTGTTCCACGCGGCCCGGATCAACGACGTGGCCACCGCCCGGCACGCGATCGCGGAGGGCAAGCTCGACATGGTTGGCATGACCCGGGCGCACATCGCCGATCCGCATATCGCCCGCAAGGTCGCGGCGGGACAGGAGGACCGGATCCGTCCCTGCGTCGGCGCGACGTATTGCCTCGATCGGATCTACGAGGGCAATGAGGCGCTGTGCGTCCATAATCCGGCCACCGGGCGTGAGGCGACCATGCCCCATGTGATCGCGCGGGCGGAGGGGGCGCCGCGCCGCGTTGTCGTGGTGGGGGCGGGGCCGGCCGGGCTCGAAGCTGCGCGGGTCGCGTGTGAGCGCGGGCACCACGTCACGCTGCTGGAGGCGACGGAGCGGGCGGGCGGGCAAGTGCTGCTTGCCTCGCGGACGCCGCGGCGGCGTGAGCTGATCGGGATCGTCGACTGGCGCCTGGCCGAGTTACGGCGGCTCGGCGCGGAGCTGCGTTTCAACGTCTATGCCGAGGCCGCCGATATCCTGGCGCTTCTGCCCGATGTGGTGTTCGTGGCCACTGGTGGCACGCCCGACACGGCGTTGCTGGCAGAGGGCAACGATCTGGTCGTGTCGAGCTGGGACGTGGTCGGCGGTGGTGCCGCGATTGCCGGGCGCGTGCTGGTCTATGACGATAACGGCAACCACCCGGGCATGCAGGCGGCCGAAGTGCTGGCCGAGGCGGGCGCGGAGGTCGAGCTGGTGACGCCGGAGCGGATGCTGGCGCCCGAAATCGGTGGGCTGAACCATGCCGCCTATGCCCGCATCTTCCATCGGTGCGGCGTACGCGTGACGATGAACCAGCGGCTGCTCGCGGTGCGCCGCAGCGGTAACGAGCTGGTGGCGACCCTGGGCAGCGACTATGGCGAGCGAACAGAAGAGCGTCGCGTGGACCAGGTGGTGGTCGAGCATGGGACGATCCCGTCCGACGAGCTGTATCTGGCGCTACGGCCGCACTCGTCGAACGATGGCGAAGTGGACCACAAGGCGCTGCTGGGTGGCGAGGGGCAAAATGTGATCCGTAATCCCGAGGGCCAGTTCCAGCTGTTCCGCCTCGGCGATGCGGTCGCGAGCCGCAATATCCACGCCGCGATATTCGATGCGTTGCGCCTGGCGAAGGACCTGTGATGCGTAGATTTTCAGCCGCCGCCCTGTTGCGCGAGGCACTGCGAGGACAATCCGGCTGGGGCCCGCAATGGCGCGCGCCCGAGCAGCCCAAGCCGCGCTATGATGTCATTATCGTCGGCGCCGGCGGGCACGGGCTGGCGACGGCCTACTACCTCGCCAAGCAGCACGGAATAACCAACGTGGCCGTGCTCGAGAAGGGTTGGCTCGGCGGCGGTAACACCGGCCGCAACACGACCATTATTCGCAGCAACTACCTGATGCCAGAAAGCGCGGCGCTCTATGAGCATTCGGTCAAGCTATGGGAAACGCTGTCGGCCGAGCTAAACTACAACGTCATGTATTCCCCGCGGGGCGTCATGATGCTCGCGCACAACGTACATGACGTGCAGGTGTTCAAGCGGCACGTTCACGCAAACCGGCTGCAGGGGATCGACAACGAGTGGCTGACGGTGGAGCAGGCGCAGGCGTTCTGCCCGCCGCTGAATATCGGTGCGGGCATGCGCTACCCGGTGCTCGGCGCCTCGTTGCAGCGGCGTGGCGGTACGGCGCGGCACGACGCGGTGGCATGGGGTTATGCCCGGGCGGCAAGCGCGCTGGGGGTCGACATCATCCAGCGCTGCGAGGTCACGGGTGTCATTCGCGATGCGCGCGGGGCGGTCAGAGGCGTCCAGACCAGCCGGGGCCGGATTATGGCGGGTAAGGTCGGCGTGGCGGCTGCCGGGCATACCAGCGTCATCATGGCGATGGCCGGGCAGCGTATGCCGCTCGAGAGCTACCCGCTGCAGGCGCTGGTGAGCGAGCCGGTGAAGCCGTGCTTCCCGTGCGTGGTCATGTCGAACACGATCCACGCTTACATCAGCCAGTCCGACAAGGGGGAGTTGGTGATTGGGGCTGGGACGGACGCCTACACCAGCTATAGCCAGGCCGGCGGGCTGCATATCGCGACGCATACGCTGGACGCGATCTGCGAGCTTTTTCCGCAATTCCGGCGCATGCGCATGCTGCGTAACTGGGGCGGTATCGTCGACGTGACGCCGGACCGCAGCGCGATCATCGCCAAGACCGACGTTCCCGGCCTGTATGTGAACTGCGGCTGGGGCACTGGCGGGTTCAAGGCCACACCGGGCTCCGGCTCGGTGTTCGCACACACCATCGCCCACGACGCGCCGCATCGGCTGAACGCCGCGTTCGGGCTGGACCGGTTCCGCACCGGCAGGCTGGTCGACGAGGCCGCGGCAGCCGCGGTGGCGCACTGACATGCTGCTGATCCCATGCCCGATCTGCGGCAAGCGCCCGGAAGCCGAGTTCGCCTATGCTGGTGAGGCGCATCTCGCCCGCCCGCCCGATCCGTCCGCGATGGCTGACGATCCCTGGGCCGACTTTCTGCACCATCGTTCCAATCCGAAGGGCGAGCATGCCGAGCGCTGGCGCCACACCCATGGGTGCGGCCGGTTTTTCAACGCCGTGCGCCACACGGTGACGGACCGGTTCGTTGTCACGTACCCAGCCGGATCCCGACGCCCGGACAACCCGGCGCTCAACGACGGCGCCAGCCTCGATGCGCCTGAGACGCGAACCGACATCGAGAAATGGGGGCCGGCATGAGCATCCGCTTCAGCTTCGACGGCCGCACTTACGCCGGCCGCCCCGGCGACACGCTTGCCGCGGCGTTGCTGGCCAACGGCGTCCGCCTGATGGGCCGCTCGTTCAAATATCATCGGCCGCGGGGCCTGCTAGCCGCCGGGTCGGAGGAGCCGAACGCCCTGGTCGAGGTCGATCGCGGCGACGGCCGGCGGACGCCGAATCTGCGCGCGACGCAGGTCGAAATCTACGACGGGTTGGTCGCGCGCAGCCAGAACCGGTTCCCATCGCTGTCATTTGACCTGCAGGCGATCAACGACCTGGCCGCGCCACTGCTGTCGGCCGGCTTTTACTACAAGACTTTCATGGGCCCGCACGGCGCCTGGGCGAAGCTCTATGAGCCCATCATCCGCCGCGCCGCTGGGCTGGGCCGCGCGCCCGAGGCCCCGGACAGCGACCATTATGGCAACCGCTACGCGCATTGCGACGTGCTGGTGGTGGGCGCCGGCCCGGCCGGCTTGGCGGCTGCCGATGCGGCGTCCGCGTCCGGTGCGCGGGTGATCCTGTGCGATGAGCAGAGCCGGTTCGGCGGCAGTTTGCTGGCCGAGCGCCGGGCCTTGATCGACGGCCGCCCGGCGACGGACTGGCTCCAGGACCGCGTCGGCGCGTTGCACGCCCGGCCAAACGTGAGAATGCTGAGCCGCACGACCGCGTTCGGCTGGTATCCGGACAACCTGATCGGGCTTGTGGAGCGGGTTACCGACCATCTCGCGGATCCCGACCCGGCGCTGGTGCGTGAGCGGCTTTGGCAGGTTCGCGCCTCCGAGGTTGTGATCGCCACCGGCGCGATCGAGCGACCACTCGTGTTCCCCGGCAACGACCGGCCGGGTGTCATGCTGGCCGACGCCGCGCGGACCTACGCGGTGCGCTATGACGCGCTGCCCGCCCGCCGAGTCGTGGTCGCGACAACAAGCGACACGGCCTACCGCGCCGCGCTCGATCTACAGGAATGCGGTGCAGAGATCGCGTTGATCGCCGACGCACGGCCCCGGGCCGATGGAGCCTGGCCAGACGCAGCGCGGCGGGCCGGCATTCGGGTCGAGGCGGGCATGCATGTACTGGGCACCCGCGGAAGGCTGGGTTTGCGGGTCGTGATCGTGGGCCGTCCGGGCCAGCGGCGGCGCGAACATGTGCGGGCCGGGCTGTTGGCGATGAGTGGCGGCTTCACGCCGGTGCTGAACCTGTTCTCGCAATCGCGCGGTAAGCTGCGCTGGGACGAAGCGGCCGACACGTTCCTGCCGGGTCAGTCCGCGGCCGCCGAACGATCGGCCGGGGCGTGCCACGGGGTCTATACGCTAGAGGCCGTGCTGCGCGACGGCGTGCGCGCCGGGATCGACGCGGCGCAGGCGGCGGGTTAGGACCCGCAGACGGTTCCCACAGTGTCGGCCGACGCACCCGCCGCGGAGGGGACGGCGCCCGGGGCGCAGCCCGCCCCGGTGGGCCAGGCCGGAGGCG
>JANPPS010000109.1:0-13474 GCA_031428635.1 Rhodospirillales bacterium
CGCCAGCGCCAGTGCCGCCGCCAGCACCCACGGTACGGCCGCGCGCAGCACCCTGCCGTCGGCGCGCGCGAGTGGCATTGGCAGCTCGACGTCGCTCATGCCGAACGGGTCCCCATCAGCCCGCGCGGGCGCACTGCCAGCACCAACACCAGCAGCACGTACGGCACCACTGGTGCCACCCGCGCGATCGTCAGGTCATAGACGTCGCCCCACAGGGCTGGGTCGATGGTCACGCCCATACGCCCGAGGGCCGCACCGAGCTTTAAATCCAAGCTGATGCTGGCCGTCTGCACGAACCCGATTAGCAGTGACGCGACCAGCGCCCCCCAGATCGAACCGAGCCCGCCCATCACCACGATCGCGAACACGACCGCGCCGAGCGCCCGCGCCATGCCGGGCTCCGTCGTGAACGCATTGCCGGCCATCACGCCCGCGAGCCCCGCCAACGCGCAGCCCGCGCCGAATACCAGTGTAAACACCCGCGGCACGTTATGCCCAAGCATGCCCACCATCTCCGGATGCGTGAGCGCCGCCCGCACGATCAGCCCGAGCCGGGTGCGAGCGAGGGCCGCGAACAGAGCCAGGAACATCGCGACCGCCACGGCCATCATGAACAGCCGATAGGCCGGGTACGCGTTGCCGCCCACGCTGAACAGCGCGAAGTCGAGCGATGGCGGCACGTGGTATGGCACGGGCGAGCGGCCCCAGATCAGCGGCACGATTTCACCGATCACAAAGGCCAGGCCGAACGTGAACAGTAATTCCGCCACGTGGCCGTGCTTGTGCACGGTGCGCAGCCCGTACCGTTCGACGACCGCGCCCAGCACCCCCACCAGCACCGGCACGATCACCAGCGCCGGCCAGAAGCCGATGCGGATGCTGACGGTGTAGGCCAGGAACGCGCCCAGCATGTAAAAGCTGGCATGGGCCAGGTTCAGCACGCCCATCATGCCGAAGATGAGAGTGAGCCCGACCGACAGCATGAACAGCAACAGCCCGTAGACCAAGCCGTTCAGGCCGATGAGCAGCGCCTGCTCCATCTGTATTCCGTGCCTCCCGTGTTCTGCGTCGGTGTTCTGTCTCGATGTTCTGCCTGGGCGCTACGACGGCGGCGCGAACTTGCAGGTGGTCGCCATGCGCTGCGCCTCCGGCTCGATCCGGCTTACGGTCTTGAAGCCGAGCTTGCTTTCAGGAAACACGAACTTTTGCCCGGGTTCGAGCGTGCTGACGAACATCGGGTTGAGCAGCTGATGGTTATCCTCCCGCATGGCGACTTCGCCCAAGGGAGTCTTGATCTTCAGCGTCGCCAATATGGCGCCGACCTTGGCGGGGTCGCTGCTATCGGCCTGCTTCATCGCCTCGGCCAGCATGTCGATCTCTGTCATCACGCGCAGATAGTAAAAGGGGACGTGGTACTGGGCCTCGAACGCGGCGGCTACCGTTTCCAGCTCCGGGCTACCCACGTTCGCGTGGTACTCGGCGATTTGGGCGTAGCCTTCGGCGGCCGACGACACGCTCGGCATCACGTCGCTGCCGCCCAGATAATAGGTGTACAGCTTACCCTTGTACCCACTATCGGCCGCGCCCTTTACCAGTAACGACAGGTCCTGGCCCCAGTTGCCGGTCACGACGGCGTCGGCGTTGGCGGCCTGAAACTTCTGTACGTACGGGGTGAAGTCCTTGGTGCGACCCAGCGGCACACGCTCGGCACCGACGACCTCCAGGTCCGGGCGGCGGCCGGCCAGCATCGCCTGCGCAGCCTTTTCAACCGATATGCCGAACGAGTAGTCGGGGTTGAACACATAGACGCGCTTCGTGGCTGGCTGGCTAACCAGATAGTCCGTCAGCGCCCGCATTTTCATGTCTGAGTCGGCGTCGAACCGGAAGTGCCACCAACTGCACTTGTCGTTCGTGAGCGCCGGGTCGACGGCGGCGTAGTTCAGGAACATGACGGACTGCGTCGGTGCCCGCTTATTATTCTTGTTGATCGCGTCGATCAGCGCGAATGCAACCGAGCTGCCGTTCCCCTGGGTTACGTAATGGATGCCGTCATCGATCGCCTTGCGCAGCAGGGTCAGCGATTTTTCCGGGCTCACTTCGTTATCGAACGGTACGAGCTCTAGCGTGCGACCTGGCCCCGCTGCGCCTGACTTGTTTACGCGGTCGATCGCGAACCGGAAATGCTGTTCGCCCAGCTGTCCCGTCGCTGCCAAGGAGCCGCTGAGTGGGTCGATGTAGGCAATCTTAACCACCTCCGCGGCGGCCTGGTGGCCAGCAAGCATGGAGCAGGTCAGTAGGGCGGCGCGCATTGTCGAGCGTAGCGTAGTCATGAACGTGTCCTCCAGATCAGCGCTTTGGTACGCCGTTGCCATTACTCTCCCGTGCCGGGGGCGGTGGCGTCAACTGCCTTGACGGTTCCGGGGCGCCAGTGCCCCATGCGCCGCATGAGCATGCCCTCGATCCTCCAACATCTGCGGCTGCCGGTCATCGCGGCCCCGCTGTTTATCATCAGCACCCCGGACCTGGTGATCGCGCAATGCAAGGCGGGCATCGTCGGCTCCTTCCCGGCGCTGAACGCCCGGCCGGAGACGGCGCTGGCCGAGTGGATCGAGCGTATCCAGACGGAGCTCGCGGCGTACGACCGGGCGCATCCGGACCAGCCGGCGGCGCCGTTCGCGGTCAATCAGATCGTCCATCGCAGCAACAGCCGGCTGGAACACGACATGGCTGTTTGCGTGCAATACCGGGTGCCGATCGTCATCACGTCGCTGGGTGCCCGGCCGGAGGTCAATCAGGCGGTACACAGTTATGGCGGCATCGTGCTGCACGACGTGATCAACGCGATGTTTGCGAGGAAGGCTATCGAGAAGGGTGCCGATGGCTTGGTCGCGGTCGCCGCCGGCGCCGGGGGTCATGCGGGGACGATCTCACCGTTTGCGCTCATGCAGGAGATACGTTCGTTCTTCGATGGCCCGGTCGCGTTGTCTGGCAGCATCGCGAACGGGGCCGCGATCCTGGCGGCGCGGGCGATGGGGGCGGACTTGGCCTATATCGGCTCTGCCTTCATCGCGACGGCGGAGGCGAATGCGGCCGCCGGCTATAAGCAGGCGATCGTCGACGGCGATGCGAGCCAAATCGTCTACACCGACCTCGTGACCGGCGTGCACGGCAACTATTTGCGGCCGAGCCTGGTGGCGGCGGGCCTGGATCCCGACAACCTGCCGCGGTCGGACCCGTCGGCGATGGACTTTAGCGGGTCGAAGTCCAAGGCGTGGAAGGATATCTGGGGTAGTGGGCAAGGAATCGGCGCGATCGACCGGGTGCAACCGGCCGGCGACCTAGTGGCACGGTTCACGGCGGAGTACGCGCAGGCGCGCGCGGTCCTGTAATCAGACCTGCTGAGGCTGGCCGACACGGATCGTATTACGCCCGGCGTTCTTGGCCTCGTACAGCGCGCTGTCCGCCGCCTCGACATACTCGGCCGGGCCCTCATGCCCGTGTGTGGAGTTAATCGTGGCCAGGCCGATGCTGACCGTCAGCATGCCACGCGGGCTGCTGCTGTTGGCGATGGCCATATTCTCGATCGCCACGCGGATTTGCTCGGCCATTTTCAGTGCGCCGACCATGTCGGAGCCGGGTAGGACGCAGGCGAACTCCTCCCCGCCATAGCGGCCGAGCATGTCGCCGGACCGACGCATTTGCGCCTCGATCTTAAGCGCGACCGCGCGCAGGCAGGCATCACCCGCGGGGTGGCCGTAGGTGTCGTTGAACGACTTGAAGAAGTCGATGTCGATCATGAGGATGCTGAGCGGCTCGGCAAAACGTTGCGTACGCCGAAACTCGACCCCCAGCATCTCATCGAAACGACGCCGGTTGGCGATGCCGGTCAGCGGGTCCTGCAAGGCCTGAACGCGCAGCAAGCGGTTTGCCGCCTCCAGCCGCTCTTCCATGGCCCGGCGGTCGGTGATGTCCCGCGTGGTCACGACGAAGCCCTGATTGTTCGGCAACCGTCGCCCGCATGATTCGAGCCATAGCGTTCGGCCGTCCTTATGAGCGACGCGATACTGCGCCCGTTCCGTCGTGTTCGGGCTGTCGACGAAGGCCTGCAACAGCGTTTCTATCGCGTGGCGATCGTCCGGGTGGATCATATCGGCCGCATGGTGCCCGACTAACTTCTCGGGCTCATAACCCAGCAGCTCCCGGCAGGCAGGGGACACGTAGGTACGCATGAAGTCGACGTTGATCAGCGTGATCATGTCGGTCGCGTTATCGGCCAGCAGCCGGTGATGCTCCTCGCTGACCTGGACCGCGCGTTGCATGGTAGCCAGCTCGTCATCGCGGTCTCGCAAGTTGCGGGCCATATCGGAAAACGCAAGCCCGAGCGTCTGCAGTTCAAGGGCCGCGTGCGGCAGATAGGGTGGTGACGTTTCTAGCCGCCCGTGACCGATCTGGACGGCGAACGCGGCCAACCGCCGTACGGGTGCAACGATCGAGCGATATCCGACCAGCCACATGCCGAGTAGCGCCATGCCGATCGTAAGCGCGCCGAGCCCCAAATCACGTAGGATGCGCTGGTTGGCTTCCGCCACAATCGACGCGATCGGCCAGTCCATTACGATAAACAGGCTCTGATGCGTGCTCCGCAATGGGGCGAAGCCGTACAGGGTCGGATGGCCGGCGATGTCGGGCCCGGTGTACTGGCCACCGCCCGGGCTCGCCGCCATGGCCGCAAGCAGGTCCGGGCCGATAGGCGAGACGTTAGTTTGACGTCCGCCCGAATCGGTTGCCAGCACATTACCGTCCCGGACGTCGACGACGCGAGATTGCATGTCGGCCGGCCGTTCGTCGCGATTGGGGCTAAGAAAGGCGCTGAGGTCCAGCGAGGCGACCACGACGCCGAGCGCCTTAGTGGCGGGAGGTTGGGCCAAAATCGGCAGGGCCAGCATCACGGTCGGACGCTGCGTGATCTTGCCAATGATGGTTTCGCTTACCACCGCCCGGTTGCGGGCTGCCAGCGCCTCCTGGAAATAGGCGCGGTCGCCGAGGGTGAAGTTGACTTGTTCGGCGAGGTTGACGCACCCGACCGTGCCGTCCGGCCGGACGGAGGTGATGACGGAGATGCGCCGATGATCCTCACCGATCTGGCGCAGCAATTCATGGCATGTTGGCGCGAACGTTCGTACGGCCGGCACGCGGGCCAGGACGGTCAAGAGGTGCATCGCCTCCTGGATGACGTCGTCCTGGCGCTCGGACGCGATCCTGGCCATCGCTTCCGTCTGGTGGGTGGCTTCGGTCAGGGTGTCGGCCCGGTTCTCGATCCCGGCCAGGATCAGCAGCGCGATGAGTGGCCCGGTTGTGACGAAGGCCAGTATGGCGAGGCGGGGGCGAATGGCCGCCAAGACGGTGCGGACGGGCCGGGGTATGGATCTTACGGTAATGCCGGACGCGCCAGCTTGGCCCGACGCGCCATGTGCAGCGCCCCGCGAACCGTCCACTTTAGGGGCTACCGATCTTATAAAGCAGCGAAAATATTACGGTCGCCCAGGCGGGCGTATGTCAGAAATGTATCGGAGTTGATGGCCGCCGGGCGCCCAATCAGATAGCCCTGCACTTCGTCGCACTGGTACGCCTGCAGGATGCCGAGTTGGCTCTCAAGCTCCACCCCTTCCGCACAGACCTGCATACCCAGCCCCGTGCTCAACTGGAGCAGGCTGCGGACAATGATCTCGGTGCGGCGGCACGTGCCCAGCGTCTCGATAAACGATCGGTCGAGTTTGATCTTGTCGAATGCGATCGACCGCAGCGCGCCGAACGATGAGAAGCCGGTACCGAAATCATCCAGCGCTAGGTTGACGCCGAGCGCCTTCAGGTACGCGAGTTCCGAAAGGGCGAAGCCCGCGCTGTCGAAGAAGATCCGCTCCGTTATCTCCAGCTCAAGTCGTGCCGGATCGAGTTTCGTGGCGCGTAAAGCGCTTTCGACCTGACACGACAGGTCTTGGCCGTTAAACCAGCCGGCCGACACGTTGACGGCGAAGCGGAGTGGTTCCGGCCACTGCGCCGCCTCGGCACACGCGTGGCGCAATACCCAAATGTCGAGCTGCTGATGCAGGCCCAGATCTTCGGCTACCGGCACGAATATCGCGGGCGAAACCGGACCGTACCCTGGACGATCCCAGCGCAATAGCGCCTCGAACCCAGAAAGGATGCCGACCTGGCAATCGACAATCGGTTGCCAGTGGATGTGAAACTGCCCCTGCGCCACCGCCGCCCGGACATCCCACTCCAGGCGTCTCCGGTCGTGCCCCATGGTTGCGGTGGCCGGTCTGGCAGGTCGTGATGGCATCAGCTCGGATTGCATTATCCGCTGGCCTTTCGGGTACAGCACGTGATCGATCAAGAGACGTGATTACACGCAGCGCCGGCCCGTGTGGAGTTATCTTTTGCTTTGCCGGTAATGACGAACGGATAACGAGTGAATACAAACGATAATGTAACGTTGCGCCAAATAAAACGTACCCAGGCGCGGTGGGCGGCCTATTGCATGCGTCCGGTCACGGCCGTCACGCTCTGCCCTGCATTTGATAAGGTCGATCGAACTCCGTTCTGTACCGACCATGTCTGCCAGCATGCTTGCGCTCTGCTGGCCGATAGATGGTTCGGGCGGTAGGTGTCCGTTGTACGCAGGACCGTCCGGTATCCGGACCTATTGCCTCCGTGTCGCGGGCGATCCGCTGGCGGTCGCGAATTCCGCGTGAGCCAGGCGGACCGCGATCGGGTGGTGGTCCGAACTGGCCCGTGGCAATGCGCGCGCGTCGCTGCACAGTAGGCCCCGCACGAGGCAGCGGTCGATGCGTAGTGGCCACAAATCGAGCGAGCGATGGGTCGGCTCTCGCGGGCCAACGTCGCGAAAGCCCGGCAGAAGGGTGGGGCCCACCAGGTTATAGTCGCCCAGCACGGCGGCGGCCGACGGCAGGTGCCGGGCGACGGCGCGCAACTGCCGCCGATTCAAGACCTGGCCATGGGACAGGTGTACGTTCGCTACGCTGAACCGGCCGACATCGAGGATTTGTGCCACCCGCTCCACCATGGCGCCGGCAGGCAGGCCCACGATACGCGGTGCCGGAAACGGCGTCGGGCTCCACGCCGCCAGCCCATGGACCCGGCCAGGCAGCGGGACCCGGGCGTAGCACCCGCCGACCCGCGCAGGCAGCGCGTCGATTCGGTGCGTCGCCTCCTGCATCAGTAGCAGGTCTGGCCGCTCCCGCCGGATGAGCGACACGACTTCATCCACCGACGCGCCGGTCAGGCGCAGCAGGTTCCAGCTAATGACCAGCATCACCGCCGAAGATGCCAGGCCCGGATTAAGAGAGTGACCGCGAGCCAGGCTGCGACCACGGCGAGCGGGATGGTCAGCACCTGCGGCACGGCGACCAGAATGATGGCAATCATCAGTAGTATGGCGCCGCCCACGCCCGTCACCCGTGCCTTGGCCGGACCTAGGGCGCGATGGTTCGTGATCGCGGCCGTGACCGTGCTGCCCAGCCCGATCGCGCCGGCCGCGAGCCGCCCGGGGCTGCCGCGACGCCACGGCAACGACGGTTTGGGCTGGTCCGGCGCGCGAATTCGGCCGAGGTCGATCACGATTTCAGTCGCGTCCTGCAAGTCGCGTTCGAACATCGCGGCGAGTTGCCCGGCAAAGCCCTCGTTCTCGATCGCGACGTCGAGTTCCCAATTACCCATCCAGCTGGCGAGATTAAGGTTGCTGGACCCGATGCGGGCCCAGCGGCCATCGGCGACCGCGGTCTTGGCGTGCAGCATGGAGCCATTCCACTCGAACACACGGCATCCAGCCTCCAGCAGCGGACGGTACCCGGCGCGGGCCAGCGCCTGAGCGACTGGGATGTCGGACGCCCCGGGGACCAGTAACCGCACGTCGACCCCGTCACGTGCCGCATCGCACAGGGCTTGGACGTAGCTGGTCGTGCCGACGAAATAGGCGTCGGTCAGCCATAAGGTTCGGCGGGCAATGCCGGCGATCAACTGGTCGAACCGGTACAACCCCATTGTCGCCGGCCGGCTGTCGATCACGCGGACGGCGACGTCCCCGGCCGGGCCCGGGATGGCGGCCGCGGCCGTGGTCGCGCCGCCTGCATGGGCCCAGCTACCCTCGAACGCACACGCCAACGCTGCCACGACCGGGCCACGCAGGCGGACCCCGGTGTCGCGCCACGGGTCCACGCCGTCCGTGCCACTCCAGACATCGCCCACGCACAGGCCCGCGACGAAGCCGACCCCGTCCGCCCGTAGTGTCTTGCGGTGGTTACGGCTGAACCACCCGAACGGGCTATCAAGCCGGGGCCGATTGAAGCATCGCACCTCGACCCCCGTCAGTCGCAGCTCCCGCCAGAACCGCCGTGGGGTCGTCAGGCACCCGAGCCAGTCATACAGCAGCCGTACCCGCACGCCAGCCCGGGCGCGCGCGCCGAGCGCGTCAGCGAACCGACGGCCTGTTACGTCGTTACGGATAATATAATTCTCGAAGTCGATCTCGTTCGTCGCGGCGGCAATGGCGTCGAGCCACGCCGGGTAGTTTTCCGCCCCATCACGCAACAAATCGATGGCGTTGCCCTGAACCGGGACAACACCGGCCACGCGGGATAGCAACCGCTCGGCAGCGACCTGTGTGAAGGGCCGGGCACCAGGAAGCCCGGACGGCGCGGGGATTCGGTGGGTGCGGCGGAATGCTGCGATGGCGCGGCGCGCGGGTGATGGCCGGGTCTCACTCACACTCGGCCTCGTTCATGTGGGGGCCGGTGCCCGACGCGACGGCCGGGCACCGCGTTTTGGCTACTTCGGGACTGCGCCGGTGCCACCCGGAGCCGTCGTGCTTGGGATGTTACCCTGGGGCATCGGTGTCGGATAAGCCATGCTCCCCGTGTCCGGACGGCCCTGGCCCGGGATGACGGTGGTGCTGAGGTCGCCCTGCGGCAACGGCGCCGGGTAGGCCATGTTACCCGTGTCGGGCGTGCCTTGACCCGGTGTGGCGGTGGTAACGCCACCCGACGGCGGCGCCGCGCCCGACGCGCTATTCGGGCTCGGCGGGCTCGTCTGCGATTGAGCCATCGCTGGCTCGGTGAGCAATAGGGCCGGCGCAAGCAGGGCGGCGGCTAAAACGATACGGATCATGATACATCCTCAGAAAGGTACAAGCGGCTAAACGCACGCCCCCGTGATTGGTTGCATTGTCCGCACATCCCTGTCGAGGGCAGTGTCGGCGTATGGACCTCCGTAGCCTCGAAATCTTTTACTGGGTCGTGCAGTTGGGTGGGTTCCGCCGCGCCGCCGATCGGCTGAACACGACGCAGCCCGCCGTCAGCGCCCGGATCGCGGCGCTGGAAGTGGCGCTGGGTGGCCGGCTGCTGGACCGTGACCGCAACCGTATCCGCCCCACGCCACGGGGCGTGACCCTGCTGGGATACGCCGGGCGGATGCTGGCGCTGCGATCGGAGATGCTGGACGCCATGCAGGACTCCGGCGATCTGCGCGGTACCGTGCGGTTGGGCGTGGCGGAGACGATCGTCCACACCGGGCTCGGCCGGCTGATGCACGCGATAGAGGCGGCGCACCCCCGGGTCACGGTCGACGTGGTGGTCGACGTCTCCGCCCGGTTGCGCGCGGGTTTGCTGGATGGGACGCTCGACGTGGCGCTATTGCTCGGCCCGGTCGTGGCGGCTGGCGTGCGGGACTTGCCGCTCGGTACCTACCCGCTGGCCTGGGTGGCGCGGCCGGGCCTGGTGGCGCAGGCGGTACCGGCGTTGGTAAGTTTAGCCCGCTGGCCGATCCTGACCTATCCGCGCGGCACTGGCCCGTATGAGGAGCTGAGTGCGCTGTTTGGCGACCTGCCTGTCCGGCTTTTCCCCAACACGGCGTTGAGTGCCGTGATGCGCATGGCGCAGGACGGCATCGGCGTCGGCGTGATCGCGGCCGCGGCGGTAGCCGAGTACCTGGCCGATGGCCGGCTGGTGGCACTCGCTGGCCCGGCGCTGTCACCCTTGGTGTTCACCGCCAGTACGACGGGCGCGCCGGGCAGCCTGGGTGGCACGATCGCGGCGCTGGCGGCGGCCACGCTGGCGCATGATCCGCAAAGCTGATCGACCATCATGCTGAAACACGATTGGCGCCGTCACCGTGATCGTGGCCGAATGCTTGCATGATCAGTCATGATGATACGCAGACCGAGACCATGAGCCCGCAGCCAGGCACCCTGCGCCACGCGTTCCGCACCGGGGCGCAAGCGGGCCACACATCCGGCCTCGCACCCGGCTTCGTGCAGGGCAACGTGGCGATTATGCCCAGCGATCAGGCGGATGCTTTCGCCGAGTACTGCCGCCTGAACGCGCAGGCCTGCCCCGTGCTCGCCACCGCTGGGCCGGGCGAATGGTCTCTGCCGGCGCTGGGCGAGGGGATCGATATCCGGTCCGACCTGCCGGCCTACCGGGTGTATCGCCGTGGCTCCGTCACGGTCGTGCCGGACATAACCACGCTATGGCGGCCGGACCTGACAACGTTCGTGATCGGCTGCTCGTTCACGTTCGAACGCGCGCTGATCGAGGGCGGCGTGCCGCTTCGCCATGTAACGGAGGGCCGCAACGTGGCTATGTACCGCACGTCGATCGCAACCCGGCCCGCCGGTCCGTTCGGCGGCGGTATGGTTGTGTCGATGCGGCCCGTGGCCGTGGCGCTGGTCGACCGTGCGACCGAGATCACCGGCCGGTTCTCTGATCAGCACGGGCGTCCCGTCCATGTCGGTGACCCGGCCGCCATCGGCATCCATGACCTGGACCGCCCCGATTATGGCGACGCTGTCGCGGTCTTGCCGGGCGAGGTACCGGTGTTCTGGGCCTGCGGCGTGACCAGCCAGGCGGCGCTGGAGCGGGCGGACCTGCCATTTTTTATCGCCCATGCACCCGGCTGCATGCTCATCACCGACCGGAGACATAGCGCAGCATGACGGCTTGGCAGTTTTGGATCGACCGCGGCGGCACGTTCACTGACATCGTCGCCCGCCGCCCCGACGGCACGATCGCGACGCATAAGCTGCTGAGCGACGATCCACGTTACGACGACGCGGCCGTGGCCGGTATCCGGCACATGCTGGGCCTCGCCCCCGGCGCGCCCATTACCGCCGGGCTAATCGATTGCGTCAAAATGGGCACGACCGTCGCCACCAACGCGCTGCTGGAACGCCAGGGTGAGCCCACGCTGGTGGTACTCAACCGCGGCCTGGGCGACGTGCTGCGCATCGGCAATCAGGCCCGGCCGCGGCTATTCGACCTGAACGTGATCCTGCCGGTGCCGTTATATGACAGCGTGATCGAGCTGCCGGGCCGGGTGGCCGTGGACGGCGCCGTGATCGAGCCGCTGGACGAGGCCGTAGCGCACGCGGCGTTTGCCGCCGCCGCCGCCCGGGGCCTGCGGGCGTGCGCGATCGCCCTAATTCACGCCTGGCGGCATCCGGCGATGGAGCAGCGGCTGGGCGAAATCGCGCGCGCGGCCGGGTTCACGCAGGTGTCGTTGAGCCATACGGTTAGCCCGCTGCTGCGGCTGGTGCCACGCGGCGATACAACGGTCGTGGACGCCTATCTGTCCCCCGTGCTGCGCCGCTACGTCGATCGGGTAGCCGACGCCCTGGGCGGTACGCGGCTGTTTTTCATGCAGTCCAATGGTGGCCTGACCCAGGCGGACCGGTTTCAGGGTAAGGACGCGATCCTGTCTGGCCCGGCCGGTGGCATCGTCGGCGCCGCGCGCACGGCGGGCATGGCCGGATTCGACCGGATCATCGGCTTCGACATGGGCGGTACCAGCACCGACGTCGCATTATACGATGGCGCGTTCGAGCGTGCGTTCGAGACCGAGGTCGCCGGCGTGCGCATGCGGGCACCGATGATGGCGATCAACACCGTGGCAGCCGGCGGCGGCAGTATCCTGCACTATGACGGCGCCCGCGTGCGGGTGGGGCCGGATAGCGCGGGCGCGTCGCCCGGCCCGGCCTGCTACCGCCGCGGCGGGCCGCTGACGGTGACAGACGCCAACGTTATGCTGGGCCGGTTACAGCCCGCGCATTTTCCCCGTTTGTTTGGCCCCGGTGGCGACGCGGCGCTGGATGCGGACGTGGTCGGCACCGGTTTCGATGCGCTGGCGGCCCGGATGGGCCAGGACCGGATGGCGGCGGCCGAGGGTTTTCTGCGCGTGGCGGTCAGCAACATGGCCCGCGCGATCAAGCAGGTCAGCGTGCAGAAGGGCCAGGACCCGGCCCGCTTCGCCCTCGCGTGCTTCGGCGGCGCGGGCGGCCAGCATGCCTGCCTCGTTGCCGACGAACTGGGCATGGAGACCGTGTTCATCCACCCGCTGGCCGGCGTGTTGTCGGCCTATGGCATGGGCCTGGCGGACCAGGTCGTGCTGCGCGAACAGGCGATGGAACTACCATTCGGTCCCGCGACCATGGCGGCGCTGAACCAGGTGGCGGACCAACTAGCCGAAGCGGCCCAAGCGGAGCTGGCGGCGCAGGGGGCGACGGCCACCGGGGTGCAGCGCCGGGTCCACCTGCGCTACGCCGGCACAGAGGCCGCGCTGGCCGTGCCGCTGGACAGGCACGCCGCCGACGCGTTTGCCGACGCCCATCGCGCCCGGTTCGGGTTCGTGACGCCGGGCCGCGCGCTGATTGCCGAGCAGATTGCGATCGAGGCCGTGGCCGCGGGCGAAACCATTGCTGAACCGACCTTGGCCGTACGCCATGGCGACCCGGCGGCCCCGGTCGATACGGTGACGATGTGGAGCGGCGGCGCACCCCACGCGACCCCCGTCTATGACCGCATCGCATTGCGCGCCGGCGATCGCCTACCGGGACCGGCGCTGATCCGGGAGGCGAATGCGACAACGGTGGTCGATGTGGGCTGGACGGCCGCGCTCACGACCCAGGACCACATGATCCTGACCCGCGCCACACCCCGCGCCACACTCTGGGCAGCGGGCCAGGACGGTGCGACGGCGATCGACCCGGTGCGGTTGGAGCTGTTCAACAACCTGTTCATGGCCGTCGCCGAACAAACGGGCGCCGTGCTGCAGAACACGTCGCAGAGCGTCAATATCAAGGAACGGCTCGATTTCAGCTGCGCGCTGTTCGACGCCGAAGGCCGGTTGGTCGCCAACGCGCCGCACGTGCCGGTGCACCTGGGCGCGATGGGTGAGAGCGTGCAGGCCGTGCTGCAGGCCCGCAGAACCACGCTGCGTCCCGGCGACGTCGTGGCGCTGAACGACCCGTACCATGGCGGCACCCACCTGCCGGACATCACCGTCATCACGCCCGTGTTCGGCCCGGACGGCGACCTGCGCTTTTTCGTCGGCAGCCGCGGCCACCACGCCGACGTGGGCGGCACGACGCCGGGCAGCACGCCGCCCAACTCGACCACGCTGG
>JANPPS010000110.1:0-16532 GCA_031428635.1 Rhodospirillales bacterium
TCATGGCGCTTGTCTCGATGCGGCAACTTCTCGATCACGCGGCCGATAACGGCTACGGCATCCCTGCATTCAATGTGAACAACATGGAGCAGATCCAGGCCATCATGCAGGCGGCCGATGACTGCGACAGTCCTGTCATACTCCAAGGCTCGGCCGGCGCGCGCAAATACGCTGGCGAGGCATTTTTACGCCACCTGGTGGAGGCCGCGGTCGAGACCTGGCCGCACATCCCCATCGTGATGCATCAGGACCATGGAGCCAGCCCCGCGATGTGCCAGCGGTCGATCCGTTCGGGCTTCACCAGCGTGATGATGGACGGGTCCCTACACGAAGACATGAAAACACCGGCGTCGTACGACTATAACGTCGAGACCACCCGGCGCGTGGTCGAAATGGCCCATGCCGTTGGCGTCTCCGTCGAAGGCGAGCTCGGTGTCCTCGGCTCCCTCGAAACGGGAGAAGCGGGTGAGGAGGATGGGTCCGGGGCCGAGGGCGTATTGACCCATGACCAGCTGCTGACCGATCCCGCGCAGGCCGCCGACTTTGTGCGGGAAACCGGGGTCGATGCACTCGCCATTGCGATCGGGACCAGCCACGGTGCCTATAAGTTTTCGCGCCGTCCAACCGGCGACATTCTCGCCATCGACCGTATTCGTGAGATCCATGCCCGGATCCCCAATACCCATTTGGTCATGCATGGGTCGTCGTCGGTACCGCAGGAATGGCTCGAGGTGATCCGCGAGTATGGCGGGCAGATCAAGGAGACGTACGGGGTACCGCTGGAGGAAATACGCGAGGGCATTCGGCATGGCGTACGAAAGATCAACATCGACACCGACGTGCGCCTGGCGATGACCGGTGCCATGCGCCGGCTGATGGCTCAGAAGCCCGAGGAGTTCGACCCGCGGAAATTCTTTGCCGCCGCCACCCAGGCCGTTCGCCTGCTTTGCCGCGAGCGGTTCGAGGCGTTCGGATCCGCGGGCCACGCGGCCGCGATCAAACCGGTCTCTCTGGACGCAATGGCGAGCCGTTACGCCATGAATGCAATGGCGTAACGGCACATTGAGCAGGGCCGGTCATTGATTAGGGTCGCTCAGTGCGCGGCGGGCTACGAGTGCGGCACCATGCGCAGCACTCGTGCCCGCCATAGTGACAACGGTCGCGTTCAGGATACGACGCCGAATGGCCGACCAGGCCGGGTTACCCGCGCCACCGCCGACGGTGGTGACGCCCCGTATCGCTGGCGCGCCGCATGCGTGTAGCCGGCCATAGCCGAGGGCTTCGATGCGGGCGATACCCTCGAGCATTCCGTGCAGAAACAGCGCGTCGTCGTCTGGACGTGGTAGCAGGCACGGTTTCTGCGCCGGATCGTTCACCGGAAAGCGCTCTCCGGGTTGTAGCAACGGGTAGTACCGAAGCCCGCTGTCGTTGCCGGCGATGATCTGTTTCGAGAGGCTCACGATCTTCGCGGGTGAGAAGAATTGCGCGAGCACAGCGCCGCCGGCGTTGCTGGCGCCCCCGGTCAGCCAGGTGTCCCATAGCCGATGGCTGTAAATACCAAACTCGGGCGCCGATACCGGCGTGGTCGAGAGCAATTTGAGGGTCAGGGTCGAGCCGAGGACCGTGACCGCATCGCCCGGCTGACTGGCGCCGGTGGACACAAACGATGCGCATCCGTCGGTTGTACCGGCGGCGACGATCGTCCCGGCTGGCAGGCAAAAGCGCATGGCAATGTCTGGGGCAATGGCTGCGATCGACTGGCCGGGTGGGAACACACGCGGCAGTACCCCGGCGTCCAACCCGACCGTCTGCACCCAGTCGGGCCATTCGCGCGTGACGGGGTCGTAGCCTGTCTTCAGCGCATTATTCTCGTCGCTGAAGCCAAACCGCCCGCACAGACGCCCGGCGATCCAGTCCGCCTCGTGCAGTATCCGGTCCGTACGCGTAACCCGGGTAAGCCCGATCGCCCGCCCCAGCGGCGACGTGTGCCCGCGTGCCGGATTGCCGGCGGGTGCGGCGTCGCTGATTGCGGCCATGATCGCCGCGTCAGCCGGGTCGCTGTAGAGCGACAGCCTGCCCAGTGCCGCGCCCCACCGATCGGTCGCCAAAATCGTACCGGACGTTCCTGCAACGGCAATGGCGCCGACGTGTTCCAGCATCAAGCGGCTCAAAACCGTCCCCACTGCACTCCAGAGGGCCGCGGGGTCCCGGCGCTGTTCCGGCGTGATCGTCACGGACTGGGATTGCTGGGTCCCGTCCGGATGGAGCACGACGGCACGGACGCCGGATGTACCGAGATCGATGCCCACTGTGTGCGTGGGCACCGGTCAGGGCTGCCTGGGAAGAAGCTGTTCGCAGAGGCCTTCGACCTCGCCGAAATGCCCGGCCACCCGTACGGCACCCGCGGCCATCTCGGTCGGCCCGTAGCCCCATCCGGCAAAGATACACGGTACGCCCGCACCCACAGCGGCAAGGACGTCGTTGGCGTGATCGCCAATCATGATCGTGCTGGTGGTAGCGCCACCAGCGGCATCGATCGTTGCCAGCAGATGCGCCGGGTTTGGCTTTCGGAACGGGAAACTGTCACCGCCGCCGATGGCTGTGCACCATGGGGACAGACCGACTGCATCGATCAGCTTTCGTGCGGCGTTCTCGGGCTTGTTGGTGCAAACCGCGAAACGCCATCCGTTTTCCGCCATCGCGGTCAGTGTCGACACCGCACCGGGAAACGGCTGCGACATCACGGCCGAGTGCTCGGTATAGAAATCGAGAAATTCGGCTTGCGCCACATCGTCGGCATGCTGCGAACGGGCGGCGAAGATGCTCGACACCAATGCGGCCGCACCGTTTCCGATCATGCCTCGGACTTCGATCCGGGTTGCCTTCTTCAAACCGCGTGGTTTCAGCACAGCGTTGACGGCTGCGGCAAGGTCATCGACCGTGTCGACGAGCGTTCCATCCAGATCGAGCATCAACAGTCTATGCATGGCACTTCCCCTTTTTATTATTCGCTTTCATTGGTAATATTTTTGTCTGGTTCGGTGGACGCATGTCAATCAGGGCGCTGATCTTCGACGTCGACGGCACGCTGGCCGAGACCGAGGAGCTTCACCGCACCTCATTCAACACAGCCTTTGCCCAGGCGGGTTTGGCTTGGAACTGGGATCGCCGGCTGTATGGCGAACTGCTGGAGGTCACGGGCGGCAAAGAACGGATCGCTCGCTTTATCGAAATACTGGGCGCGGGCCATGCCATGGATCAGCAGACCATCGCAGACCTCCATCGAGCAAAGACGGCGATCTATGCCGATGCCATTTTGGGTGGGGCGGTCGATCTACGCCCCGGCATATTGAGGCTTCTGAACGAGGCGAGGCAGAATGGCATTGCCGTCGCGATCGCTACGACCACAAGCCGCGACAGCGTGAACGCATTGTTGCACGCGTCGTTTGGCCCTGGCGGGTTGGCGCAGTTCGCCTTCATCGCTGCCGGAGATTCGGTCGCCGAGAAGAAGCCGGCGCCAGACATCTACCATCTGGTTCTGAAGCGCCTGGAACTCGATGGGTGTGATGCCGTTGCCATCGAAGACACGCCGAACGGCCTGCGGGCCGCCAACGCCGCGGGGATCGACACGGTCATCACCCGCAGTGCTTTCGGTGGTGAGAGCGGTTTTGACGATGCCGTGACCGTCGTCGACCATCTAGGTGATCCGGATAATCGCTGCCGTGTTCTGCAAGGCCGGGACATTCAGGACGGAATGGTGACGATCGCCGGTTTGATGCGAATACGACAGACGCCGAGGTGACGTCATGGCTGTGCCAGAGGCGTAGCCTTTAAGCCGGGACAGTTATTGTTACGCGCTGCTATTGTTGCTGGGACCGCAGCGACCCGGTCTATACAGTGGCCCGTAGGGCGTGGATGGAGAAGAACTGACGGTCGTCGGTCCAGACATGAAGGGGCGACCAGCCGCCGGAGCGGGCGAGGGCCTGGAAGCCAGTAATGGTGTGTTTGTAGCTATTTTCGGTGTGTATGGTCTCGCCCGCAGCGAACGCGATGCGGGTGCCGGCGACATCGACCGTTTGTGCATGGAGGCTTTGGAGGTGCATCTCGATGCGGCCTTCGCTGGAATTCCAGATCGCCCGGTGGGCGAAGGCTGTGAGATCGAAATTGGCGCCGGCTTCACGGTTGAGGCGGCGAAGTAGGTTGAGGTTGAAGCGCGCGGTAACGCCGGCGGCATCGTCGTAGGCGGGGATGAGGATGCCTTCGTTTTTGCGCAGATCCACGCCGACGATCAGCCAGGCACCAACGCCGAGGGTCGCAGCAGCCTGAGCGAGAAACGCGCGGGCGCCCTCGGGATCGAGGTTGCCGATGGTGGAACCGGGGAAAAATCCGAACCGTGGTAGTCCGGCGACCGTGTCGGCGAGGCTGATGGGGCGTAGGAAATCGCCGCAGTACGGGTGCACGCGTAGATTGGGATGCGAGCGGCGCAGGCGGTGGGCCATCGCGTCCAGGGCGTTGCCGGCAACATCGATCGGCAGATAGGCGGCAAACCGACCGGGGTTGGCGTCCAGCAGAAGGGCGGCTTTGCCCTCGTCGCTGGCGCCATATTCGACCAGGACGCTACCGGGGTCGGCCAGGGCCGCGATCTGGGGCGCGACGTTGGTAAGCAGGGCGCGTTCCGTGCGGGTGACGTAGTATTCGGGAAGGTTAGTAATCTCCGTGAACAGAGCGACGCCGGCATCGTCATAGAAAAGAAAAGGCGGAAGGGTTTTGGGGCTGGCGGTCAGGCCAGACAGGGCGCTGGCGGGGATACTGGTCTCTTGGATGGCAACGTCGAGCATTTGGTAAAGTCCTCAACAACAGCGGGCTTTTTGTTCAAGAAACTACGATTTTACGATCTCGGATTGATCCAAAAGTCTCAGCCGAGGAAGCGAAAACCGTTCGCCTCTTCTCGCAAAAAATAGCCTTTCGATTAATCCCTTGCCACCCGAACGCCGGAAAACTGCCACCGCTTCATCGGTGGAAAGAAATTCCGGTAACTTCCGCGCGTGTGTCCGTCCGGAGTGGCGAGCGAGCCGCCACGGAGTACCATCTGGTTGATCATAAACTTGCCGTTGTATTCGCCGACGGCGCCCGGTGCGGCACGGAAGCCCGGGTACGGCAAATAGGCGCTGTTGGTCCATTGCCAGACGTGTCCGGTGAGCTCCTGAAGGGCGTCCGATCCGGTGAGGGCGTGGGCGGCTTCAAGCTCGGCTTCGGTGGGTAGGCGGGCGCCGGCCCAGCGGGCGTAGGCATCGGCTTCGTACCAGCTGATGTGACGGACAGCGGCGTCTGGATCGAGGTCCGCGAGTCCGGCAGGGGTCATTTGCCGCCAGGCTGCGCCGGGCGTTTCCTGACGCCAGTGTAAGGGGGCATGCCAGTTGTTGGCCCGCACCTCGTCCCAACCGTCTGTCATCCAGAGGCCGACCTGGCGGTAGCCGCCATCGTCCATGAAGGCCTGATATTCGGCGTTGCGGACAAGGCGGGAGGCGATTTGGCAGGGCTGCAAAAGAACGCGGTGGCGAGGGGTTTCGCTGTCGAAGCAGAAGCCTGCATCGGGTGCCTCGGGGCCGCGATGGCCGATGGAGGCGATGCCGCCCGGCATGGCGACGAAGCGGGTGGGACCAGGCGCCGGCGTGGGTTCGCGCCACGCGGGGATGGCCGCCGGTAGCAGCGGGCTTTGCGCGAAGGCGTGCAGGATATCGGTCAGCAGCAACTCCTGATGCTGCTCCTCATGGTTCAGGCCGAGTGTCACGAGAATTGCGGCTTCGGCGGGGACGGCGCCGGATGCGGCGTCGAGCCAGGAGAGAATGGCGGCGTCGACGGCGCGGCGGTAGGCGCCGACTTCGGTGGCGGTGGGGCGGGTAATCAGGCCGCGGGCAATGCGCGGATGGCGTGCGCCGACAGCTTCGTAATACGAGTTGAATAGAAAGCTGAAGCGCGGGTCGAACGGTTGGTAGCCGGGTATAAACGTCTGCGCCACGAAGGTTTCGAAGAACCAGGTGGTATGGGCGCGGTGCCATTTGGCCGGGCTGGCGTCCGGCATGGACTGGATGCACTGGTCTTCGCCTGACAGGGCGGCGGCCAATGCTTCGGTGTGGCCGCGGACGGTGCGGTAGGTAGCGGAGAGCGCGGGAGCGGCGGTGGCCGGGAGGTCATCGGTGCGTTCGTTGGACGCGTAGGCTTCCGTGCGTGCGTGCGGTCCCGAGGGGGTCATGATGTCTCCTGGCGGTCAACGGCGGGTGGTGCGCGACAATTCCGACGAGATATGTGCGGTAGCTGCAATGAACGCCAACCGGCGGTGAAAAGTTTTTCTGATTGTTGTGGAGCGCCAAGCGCCGCGGGTGCGACAGTTTACCCGACGGTGTTGTCTACGTTGGCTTCAGCACTTTCCCGCCGAGAGGTTTTGCCTTCATCCCCATGATGATGGCGTGGTGGACCAAGCAATCAATGGCGACGGCCGCGCGTATCGGTTCGCGTGGGGACCGCGGGATGGGTTTGTCGTGTCGTCTTGGCACTCGGTTCGACATGTGGCGGATGGGGATAGCGTGTTGTTCTCGTTCAGCAACCGGCCGATTGAGGAGGCGCCAGGTTTTGACGGGATGATCGGGGGTAGCGCGTAGACGCACTCTCTTGCAGGTGCCGCCTTACCCTTAACTGGAGGTCCGGACCGGGAGGTGCCTGTCACCCTGGGCCCCGCCGGGCGGCGCCTCGCGGTTGCACTGCGGTAACATTCGACCCGGCCCTCCTGATTACCTACGCGCTTCGGCTGCTGGTAGGGCTTGGGTAGACAGCAACGGTATGCATGGCGACCATGGCGATTGCGGGGCCATGGGGATCTGCACTCGCCTTGCTACGCCGGGCGCAAGTTAGCCTCGCTCGCTGGGCCTGTCCTGGCGCAGACCCAGCGGCGGGTACAAGTCCAACAGCTCATGGCCTTAGCGCTGCCTCCAGCACCTGGTCAGGCCATCGTACTGCCCAAGGAAAGCGCAGTTCTGTCCGTCATCGCGGTTCCGGAGCTGACGTTTGAAACCACCCTATGGTCACGGAAACGCTTGCCGTCGTCGAAGCCTACTTCGCGCTCGCCCACCTCCACTGGCTCGCCGCCGCTGTAACTGCCACGTTGGGCTGCCGAGCCGAGGCCGCCGTCACACGGCACCTGAACCGTCGTCCTGGCCGCTAGCGGCCCTAACCGGGAGTTTCCCATGTCTGGCTCTTCTTTGCTCACCATTCCCGCTCGCCGGGGCGCTGCTGACCGCATGCGCCGCGGCCAGTTCCTGCGTGTCGTCAACACGCATGGCGATCAGGTCGTCGACACCTGGGCGTTCAACGCGGACGACCTGACCGAATTCATGTCCATGGAGCACAGCCGCGCCGGGTTTCTGAAGGTGATCCCGAAGGTGGGCGACGCGATGTTGACCAATCGCCGCCGTCCGTGCCTGACCTTTGTCGAAGACACTGCGGGCGGCGTGCACGATACGCTGATGGCGGCCTGCGATCAGTACCGATACGAGGGTCTGGGCTGCACGGAATACCACGATAACTGCACCGATAATCTACACTCCGCCATGAAGGCAATCGGGCTGCAGGCGCCGGAAACGCCGAGTCCGCTTAACCTGTTCATGAACATCCCCGTGCACGACAACGGCACGCTGTCTTTCGACGCCCCCGTGTCGACGCCGGGCTGTCACGTGCTGCTGCGGGCCGAGATGGATCTGGTTATCGCTTTTTCCGCTTGTCCGCAGGACATCCTGCCGATCAACGGCGTCGGCCATCTGCCGACCGAGGCCCATTACCGTATCGAAGGCTGAAGCCGGACCAGCTTGCCGCGGAACGCGGCTGAGTAGGCGGTCTATGAGGCAATGGGGCGGCTGTCGCGACAGGGCACAATTGCAGCGCGACACCGCCGGGACGGCCCACCGCAGAATCAGACATCTGCTGATTTCCTGCACGCGTGCTGGCACGGCTGTTCAGCCTGACGTCGCGGCCCTCATCGCGAAAGGCGTGCGCTATGAGGGCCGTCGTGGTTACTTCGCCAGGCGGGTGTTGAAGAACAACGCAATCTCCTTGAAGGCCTCTTGCGTTTCAGGGATCCGGTCATCGCGCCCGTAATAGGCGTGCGACTGGCCTTCGTAGACCTGCAGGAACGAATCGATCCCGAGATTACGCAGCTTGCGATGCACGCGCACCGTGTTGCTGAGTAGCAGGTCGCGTGTGCCCGACGTCAGGATCGTCGGCGGAAAGCCGCTCATGTCGCCATACACCGGCGAAATCAACGGGTCGGCCAGTGAATGGCCATTGGCATAAAATGCCGCAGCCGCGTCGCAGAACCCGTCGGTCGAAACCAGCACGTTGTCCACCATCGCGTTGGTCTGGAAAGTGTCACCGGTCTTTGTGCTGTCCGACATCGGCGTGCCGGCGGCCATTGCGCCGATCATGGGTAGGTTCTCCATTTTCGCGCGGAGGCCCATCTCGAGTACCAGCGCGCCGCCGGCGGAGGTGCCGATAAGGCCGACCCGCCCCGGGGCCTGCATCTTTATAGCGGCCTTGTAGACCGTCATCGCATCATCCAGCGCTGCGGGGAAATAGGCCTCGGGCGGCATGCGGTAGTCGACGGCAATGACTTTGTAGCCGCCGATCGCCGCAATCAGCATCGCCTCCGACAGCGCAGCCTCGGCGGGGTTGAGGACGTAGCACCCGCCATGTAGCTGCACGAGCAGCCGGTTCTCGTTGCCCGCGGCGATAGTCTGGGGCGTGACGGTGTAGACCTTCACGCCATCGATCACACCCGGTTCGACGCTGACCTTCAGGCGGTCGCGCATGGCATTGACGCTGGGCAGTGCCGTCGTGCGGGTGGTCTCGGCCAGCTGCTTCCAGCCCTCCGGCGTGGTCGGCGGCGTGTTCCAGCCGGGGCGCAGGGGGCCTGCGATGAGCTGCTGCAATTGCGGGCTTACGGTCGTCGGCACCGGGATACTGCGGGCCGGCACATCGCGGGGTGCTAGCGTGGGCGTGGATGTAGTTTGGGCGACGGCCGGTGTTGCCAGCCAGGCCGCCGCGACGAGCGCTATCGCCGGGTAAAGTGTCTTCATGGGCTTTCCTTTTATTTTATTTCTTGGCGTTGCCGTGGGTGCCGACGAACGGACTGCAACCGATACGCTCCAAGGACGACGGATTTTAAAAGCATGCTTGGCTGGCGTATCTTATTGAGACAGAACCACGAACCAGCTTTCTGTGTAACTTGGCCATGATTGGTCCAGCCGTTCCGCTATCAGTTTACGTGGGAAGGGCATAGCTGGCAGCGGCAAGGACGCGAAACGCTAGAGCGTACTGTTCGCTATCAGGCTCGGATCGCCATTTGTGAAGGGCCGTCTGGGCCGCAAAGCAGAAGCGGACTGGCCGTTCCTATTCTGATGCTTGAGGTTGCGCCGTTCTCCTGGATAGTTTGCAGGCTTGCGGGCTACGGCTCGGTCAGGGCGACTCACTCCACGCTCACGCGCGGTTGGTATCGCAGCCTCAATTCGAGATCGACTGGCAGACCAAGGATGACCATGGCCGCGGCATGGGCGACGGGCTACCCGCTATCGATAGGGGTTTGCGTATGCGCTATGACGTCAACCGAAAGCTCGCGCCCTACGTGGGCGTCGCCTACAAGCGCTAATTCGGCGGCACGTCGAGCCCTTGCCGTGAAGAAGGGAGCAAGGTCGACGATGTCCGCTTCCTGGTTAGACTGAAGACTTGGTTTTGAAGGAGACGGCGATGAACAGCGGCGGCACTATCGCGCGAGCGGACACCCAACGCTACGACGGCGTCGCGCAGTCGTTCCACTGGATCGTCGTACTGTTGGTCATCGCCCAGTATGCGACCAAATGGCTGCCGGACAAGTTCGCCTCGTTGAGCGAGGAACAGTTGAACGGATGGCACCTCGCCATCGGCCCGGCAATCCTGTTGCTCATGCTGCTGCGTCTGGCCTGGCGGTTCACGCACCCTGCTCCGCCGCCGCCGTCCGACCTCCCGATGTCGTTGCGAATAGTATCACGAGGAACGCATTGGCTGTTCTACGCCATTCTAATCGTGCTGCCCGTACTGGGCTGGATTGCCGCCTCGGGCTACGGCGCGGGCGTCAGCCTGCTCAAGCTGGTCCCGCTGCCGGCGCTCATTGCAAAAAACAAGGGCCTGGCCGAGAGCATCGGCAGCGTGCACGGCGCGCTGGCCTGGGCGCTGCTGGCCGTGATCGTGCTGCATGTGTCCGGCGCGCTCTATCATGGGTTGGTGAAGCAGGATGGCGTGATACGGCGCATGGTGCCGGGCGCAGCCGCCCCCTCGCCGCATTCATCGACGTAGGCTGGGCTGCACGCTGTTTCCGGGCTGGTAACGCAGCGCACGCCGAAGCTGGCTGCACGCCGCCGGGCCTTCGAGGAGCGTGACCGGCGCCCGGCGCCGGCCGGCAGCGTCGCGGGCCCGGGACAGCAATGCCGGCGACGGATCGACGCCGACCACCTCCGACGCGCTCGGTCCATAGAGCGACAGGTTTAGGCCAGAGCCGAGCCTGATCTCTAGGACCCGTCTCTCGGCGGAGCCAGCGACCCGGGTGCGGAACGGGAGCAGCGCCGCTTGCCGCATCGCCGCGTGCAGCAGGCGGGGGACGTGGCTGGCATAGAACTCCATCAATCACTCCGTCATCGTCTTCGGCAGGGCGCCGGCTGGTTCCATCGCGACCACTGACCCCGACGCCGACAGCAGCCCCAGCGCTACCCACTATCTGGCCGCGCGACCCGGTCGTGCTGGGGCGGATCGCCGCCGCAGTGGGGATCATTCGATAGCGGGTGCTCGGGTCGCGGCGCAGCATGTACCTGGCCTCGGATAGGTACTGGTCCATGCCGATCCGCGGCGATCCCGGGAAGAAATGAACATTGCCATCCCGTCCCGATCTACCCTATGTTTTTGCTAGGGGGCGGCACTGCTCCCATCGCTAAGGGAGCCGTCCGTATGAAGAGAATTCTGCTCGCGTCATGCGCGTTTCTGGCAACGGCCGGATCGGCCTTTGCCGCCGACCCGATTAAAATCGCCATCATTGCCGAGAACTCGGCCATTTCGGGCATCTCCATCCCGAACGGGGCGCAGATCGCCGCCGATGAAATCAACGCAAAGGGCGGTGTGGATGGCCGGCTAATCGAGCTCGTGATGTACGACGACCACAACTCCGCCGCCGATGCCGTCCGCGCCTTTCAACGCGCATCCAGCCAGGATCATGCGGTGGCCGTCATCGCCAGCTACACGAGCGAGGTGGCACTTGCGCTCGAGCCGTGGTCGGGTCGGCTCAAGCTGCCGTTCATCACGCCCGGCGCAGCGAGCGACGAGTTGGGCAAGCGCATCCATAGTGACTACGAGCACCTAAAATACTCCTTCCACGGCTACCTCGCCTCCGCCTTCCTCGCCCAGTCCGTATGCGACGCGGCCAAAGACTTGCTGGTGGACCAGCTTCACATGAAGACCGCCGTAATCTTCAGTGAGGACGCCGCCTGGACCACGCCGCTGGACGCGGGCTACGAGGCCTGTCTGCCCAAGATCGGCATTCAGGTTGTGGACCATATCCGGGTAAACCCAGACACCACGGACTTCACGCCGATCTACAATCGGATCGAGGGCAAGAAGCCTGATGTCATCATCACTGGCATCAGCCACGTGGGCGTGCAGCCGACGGTGCAATGGGCGACGCAGCAGGTGCCGATTCCCATGTTCGGTATCTCGTCACAGGCCACGAGCAGCACGTTCTGGAAGGACACGAACGGCCAGACCGAGGGTGTCGTGCTGCAGCTTGTTGCGTCCGACAGCGTCGCGACGACGCCAAAGACGGTGCCTTTCGCGCAGGCTTACCTCAAGCGGTACGGCGTCTCACCGGCCTATACCGGCTATACGACCTATGACGAGCTTTATCTCATCGCCGATGCCATCCACCGCGCTGGCAGCACCGACCCCGACAAGATGGTCGACGCGCTGGAGAAGACGGACTGGGTAGGCACCGTCGGCCGCATGCGGTTCTTCGGCAAGGACGACCCGTTCACCCACGCGCTGATTTATGGCCCCAATGACGTGAGTGGCTTAGTGGTGCAGTGGCGCAACGGCAAGCAGGTGCCGGTCTGGCCGTTGAACCTGCCGGGCGTCGAGAAGATGGTGTTCCCGTCGTTCGTAAAGATCACCGCGGCTGCCAAGTAGCTTGGCCGACATAGGCAGGGCCGCCGCAGGACTGCGGCTCCGGCGATGACTCTTGCGCTGCAGATCCTGATCGACGGCTTCGCGATCAGCGCATTATACGGGTTGGGTGCCGTCGGGTTCACGCTGATGTTCGGCGTGTCGGGGGTGCTCAACCTGGCGCATGGCGGGACCATGCTGGTTGCGGCCGTGGTCGCATGGTGGGTGGCTGACCAATACGGTGCATATGGCGGAGCGATGGCGGGCGTGATGGCCGGCGTCGCGGTCGCGTTCGCGACGTATTTCTTGATCGTCCGCCCAATCCAGCGCAGCCGGGTCATCCCGGGTGAGGAGAAAGAGATCTTCGTGCTGACCGGCACTCTGCTCTGGGGAATTATGATCCAGGAGGTCGTCGCGTACCTTACGACCACCAGCCCGCACACGGTAAGGCCACTGATTGCGGGCGTCGTGAACCTGGCGGGCGTCCGAACGCCAACCAACGAGCTGCTGACGGCCGCGATCTGCTGGTCGGCCATCGGGTTGCTCTGGCTGCTGATCAACCGCACGCAGACCGGCAAGGCACTGCTGGCGGCCTCGATCAACCCGCGGGCGCTAACCCTGCTGGGCTATGAGCTGTCGCAGATCCATCTCCTTGTTTGGGGCATATACGGCGTGCTGGCTGGGGTTGCGGGAGTGTTGCTCGGCACGTTTCTGGGTGTGAGTTCCGACAATGCCGGCACGCTGACCGCCAGCGCCTTCTCGATCGTCGTGCTGGGCGGGCTCGGCAGCGTTTCAGGCTCGCTCATTGCAGCCTATGCGGTCGGCTACCTCGAAACGCTCACGGCCTATCTGATCGACCCGTCGCTGCGGGCGATCCCGGCGCTGCTGCTGCTGGTTGTTGTGGTGTACGTGCGGCCGCAGGGCCTGCTGGGGCGCCGCTAATTGCGCCTCGTGCTGGCTTGCTTGGTGGTGCTTGCTCTGCTCTCTGGGCTGCCGTTCGTCGCCTCGGCCTACGTGCTTGGTCTGCTGACGCTTGCTTACTACTTCGGCGTGTTCGCCATGTCGTGGGACCTGCTGTTCGGATTTGCCGGTGAGGTGAACTTTGGGCCGACCTTCCTGGTGGGGCTGGGTGCGTACGGGGCCGGGCTGCTGAACAGCCAGGCCGGCTGGCCGGTTCCGGCCTGCGTCGCCGGCGGTGCCGCGATCGCGGTGCTGGGCGGCCTGCTACTGGCGTTACCGGCCCTGCGACTGCGCGGTCCGTATTTTGGCCTGGTCACGCTGGTTGCCGTCCTGCTGTTGATGCAGGCCGTCACCATCGGCGCGCATTGGACGGGTGGGGAGATCGGGCTTTCGCTGCCGGACGTGCTGTCGATCGACGACAGCACCAATTACTGGATTGCGCTTGGCTTCATGGGTATTTCGGGTCTGTGCCTGCTGCTGCTGTCGCGCTCGCCAGTCGGGCTGATCCTGCAGGCATGCGGCCAGGACCCGGTGGAGGCTGCGGCGCTGGGCTTTAACGTGAGCAAGCACAAGCTCGCGGCGTTCTGTGTCAGCGCGCTGTTCAGTGGGCTGTCCGGGGCGATGCTGGTTTTCTATTTCGGGACAGTCTCGCCGGGGACGGTGATCGACATCGCGGTGGGCGTGCAGGTTATCATCGCGGCGGTGCTGGGCGGTCGGCGTACCATCATCGGGGGGGCGATCGGAGCCGTGTTCCTGATCGTCGCTGGTGAGGTTTTGCGACCGCTCGGTCAGCTGTCGACGTTCGTTGTCGCGGCCGTGGCGCTGGCGGCCATATTGTTCTTTCCCGATGGGCTGCTCGGCTATGTTCTGCATCGGCGGGACCGGGTGAACGGCGCGCAACAATGAGTTTGTTGCGAGTCGAGGGGCTGACCAAGCGCTATGGCGGGCTGGTCGCCGTCAACGAGATGGCGTTCTCGATCGAGGCCGGCGAAATTCTTGGGCTGATCGGGCCGAACGGGTCTGGCAAGTCAACGTGCATGAAATTGGTCATGGGTATCGAACGGCCGAACGCCGGCCACGTATACGTGGACGGGGAGCAGGTGGCTGGCTTACCGGCATATCGCATAGCTCGGCGCGGCGTCGGCCTCGTGTTCCAGCACTCACGACCGTTGCATCGGCAAACGGTGCTGGAAAATATTATGCTTGCACTGCTGCCGGACAGCCTGCTGCGTCTGGCCGCCCAGCACGGGTTACGCAACCGCGCGGCCGAGATTGCCGAACGATGCGGGCTCGGTGCGGTGCTGCAGCGCCTTCCGGGGACGCTACCCTTCGCGGACCTACGGCGGATGGAACTGGCGAAGGCGATCGCGCGGGACCCGAAGGTGGTGCTGGTGGACGAGCCGTTCGCCGGTCTGACCGCCGGGGAGGTGGCGGATTTCTCCGCGTTGATCGCCGGGTTCCGCGCAGAGGGGCGCGCGGTGTTGTTGGTGGACCACAACGTGAAGGGTGTGGCCGCACTCGTCGATCGCGTGCTGGCGATGTACCTGGGCGAACGGGTGACGGAGGGGACGGCCGCCGAGGTCATGGCGCATCCGCGGGTGCGTGAGGTTTATCTGGGTTCCGGCACCATGGCGCGTTCGACCCGGGCGCCCCGGGCGGCTCAGAATGCCGAGCCCCTGCTGACGGTCACCGATGTCAGCGTGCTGTATGGCAAGGCGCAGGCGCTGGAACGGGTGTCGCTACATGTGCATGAGGGCGAGTGCGTGTCGGTCGTCGGGCTGAACGGGGCGGGTAAAACGACGCTGTTCAACGCGATTTCGGGCCTGGTACCCTATTCCGGCCGTATCGGCTTTGCGGGTCAAGCAATGGCCGGGTGGACGGCGGGCCAGGTTGCGCGCAACGGGGTGGTGCAATGCCCGGAAAGCCGCGAACTGTTCAGCGCCATGTCCGTGCGGGAGAACCTCGACCTCGGCGGCGCCCGGCTGCCGAAGGATGAGCGAGCACGACAGCTCGATTGGCTGTTCGACCTGTTCCCAATACTGAAAGCCCGGCAGCCGCAGCGCGCGGCCACGCTATCAGGGGGTGAGCAGCAAATGCTGGCGATCGCGCGGGCGCTGATGATGCGCCCCAGGCTGCTGGTTCTGGACGAGCCGACGCTTGGCCTGGCGCCGGTTATTCTGGAGCAGATCTCCAACGCGATCGAGGTGCTGCGGCGGACAACGCCGATCACCATCCTACTGGGTGAGCAGAACGACACCATTGCCTTGCCGCATGCCGACCGGGTTTATGTCCTGGAACACGCCTGCATCAAGTGGGAGGGACCGCCAGAGCGCTTTGCCGAGGAAGCCGGTGCCGGTCTGCTGTGATCGGGACGGCACCGTCACCGGCCGTACCATCGCGGCGATCGGCACCGGTTATAGTTTTGCTGCCCGAAGTCGCAACGCGTTACCGATAACCGACACCGAACTGAGCGACATCGCCAGGGCCGCGACCGCCGGGCTAAGCAGAATGCCAAACAGCGGGTAGAGCACGCCCGCGGCCACTGGAATGCCGATCACGTTGTAGGCGAACGCGAACACCAGATTCTGCCGGATATTGCGCATGGTCATCCGGCTAAGGTTACGCGCACGGATAATGCCGGCGAGGTCGCCTTTCACCAGCGTGATGCCCGCACTTTGTATCGCCACTTCGGTTCCGGTTCCCATCGCAATACCGACATCGGCCTCGGCCAGCGCCGGTGCATCGTTTACGCCGTCGCCTGCCATGGCCACGACGTGACCGGCCTGTCTCAGGTCGCTAACGATTTTGCGCTTGTCAGCGGGCAGCACGTCGGCGTGCACGTCGTCGATCCCTAGCTGACGCGCCACCGCCTCGGCCGTCGTTTTATTGTCGCCCGTCAGCATGACGATGTGAATGCCGGCCGCTTTCAGCCCGTCGATCGCGGCTTTAGTGGTCGCCTTGATCGGGTCGGCGATGGCGATGATGCCGCCGGGCGCGCCGTCGATGCCCATGAACAAGGCGGTTGCCCCATCTTGCCGGAGGATTTCTGCTTCCGCGGCCAGGTCGCCTAGTTCGACATGGTTGTCAGCCATTAGTGCCGCGTTACCCAAGGCGACAAAGCGGCCGTCCACCGTTCCGGTGATACCCTTACCGGTGATGGACACGAAGTCGCTGGCAACGGGCGCGACTGTGTTCGCCGCCCCAGCCGCCGCTACGATCGCCGCCGCCAGGGGGTGCTCGCTCGACCGCTCCAATACGGCCGCCATCCCGAGTAGATCGGCTTCGGAGATACCCGGCCCGGTGACGACCTTGGTCACCTTCGGCTTGCCTTCCGTCAGTGTACCGGT
>JANPPS010000111.1:0-6209 GCA_031428635.1 Rhodospirillales bacterium
TCCAACCATCGGGCGTGCCGACACTCGGCAATTACCTGGGCGCCGTCCGCAACTGGGTGGCGCTGCAGCGGGATCATGAGTGTCTGTATTGCGTCGTCGACCTGCATGCCATCACGCAATTTCAGGACCCAGCCGCGCTGCGTATCGCCACGCGGGAGCTGGCGGCGAGCCTGATTGCGTGCGGCATCGATCCGGCGGCGCACGTCCTGTTCCACCAATCGGCCGTCCCCGCCCATGCGCGGCTCGGCTGGCTATTTACCTGCGTCGCCCGCATCGGCTGGCTCAACCGGATGACGCAGTTCAAGGATAAGGCGGGCAAGGACCGGGAGCAGGTATCGGCCGGGTTGTACATCTACCCGTGCCTGATGGCGGCCGATATCCTGGCGTACAAAGCGACGCGTGTGCCGGTGGGCGACGACCAGCGTCAGCATCTGGAGTTGGCGAACGACATCGCCCAAAGATTCAACCACGACTACGGCGTCGAGTTTTTCCCAGCCGTTGAGGCGCTTATTGGCGGACCCGCCGCCCGGGTGATGAGTTTGCGGGACGGCACGAAAAAGATGTCCAAATCCGATCCGTCCGACCAGTCGCGCATCAACCTGACGGACGACGCCGATACGATCGCGCTTAAAATTCGCCGGGCGCGGACCGACACCGCGCCGCTACCGAGCGAGCCGGCCGGCCTGAGCGACCGGGCGGAAGCTCGGAACTTGGTCGGCATTATGGCGGCGCTACAGGGGACGGACGCCGCCAGTGTACTTGCGACGTATGGCGGCCAGGGCTTCGGCGCTTTTAAGGATGCGCTGGCCGAGATCGTGGTGTCCCACCTGGCGCCGATCGCGGGTGAAACGCGACGACTACTGGCGGACCCCGGCACTGTCGAGCGCGTCCTGCGCGATGGGGCCGAACGTGCCAGCGCGCTCGCCGACCCGATCGTGCGGGAAGCCGAGCGGCTGGTAGGATTCTTGCAGACCTAGCGTTAGCGGCGGAAGTAGCGGGTGGCGGGCTTGGACGCCAAGGCGATCAGGAAGCCAACGCCGGCCGCAATCAGCAGAGCCGTAACCGGCCGGTTATCGACCTGCTCGGCAATGTAGTCACCGGCCTCTTCGATCTGGTCCAGTACCTGCGACCCGCCATCATCGGCCATTTCGCGCGCCTTGCTGCGGATCGTGTTGACGCCATCACGCACGGACTCGGAGGCCTGGCCGTAAACCTTCTGCGCGCTGCCGGCTACCCGGTCCGCGGCGCCCTCGGCCTTCAGCTTGGCGTCGCCGGTCATGTTACCAAACGCGCTCTCGACCTTGCCGCCCAGGTTGCGCACGGTGCCTTCGACTTTGTTCTCGTCCATTTCGCCTTCTCCATGGAATGGGTATTGATTTCAAACAGCGCGCGGGCCGGTTGGTTCCCCGGCTATTCGAACCTGGTAATCGAGCCATAACCAATGCCGACCTGGATCGCGTCCAGTAGCGGCACGCCCCGGGCCACATGCAGCAGGCAGCGGATCGGCCCGGCGTGGGTAAGCACCAGCGTGGTCTCCGCAGCACTTGCGATGCCGGTCCAGGCGCGGCGGATCCGGCGTAGCACGTCCATCACGCACTCGCCGCCGCCGGGTCGGTACGTCAACGGCTCGGCCGCCCAGGCGTCAATCTCGGCCCGGGGGATGGCCGACCAGGCCTGGCCCTCCCAGGCAGCAAAGTCCATTTCCATCAGGCGGTCATCGAGGTGCAGCGGCGCCCCGGTTTGCGCACGTACGGCCTCAGCAACCAGGCGCGTCCGGGCACTGGGGGAGGCAATGATGCGCTCGATCGGGTCGATGGCGGCCTGCAACAGCGCGGCGGCACCGGCTTCGGCCGGTTCGGCAAGCACGACGTCGAGCCGGCCATGGCAGTGCCGGGTACCGCCGACCGGCCGCGGGTGGCGGGCGGCGAGGATCAGTCCGCGCGGCATGACTTCTTATCGGGAATAGTTGACCGAGCCGTGACGCCAGCCTGCGGTTCCTGGCGCAATCCACTGATTGATCACGCTGTCCGGTACGGGGCCAGCCACGTTCGCGAACACTCGCGTCACGGGCACAAGCGTGCCCGGTATTGTGGAAAGTTGCACGGCCAACGCCTCTAGCCGGCCCAATGAGCCCAAAGGCTTGGCCTTGGCGTCGAGCAGCGCCGGCGTCATCCGCGCAGCCTTGCCCAAAAGCCTCGTTTTGCCTCAGTCGCACCATGCGACGCATGTGGCCTGTGCGCGGGGGGGCGCAGCGCGGTGGCGATACTATGGCGTCCGCGGTCCTGCGTCGCGACTAGTTGGCGCTGGAAAGCCAGGATCGCGGACGTGCCCTCATCGCCTGCCCCGACCTGATCCAGCAGCGCAGCGGCACGATCGAACGCACCCGCACGGCGCAATACGTCTGCCTGGCGCAACGCTACCAGCGGATCGTCGGGGGGACCCCACAACCTGACGGCCGCAAGCCTCAGCGCCGTACCGTCCTGCCCGTAATCGTCCAGCACCCAGGCGGCCTGCAACGTCGCCTCGGCCGCATCGTTCGTCTGACCGCACCGCTCCGTGATTGCCGCCCACCGTAGGAAGCTGTCCGCCAGCCCCGCGCTCCGCAGCGCGCCATAATCCGGCCCCTCGACCACCGCGCGGGCCCCCGATGGCAGTGCCGCCAGGTCGGGGGCCGATGCACCGCACTGGCTGCAGGTCTGGATCCAGAATCGCATCGTCGACCGCGCGGGCTCACCGGGGCGCAGATCGAGGTCGGGGGCCATCTCCGCCGGCGGTGCCCGGAACGGTGACCGGGCGGGGGTACCGCACAGGGCGCATCTGCGCTCGGTCATAGCCCTACCCTAATGCAGCAGGGACTAGCTAAATAGCCCCGGCACTGCGAGCAGCACCCAGACAACGGCCGCAAAGGTAAATGCGGCGACCGCGGCACCCACGAACTCCACGATCCCATGCCAAACGGCCCGAACGTCGAACGGGGGATGGGCGGTGGCCGAGCCGGACGTTGTTGCGGACATGCGTGCACTCTTAATTAACTATGTTCGCAATATGTTCCACAGATCTCACGTGTCAAGCAACAACCTCCTGCATCGCCGGCCGAGGCTCCTCCGGTGTCGCCAACGCAGCCAGAAGCGCGTGACGCAGGCTGGCCAGCTTGCGCTCGTTCTCAACCTTCAGCCCGAACACGTCCTTTACATAGAACACGTCCACCGCCCGCACGCCGTACGTGGTCACATGGGCGCTGGCAATTTGAAGCCCTTGCTCGCTGATCGCTGCCGTCACGTCATGCAACAAGCCGGGCCGGTCGCGGCCGTTCACCTCCAGCACGGTGTGGGCGTTGCTAGCCCGGTTATCGATAACTACCCGCGGCGGCACGAGGATCGCGCGCATCCGACCGCCCAGCAGCGACTTCGACGCCCGGCGGATTTCCTCCGGCAACGCCAGCCGTCCGGATAGCGCCTGATCGATCAGCACGTGCAACCGGGCCAGGCGATGCGGGGCATCGAACGCACCGCCCGACGCGTCCTGCACCCAGAACGTGTCCAGCGCATTGCCATTCGTCAGTGTATGGATGCGCGCGTCCACGATCGACGCACCCGCCACAGCCAGCGCCCCTGCAATCCGGCTGAACAGCCCGGCGTGATCGGCGGTGTAGACCGTGACCTCCGTCACCGCGCGCGCCGGTAGCGGCTGCGTATCCACGGTCAGCGGCGCGCCCCGGGCCTCTGCATCGCTGATCAGGCGTGCGTGCCGGGCGTGCGTCTCCGGATCGAAACTCAGCCAATAACTGGCGTAGCCCAGGCCAAGGTAGAACTCGGTGGCGGGGCCTTCGGGCAGTAACGGACGCACCGCCTCTTTCGCATGCGCCACCCGTACGTCGCGCTCGGTTGTGGCCAGGCCTCCGGCCAGTACGTCCGCCACACGGGCGTACAGCTCCCGCAGCAGCGTCGCCTTCCACCCGTTCCACACCCTCGCACTCACGGCTCGCATGTCGGCCACCGTCAAAACCAACAACAGCTTTAAGCGCTCCGGCGACTGGATGATGTCGGCCAGGTCGAGGATGGTCTTCGGATCGTCGATGTCGCGCTTGAACGCTGTTTGGCTCAGCAGTAGGTGGTGCATCACCAGCCAACTCACCGTCTCCGTCTCCTCCGGCGACAGGCCGATGCTCGGGCCAACCTGCAACGCGACCTCTGCCCCTAACTCCGAGTGGTCGCCACCGCGGCCCTTGGCGATGTCGTGCAGCAGCATCGCGCCATACAGCGCCCGGCGGGACTGCATGTCCTCCACCAGGCCGGATGCGATCGGCGCGATCTCCGCCAGCTCCCCGCGCTCCAACTGGTTCAGCACCCGCAGCGCCTCGATCGTGTGCTCGTCGACCGTGAACACGTGGTAGGTGTCAAACTGCATTTGGCCCACGACCCGGGCCCAATCCGAAATGTAGCGGCCCAAAAACCCGCTCTCGTTCAGCACCGCGATCCATCGGGCGCCTTGCGCATGGGCATGCTCTCCATCCTGGCCGCACAGCAGGTCGAGGAAAATAACAGCGGCGGCTGGGTCCGAGCGCAGCGCCAACGCCTGTCGCTCGTGCCGGATCAACGCCCGCAACGCCAGCGGGTGCAGTTCGAGTTGCCGGTCGCGCGCCACTTGCAAAATGCGCAGCATCAGGATCGGCCGGGTGCCGAAGTCGATGCCGGGCGCACATAGCAGCTTGCCGTCGGCCAGCACGAAGCCCTCATGCGCCAGCGCGGCATCTGTCGCAGCCTCGAGCGCTGGGGGACCGAGAGCCGCACGCATGATCGCCGGCTCCAGCACGGTCGTGATGCGTAGAATCTCCCGCGCGGTCAGGAAATAGTGGCGCATGAACCGCTCCACCCCGTCCTGCCGGCCATGGCGCGTGTAGCCCATGCGGGCGCCGACGACGGGTTGCAGGTCGAACGTCAGCCGGTCCTCGGCCCGGCCCGCGACGTAGTGCAAGTGGAAGCGCACCGTCCACAGAAACCCCCACGACCGGCGCGACTGCTTGGCCTCCGCCGCTGTCAGGATGCCGCCGCCGGGACTGTCGGGGCCAACCAGTTCGCCCATGACCTTGGTGCCGAACACGTAGCGCGACATCCAATACAGCGTTTGCAGGTCCCGCAGGCCCCCGCGACCCTCCTTGATGTTCGGCTCGACCACGAATGGGGTTTCGCCATAGCGACGGTGGCGCACGGCGCGCTCGGCCTGCTTGGCGGCGATGAAGCCACCCGCGCCGCTCTTGGCGCATGCGCGCAGGAAGCGGTCGTGGAACTGATCGGCCATCGGGGCGTCCCCCACCAGCCGGCGCGCGTCGATCAACGCGGTGCGGATGGTGATGTCGCGTTTGGCCTCCGCCAGGCACTCATCGACCGATCGCGTGGCGTGCCCGACCTTTAGGCCCAGGTCCCATAACACATAGAGCATGAACTCGACCGCTTGCAGCGTCGCGGGGGCCGGGCGGGGTTCGGTCAGAAACAGCAGGTCGATGTCACTGAACGGCGCCAGCACGCCGCGGCCATACCCGCCCGTCGCCAGGATCGCGAGCCGGCCCGGCGTGTCCGTGCGCGCCATGGCCAGCCCATACAGGGCCACGATCACGCCGTCCGTCAGCCGACCGAGCAACCGGCCAGCCTCTAACCCGCTCATGCCGCCCGCCTCGAACAGGGACTGCACATGCTGCTGCACGCGCACCAGGTGCCGGCGTACAATTTGCAGTGCCACATCGCGTGGGATGGGCCCGGCGGCGGGCTTGGCCTGGGCCAGGGCGGCAGTCAGCAGCGCAGCAGCGGCGTCAGTATCGTCGGGAAGAGGCACGGGTGTCAGCATGACTTCTACGGTAATCCGATCTCGGTTTCTGGAACAGCGGTCAGCGCCTTCAGGTGATATAGCGCGTCCAACGCATCGCGCGCCGTCATCGCGTCCGGATCGATCGCGGCCAAGGCGGCGTGCACCGGGTCGGGCGCCGGCTCTGGCACCGGCGGCAACGACGCGAACAGCGGCAGGCCGCCCGCATCCAGCAGCCGGCTGCCGTGCCCGTCCCGCTCCAACGCCGCCAGCAGCGCCGCCGCGCGCCGAACGGTGGGCGCCGGTACGCCCGCCAGCTGCGCCACATGCACGCCCCAGCTGCGTCCGGCCGCGCCCTCGGTCACTTCATGCAAAAACACGACGCCGCCCCGCCATTCCCGCACCCGCAT
>JANPPS010000112.1:0-4087 GCA_031428635.1 Rhodospirillales bacterium
CCAACGCCACGGCCGAAAACGCCTGGGGCTGCAGATATATCGCGGGACCGCTGGCATCGATGCGCGACACGCCCTCCCCGAGGAATGCCCCCGCTTCGGTGGCGATCAGCGCCACCAGCGAGCCCGGCCCCCAATTCTTGGCGGTAATCTGGTCATGCGCGCGGGCCAACGCCTGCACCCTGTCGCCTAGAATTATTGCAAAGGTATCGACGTCGGCGGCGCTGGTACGGCTTTGCGACACCAGGCTGCGGATTAGGCCAAGAATATTGCGGACACGGTGATTGAGTTCAGCAACGATAAGCTCATGCCGCTGCGTCGCAGCCTGGTTTTCGAGCTCTGTCATACCGGTGAAGTGGAGCATTGCTTCCAGAAGCGAGACGCGCAGAAGCTCTGACACCCGCAGCTCGGCCTCGCTCCACGGCGCCGACTGGCCGCGCTTGAGTTCCCGCCACGCCTCGAAACTCTTGCGTGGCGTCAGCCGCGGGCCATTCGGTCCGTAAACGGGCACCTTACCCGGCTTCCCAGCCCATGCCACCGATCGTGCAATCTCGTGCCGGAAAAAGATCACATAGTCGCGGGGCGATCTCGAAATCGGCACGACCAACATGCCAGCGGCACGCTCGGTAAAGCTCTTTGCCGGCGCATGGAAGGCGCCCAGGTTGTCGGTCGATAAAATCTCGCTCACGGCTGTCCGTTCGAGAAGCAGCCGCAGTTCCGCAATCTCCTCGGGGGCCGGCGTGCCGCCCCTCGAAATCACTTTATCGCCGACGCAGACCGCCAGCCCGTCATAGGGCACCAGGTCCCGTAATTGCTCTGCCATGTCGGCGATTCTCTGTTCCAGCGCGCCACTGCTTATCAACGCGGCGCCGAGCTGATGCTGCAGGTCCCGCATGCGCGCTTCATAGCTCGCCAGTTCGGTCCGTTCCTGTTCCGCTAGCAGGTGTGACAGCAGCAGCCCGAATAGCTCGACGGTTGTGCGCTGTTCAAAGCCGACATGTCGCGTGGACATGTGGTGGCAGGAAATCAGACCCCACAGGCGACCATCGCGGATCAACGACACCGTCATCGTCGCTCCAACGCCCATGTTCTTGAGGTATTCGATGCACATCGCCGAATGGACCCGCAGCGTGCTCATCGACAGATCGAGCGGCTCGAGCATCGCGTCGAGCTGGGGAATAACCGGGCTGGGAGGCGCATCGACGTCGGCCAGCAGGCGCACCGGATTGCGGATGAGCAACGCGCGCGCCTGCCGGGGAATATCCTCGGCCGGGTAGCGAAGGCCCAGGAAAGGCTCAAGCCCGGCGCGTGCGCGTTCAGCGATAACCTCACCGGAATCGTCGGCATGAAACCGGTAGACCATCACTCGATCGAAACCGGTCAGGCTCTGGACCAGCCGTACCGCTTCGCGCGCCAGATTCGTCTGCCCTTGCATCCGCGCCATCATCGAGCGGACCATCGCGGCCGCGTTCAATTCCCCTGGAGGCTGACTAGGCTCCGCCTCAAGAATTATCGTTGAACCTGAAACATGAATGGCGACGTCGAATAGGGCGCCGCCGGTTTGGAGCGCAATTGCGAAGATGCGTTCGACCGCGTCTGAGCCGCGAAGCATTGTGACTTCGTTGCGAATAGCGTGGACCGCCGCTGTGACGAACACGTCACTAATCGTAGCACCCAATAGATCCTGAACAGACCCGCCGAGAAAGCTGGGCGCGTTCGCTGAAACACGCGAAATTACCCAGTCTACCGAGGTCGCGATAAGAAAACCGATTGGCTGCACAGCGCCAATAATGTGAATTGGCTCAAGGTCACAACTAGTCAAACCGACCTGTGTGTGCTCCTCGTTCACTGCTTCTGCTTTTTTTCCATGTCGACTCCTACCGATACCAAACTCCGGGTTCCAATCGATTTTACTGTAGCGCAGCAATAGCCATGTAATCGCAATGACTAGGTCAACACGTGATCCGTCACTAAGTCAGGCGGCGGGACGTTGCCTGTGGGTCAGACAGAGAGCATCGCGCCATTCAGCTCTCAAAATCCTGGTGGTTGGCCCGAGTGCCAGATCGAGACTTTGTATGTCGGCACTCCTCCTCAAGCCGTTCACAACTATTTTACCACTATAACACTTGGTCTGAGACTTACACAAAATGTTATACTATTTCGATTACGGCCTAAGTTTTGCAGCCCTGCCAATCAGAGTGAAACAGCGCATTCTACTCAGAACTATCACCCCACCCAGTCCCAAGGCCGCCAGCACCCAACATAAGCCGGCGTATGGCGGCGCATACCAAAACCGCACCGTGCTCGCCCCCGCCGGCAACGCGACCTGCTGCATCACGCCCTGATACGGTTCGATCGCCGCCGATACCCCGTTCACCGTCGCGCGCCATCCGTCGAAAAACAGCGCCCGCCGCACCAGCACGCCGGGCTCGTCGCATTGCGCGTCCATCTTATCCAATCCGCGCACCGTCAGGCGGCAAACACTGTCGGCGTATGGCAGCCCCAGCACCTGGTACACGTCCATGATGCGGTCCAAGTAGATAATTGGCGGTACCGGGCGGTCGGGCTGGTACTCCACTCGCACCATCGCCGCCGCCCCGCCATACACCGCTATCCCCCGCGCGCTGTCGGCATAGGTTGCGCGCCAGCGCAGCGGCTGGCCCGATTGCGGCAGCGGTGGGTTCAGAGCCACGCGGGCAAACGCGTTATCGGCCGCGCCCCGGACGTCGATAACACCCGCCCGGCATTCGGTCGCACACACCTCGATCGTCAGCCGCCCGTCCGCCTGACCGTTGAACGTGCCGAGGGCCAACGAGAAGCCCGACAGCATGCCGGCCGGGACGGTTACAGTACCATCTAAGGACTGTCCGGGTTCGAGCGTCACGGTGCCCCCCGTCCCCGGTACGCCGGTCGCGACCGTGCGGCTCCATGGCCCCCCGTCATGCGGCGTCACGATGTAGGACACACCCAGCGCCAGATAGGCGTCCATGTTGCCAATCAGCGACTGGGCGTGGGTGGGGGCGTCGGCTGGCGTTCCCGGCGGCTCCGGCCCGTCGCCCCGGAACATGACCGGATGGGCGGCCGGGTCCAGCGCTGTCGTCACGTAGGTGGCCCAGTCGCGCGGGATCGGCAGGTACTCGTAGTTCAGCTGGCCGGTCGCAAAATACGCCCCGTAATTCGGGCGGTAGGGGCCGAGCGTGTAGAAGCGCTGCAGCCCGACCCGGTCATGCAGGAACGTCGTCGCGGCGGTATCGATCTCTACGTCGCGCTGGCCGGTCGCGTAGCCCACGGTCGTCATCAGCGCGCCATCGGCCACCAGCAGGCCACACACGATCGCGACATGCAGCCGGGTCGGACGGGCGCGTAGCAGAACCAGCAGCGTCGCGACCAACGCCAGCCCGTAAGCCAGCGCCGCAACCGGCCAGTGCAAGAAGCCGGGCGCGGTCGCTGCCATCCGGGCCAGCACCGGCCACCCCGTCCCTAGGGCCACGGCCGTGGTAATCAGCACGCCACCCAATGCCACCCATCGCGCCCACGACCGCAGGGAGCCGCGACGCCAATCATCGACCGCCAGCACCGCCAGCACGATGCAGGCGAATTCCATGGCCGCAATGGCGTAGCGGGGAACGAGCACCATCGACAGCAGTGGGATCAGGTTGATCGCATCCGCCACGCCCGGCACCGCCAGCACATAGAGTAAGGCCAATGCCACAAAGAGCCCGGCCGCCCACCGCACCGCACGATGCCCCCGCCCGAACAGCCCGGCCAACGCCAGTGTGACGATGCCGGCCCCCACGTAACCCCCGTGATAGGAGATGAGCCCCGGGTACGCCCCGCCCGGATCGGACGTGAGGAACGCGCCGACCGGCCCGGTTGCATAGGGAAACAGCCACAGCAGCATGTTCACGCCGGAGATGGACGGCGTCAGCGCCCCAAAGAAAGACAGCCGATGGTTTTCCGACGTGCCATGCAGCAGGAAATGCGCGAACGACCACAACGCCGGCGCGGCCATCAGCAGCCCGAGCGCGCCCCCAATCCCGATCCGCCCCGCCAATCGCCACGGGGCCGGGTCCGTACAGACCCGCGCGAT
>JANPPS010000113.1:0-3720 GCA_031428635.1 Rhodospirillales bacterium
GATCGAAGCGTAGGCCCCGATCGAGTCGTGGGCCTACGTGGTTAGGCTGGCGCGGTGTTGTGCCGCGGCAGCCTAGCCCTTGGTAGCCTGAGCCGCCTTATACAAGGCGAACTCGCGGGCCCGGAGCTTGAACTGGCGCCATACCGACGTGCCCTTGAACCGAGCAAACGGCGGAACTTTTTGCTTGCGGGCGGCGTAAACAGGCTTCGGCGTGGCGGTCATAGCGGCTTCCTTACGTGGCGGGTTTATGTATCGGGCGACGGGCGGGCGTGCAAGCCGCCGTGCCCGTCGCCCTAATACCCGGCCAGAAGTGGCTGCTTACGCCGCAGGCAGCTGCTTCTGTCGCAACGCCGACATCCGGTCCGCGAGGTTCGTGGGCGCCGGCAACTTGCCCTGCACCTGCTGCATCGCCTGTGCGATGTTGTTGTCCTCTTTCTCAGGCTCGGTCGGGGCCAGCATCTTCGCCTTCATGTTCTGCGCCTCGGCCGTAGCCAGGTTACGGGACGCGTTGTCCTGCATCGCCTTCAGCGCGACGTTCAGGCTGTTGGTCGCGCCCGACAAGCCGGCCGCCTGTCGTGCGGCTTCGGCCCGCTGGTCCGCCATCTCTTTCTGCTGGTCGGCGCGGCCCATGTCGCGCTGGGCGCGGTTCAGCGCGTCGCGGGCGCCCTTCAGCTTCGCGCCGGCAGCGGAATAGGTCGACTCCAATGACGTCAGGAAGTCTTTCGCGTCGTCCGCGTCCTGCTTCTCACGCGCTACGTCGGGCGCCATGCTCTCCAGCATTGTCACCAGGGTTGATAGGCTCTTTTCATAGCTGGTCTTTGTTGCCGGATCCGTCGCGGTATCCATCTGATGCTGGATCTGTTCGGCAGCGGCCATGCGCTGATGGGACAGCAGGTCGATGGCGTCTGCCTCCCTCGTCTCCTGGTCGAACTGCTGTCGGGCGCGCGCGACTTGCTGGCCTAACTCATCCAAATGCTGCTCCATCGTGCGCAGCTCGGCCTCGGTCGCACTCTGTGGATCCCATCGAACGATGGCTTCGACAGCGCTGTTCATGGCCGTATCGGCCTTAACGCCAACTAGGTTCTTGATGAACGTGTACATGCGTGCTCTCCCGTTTTTGGTTAAACCTTAGCCGGCCATCGAGCCGGCGTTCAGCAGCGCCACGGCTAACTGAATGCTGACGACCGCAATCGCCATGGCGACGTTTCCGCGCTCGATGTGCGCATTCAGGCCGCGTATCAACGTGCTGACGATAAAAAAGGTCAGCAGCTGAATAACCAGCGCGACCAGACCCCAAATAAGGATGTCGACCTGCGACGCGCTGCTGGCCAGCGTCGCCGCCAGCGGGATCGACAAAGCGAGCACCGTACCGCCCATCAGCACGGCGGCGGCCACGTTACCGTCCTGCACCAGCCGCCGCTCATCGAACGGGGTGATCGCGAAATAGGCGGCGACGCCGATCCCCAGCAACGCGAAGGTGGTCAGGAACTGCGTGGCCAGGATCGGCAGGCCGGCAAACAGCGTTTCCAGGATCATGGCGGGCCCTTATGCGAGTTGCAGCGTGGTAGGATTGATGTCCAGCCCGGCACTGATCTGGACATAGGCGCGTGACCCGTCCTCGATCGCTTGCACCAGGATGTACTCGGTCTGTGGCGCGGGTTGGGCCGCATTGGTGGGGGCCGCGTACAGCATCGCCTGCGACTTCACGACGCGGGCGCCGGACAGGGTCTGCACCGTCTCGTTCAAATCGCGCGGCGGCGTGCGATTTTGGCCCGGCGACCACACGCGGGCGTAGCTCTTGCCGTCCTTGGTCTGGAAATCGGGCCAGCCAATCATGCCCTCGGCCGGATCGAGCCAGGCACCCCACTCATTGGTATCGGCGGGGGTCACTTCGTCGATCGTCTGGAAGTACCGGCATTCGTCCGGCAGGCCGCCTGAGTCCAGATGCAACTGCACCATGCCGCTCTCATTGGGCAGATAGAGGCGCGTGAGGCGCGTGCCGCCGCTTTCGGCCACGCCCACAGCCTCGACACTGATTTGGCCGCTGGCGGTATCGGGCGGCTGCACCTTCACGCCCGGGCCGGCCAGTATGAACGGCGTCGGGTCGACGGCGATCGTCATGCCGACGCGGAACCGGTCGGGCGTGTACGCCTCCCCGGACAGCTTGTTACGAATCAAGTTCGCGGCCTGACCGAGCTGGGTGGACGGCGGCCTACCCCCTCCAGCGGACGACGCGGACGGCTTACGGCGGGCAAATGCCAGGTAGCCCAGACCGCCGCCGCCTACGAGCAACACCGGCCACACCCAGCCGGAGGATCGGCGCGCACCCGCGACGGTCGGTGTGCGTTCGGGCGCCGGAGCCGCGGCCACGCTGGCCGGTACGCCGGGCGGCAAATAGCCCGGGTCCTGCGGCTGGCCTTGCTTTTCTTTCAGCTGGCTGTCGAGCTGATCAAGCTGTTGGTGCAACTCCGTGTTAGTTTGGGCCTGCCGATCTGCCTCCTGCCGCCATTGCTGGTAGCCGGGGTCGTCGCGGTGGTTGCTAAACCAGTCACCCGAGCCGGATCGGCCGAGGTTGTTCAGCAACGACCACAGAAAGATACCGTCCCAGACGCCGAAGCTGCGTGGTCCCTGCTGATAGTATTGCTGGCTCGGCGGTGCCCAGCCACGGTCGCGGTACCAATTGGACTCACTTTGGAATCGGCCCTGAGCATCGCGGTAGGCAGGCCGGGCCGGTTGATACGATTGCCCGCCGCCGAATAGCCCGCCACCGCCATAGGACCCACCACTGCCGCCGCCATAGTTTGGGGCCGGCTGCGGTTGCTGCGCCCGGCGCGACAGGTCCTGTTGCTGACGGTACTGGTTCAGCGCGTTACCCGAACGCCCCTGATTAAACGACCGGTCGCCGGCCGACGGCATACCAAAGCTCGAACTACCGCCCCGACTGTACCCACCACCGCCATATGACGGGGTGCGCGAGTAACCACCGCCACCGACCGAGGGCGTGCGCGCGCCGGTGGAATAACCGCCGCTCGAACGCGCCCAAGCCGGGGAAGCGAGCAACAGTATGACACCCGCCAACGCGAACGACTTAATCCGAAGACGCGACACGCCAGCCCCTTCTTTACGGCTCAAATCCCTAGCACGGTCGTTGCTCACTGTCACCGGTCACCCGCTCTTCAACGCCGGCGCCGCCTGGAACCGCTCACCCGCCGCATGGCCCGATCCGTACGCTTCCCGGTTGACCCGGCGGTCGGCCGTCACCCGGGTCCGCATGCGCAGGCCAAGCTTGTCGTACTCGGCGTCGACTACCCCGGCCTTTGCCACCACCAGGTCACGGCCGGTCGTCGCGTGGCGAGCGACCCGCGCCGCCTGCATCGCTCGCAGCGCCTGCTGGATGCCATGACCCATGCCGAGCACGAATGACGTATGCAGCACGCGCCGGCCGTTACCCCGGCCCTTTGTGTACTCCGGGCCTCGGCGGAACCGGTTGCCCTCCGTCTCGAACGCGCCGGCGATCAGGTGCATCAGGTACTCGGCGGCAGCGACGTCGGCAGGCAGGCCAAAGAACACGAGCGATAGGCGGCGCTGATTGTCAGCCACGCTCGTTTCCATCCAAAACCGGCAGTCGAACAGGGCCGCGACGGCCGGGCCGCACTCGTCAAACGGCGCCGGGCGGGCGCGCGGCGTGGCGATCATCCGGCGCTCGCAGGGTTGGGCGCG
>JANPPS010000114.1:0-4176 GCA_031428635.1 Rhodospirillales bacterium
GCCGGGCCGCCGGAGCAGTGCCCGACTTGCAAGACCGGCTATCAGAAATACCACCAACATCACGACGCCCCAGTCGGATAAAAACGCTCCGGCGTCGACCAGGAATTGGGTCGGCCCGGGCAGAGCGGCGCCGTTCTGCACAAAAATCGGCGTGAACTGCGGTAGTACTTGGGTCAGCAACAGCGTGACTGAGGCTAATGCCGCGACGACCAACACCACGGGGTAGACCAGCGCTGCGCGAATATTTCCCGCCAGCGTGCGTTGCCGGTCCAGCAGGCCCGCCAGCCGGTCCAGCGTTTCAGCCAGTTTGCCCCCGGCCTCGCCAGCACGGACCATGCCGATCAGCACTGGCGGAAAACTATCTGGCTGTTGCGACAGCGCCGACGTCAGCGTGCCGCCGTCGCGAACCGCCGACCTGATCCGCTCCACTGCCGCGCCGATACGCCGGTTCGGCGCCGTTTCCACCAAAAAACGCAACGCCCGGTCGAGATCGAGCCCGGCGCCCAACATTACCGCCAGTCCGCGGATAAATTCGGCGACCTGTTGCCGAGACAGGCCACCGCCGCCCGTTAGCTTAGTGCCTAGCAGCCGGGCCAACCCACCCCACTCAGCCTCTGCCAGTTCCGCCCGTAGCGGCGTGCTACCGCGGTCCTGCAACGCACGGATGACGCCGGCCTGGTCAGGCGCATCGAGTACGCCCTGCTGAACAGTTCCGGCGGCGGAGATCGCCGTGTAGCGAAAACTGGGCACTATAGTTCGGCGCGAATGCTACGAACGACGTCCTCAAGCGTGGTAAACCCGGACAGTGCCGCGTCCAAACCGGCGTCGAAGATTGGAACCATGCCGGCTGCAACGGCTGCGCGCTCGATCTCCAGGTGGTCGGCGCGTGCGAAGATCAGTCGCTCGATACCTGCGTCGAGGGTCAGGAACTCGGCGATTGCGAGGCGGCCGTGGTAGCCTGTGTCGCGGCACTGCGAGCAACCTACCGGATGCCACAACGTGATCGGTCGCCGACCAACGCGCTGATCGAGACCGAAGCGCTCGACCAACGCCGGCGGCGCATCTGCCTCCCGCTTGCACGAGCCGCAAAGGCGCCGGACCAGCCGTTGGGCAAGAACGCCCCGCAACACAGCGGTCAGAAGGTAGTCCTCTAGACCCATGTCGCGAAGCCGGGTGATAGTCGCGGCGGCCGAGTTGGTATGTACGGTCGACAGCACCAGATGGCCGGTCAGTGCGGCCTGGGTCGCGATCTGCGCCGTCTCGCCATCGCGGATTTCGCCCACCATGATCACGTCGGGGTTATGCCGCAAATTGGCGCGTAACAGACTGGCGAAGTCGAGGTCGATCTGCGGCTTCACCTGGCTTTGAACAACGCCATCAAGGTGATACTCAATCGGATCCTCGATCGTCACGATCTTTCGCTCGATCGAGTTCAATGCAAGCAGGCCGGTATAGAGGGTCGTCGTCTTACCACTACCGGTCGGGCCGCTGACGAGCACGATGCCATTGGGCAGACGGAGCGCGGCGAGAAACCGGTCGACGACGGCGGATGCCAAGCCCAGCGCATCCCAGTCAAAGCGGACAGCGCTGCGATCGAGCACCCGTAAGACGACGGTCTCGCCATGTAGCGTGGGAATGGTCGCGACGCGAAAGTCGATATCTTGGCCGCGTACGGCCATCTGAATGCGACCATCCTGCGGTATTTGGCGCTGGGCGATGTCGAGCCGGGCCATGATCTTTATACGTGAGATTATTGCCGCGGCCATGCGCGGGGGCGGGCTCTCAGCCTCCTGAAGATTGCCGTCATTCCGATATCGAACACGAAGGCGGTCCTCGAATGGTTCGATATGGATGTCGGATGCTCGGGTCTCGACCGCCCGGGCAATGATCTGATTGACGATACGGATGACCGGTGCCTCGCTGGCGAGGTCACGTAGGCGTTCCGCGTCTTCGTCAGGGCCGGCCGCGCCCTCCGGTTCCAGCCCCCGGGCGGGTTGGTCCGGGTAAAGGCGGGTGAGGGCAGCCTCCAGCTCGACAGGGACCCCGACCTCTATCGCAACACGATAGCCGGTTGCGGCGGCGATTGCGGCAGGGGTGAAACGATCCAGCGGGTCAGCAAGCGCAACGCGCAATAGGCCATCGTCGATGGCAAGCGGAACAGCGCGCGCATGACGCAAAAATCGGCCCGTTAGGCGGTCGGGCAGGATAGGGGCAACTGGGTACCCGGCCGGTGCCGTAATCGCTGCGTCGAAAAGGGCCGCGAGTGCGTCGGCAAGATCCCGGTCGGTGACGAGGCCCAGTTGGCTCAGTACCGCTTCCGTTCGCTGACCCGTCTCCTGCGCAACCCGGCGGGCACGTTCTATTGCCCGAGTATCGAGTTGCTTGCGTTCAACCAGGACCCGTAGCAAGGCTTCCGCATCGGGAATGGAACGCCCGGCATCCAAGCTCGCGTCGGGATGTGCGGCAGGCGGCATTGATTGCTGGATCCGGGCCATTTGGGTCGATTTGACATGGGTGGGCCGCCATGGCGAGGCAAGACGGAAAGGGACGTGTTGATCGACTGGGTCTGGCCGCTGCTGGCGGCGCCGTTCGTAGGCAGCGTGGTCGGCGTCCTGGTACGGCGGCTGCCAGCCGGGCGTCCCGTTGTAGTGTCCCGGTCAGCGTGCGATTCGTGCGGCCGCGCGCTGTCGCCAATCGAGCTAGTTCCGTTGCTAAGCTATGCCCTGCAACGCGGGCGTTGCCGGACGTGTGGTGCCGCGATCGACCCATTCCATTGGCAAATCGAGATCGCGGCAATCCTTGTCGCACTGGGCGTCGTCGTGGTGGCGTGGTCCGATCCGGCTGACACGTGGGCCGATTGTGCTTTGGGCTGGACGCTTCTTACGCTCGCGTGGATCGACGTTGAGCACGGGCGTCTGCCGGACGCGCTAACGTTACCGTTACTGGCTGGCGGGCTGGTCGTAACGTGGTGGCTAGAACCGTGGCGGCTGATGAACTGCGCCCTGGGTGCTGCGGTCGGCTACATCGTATTCAGGCTGATCGCACTTTTATATCGCGCTTGGCGCGGGCGGGAGGGTCTGGGGCAAGGGGATGCGAAGCTGCTGGCCGCAGCGGGTACCTGGGTTGGCTTGGATGGGCTGGGCGACGTCGTACTGCTTGGCGCGGCGGCGGGTATTGGTATGGCACTATGGTCCGGCCGCAGTACCGGCATTTCGGCGGTGACCTCGGTCCCGTTTGGGCCGGGTTTAGCAATCGGCACGATCATTGTGCGGTTGCACGGCTGACACCGCGCAGATAGGTCTTCGCGAATGGTGTTTGTTCGACAGGCTTGTGTCCTTGCCGCAGCGCTCGCTGGCGCGGGCTGCATGGCGCCGCAGCCGCTTTGTGGGCGTCCGGAAGTCTTGGCCGAGGTTGGCCGCGTGATAAGGATCGAAAATATTTACAATAAAATCGATCCCAATACGGTCGCAGAGGGCCCGACAGCGCGGGCTGACTTTGTTGTTTGCTCCATTATCGTAAACAGCGTCGGCTACGTCCCAACCGCTGCCGGATGGGTGCCGCAGCCCGTTCAAGAACGCTACCGCTACAGCGTATCGGTCGCCGATAATCGCTTTACCGTGGCGGTACTACCATGAGTGGTTCGGCCACCGCCGGTGAAGGCGAAGCCCACGCGACCGAGGCGGACGTCCGCGCCTGCTTCCGGCTACTTCTCGGGCGGGAGCCGCATGCTGAGGAGTGGGCCGGCCACTCGGCGCGGGTGGGCGAGTCGTTGGGCGCAGTCGTATCCAGCTACGTTAACAGTCTGGAGTTTCATCGCCGCAGATTGCAGGATCCAGACATCGGTGTGGCCCCGCAAATCGCGCAATTAGACGGCTATCGGTTGCTGGCCCGGTCCGACGACCTTGCCGTGGGCTATCACGTGCTGAATGGCGTGTATGAGCCCGATGTGATGGCCGTCTTTTCGGCGCTGTTGCGCCTGGGCCTGCACGTCATCGACATCGGCGCCAACATCGGGGTCTTCGCCATGATGGCAGCGAGCCGCGTTGGGCCAACTGGCTCCGTACTGGCGGTTGAGCCTAATCCGCGTAATGCCCGCATGGTGGAAGCAAGCCGACGGCTTAATGGCTTTACAAACATGACTATTCTGCAAGCTGCTGCGGGGCGGGAGACGGGATT
>JANPPS010000115.1:0-47389 GCA_031428635.1 Rhodospirillales bacterium
GGTGGCGAACATCACTGCCATAAATACCTCGAGGGCTCTTGCCCGTTTCTCATTTCGGGTTACCGGTCCAACGGTGAACCTACCGCGATCGGTATGGCGTTCGAAGGCCCAGAATTCTTTTTGGACCAATAATTTCAGGAAAATTCAATCGGTGATGAGGGTAGGGTGCTTACCGACAAGCTCGTCGTAAGCCTGATCAAGACGCCCTCGATGAGACCGTTCCGACGCCGGTATGTCTCGGCCGAAGGCGCGCGCAACGCGTCCTCCGTTCCCGCGAAACCGCCCCTCACATCAGTCGACAGCGCCGCGTTTGTGATCGAGGCCTTTGCTTCCGCATCGCCGGCAGCGCTTTTAACGGCCAACGGCAGCGGCCGACTTTCTTTTGGAAACTCCGACCGTCGCCGCATGTGTCCAAGGCTTGTGGCCACGAACGCGAGGTTCATCGGTTGCGTCTTCTAGGAAATGAGGACGGGCACGCGCTTGCATATCCTCTCTGAACACATTGCTCCACGGATGACCTTTTAAGGCGGAAGACAGACCGAAATCGCGCGATACTTCGCGACCCCCATGGCATCAATCAGGATGTCGGAATGGCTTAGAAACTCCCCGGGCGGGCGGGATAGCCAAGCCGGATAGCCGGCTGTGCGGAGTGCCTGAAGGGCCGATGGAGCCGGCACGGCGGCCTCTGCCTCTCGAACCCTGTTACATCGGACGGGCGCATGGAGGTCCGGGCCGGAATCGAACCGGCATTCGCGGCTTTGCAGGCCGCTGCATCACCACTCTGCCACCGGACCTCACACCTCTCCTATCGGCCACACGCCGCACCTGGGTCAAGCGCCACGCCCCAATGGACGCCCACGGGTCACGCTTGCCGCACCGCACACCCACCCCGTATACGAGCCCGGCACACCGAGGGCCGCGAATGAACCAAGACACCGCCGCCGCCCGCACCTTCATGGTGGACGGTCAAGTTCGGCCCAATAAAGTCATCGACCCGCGCATCATCCGTGCCATGCGCACCCTGCCGCGGGAGCGCTTCGTGCCGCCCCAGGCCCAGTCGATAGCTTACGTCGACGAGGACGTACCCCTCGGCGGCGGACGCTTCCTGACGGAGCCCATGGTCATCGCCCGCCTGGTCCAACTCGCCCGCATCCGTGACGGCGACCGCGTACTGATCATAGGCGGCGGCCCGGGCTACGGCGCGGCGCTGGCGGCAGCGTGCGGTGGCCAGGTCACGGCGCTGGAGCAAGATCTTGCGTTGCTCGCCATCGCACGCCCCCTGTTGGCAGAGCTGTCACCCGGCGTAACGGTCGCCGAGGGCCCGCTCGACCAAGGCCTGCCCGGACCATGGGACATCATCATCATCGACGGCGCCGTCCGCGACATTCCGCCGGCCATTGCCGCGTTGGTGCCGGTTGGCGGGCGGCTGGTGACCGTCATCGACCGCGATGGCACCGGTCAGGGCGTGTTGGCCGAACGGGGCGCCCCAACCGCACCGTTGGGCCACACTGCATCGTTCAGTTGCGCCACGCCGATGCTCCGTCCGCTGGCACCCGCGCCCACCTTCCAGTTTTAGCCCGGCCGTGTCATGGTCCGTTGCATGAACGTACGCGCCGCACTTCTGATGTTGGCCGGACTGCACGCGGCCCCCGCTTTCGCACAGCCCCGCACATTGTCGGACGCCCTGGCGCTTGCCTACTCCAACAATCCCTCGTTACAGGCCGCTCGTGCCCTTCTGCGCGCGACCGACGAGGGCGTGCCGCAGGCCCTATCGAATTGGCGGCCTCAGATCACGGTGTCGGGCGGCGTGGGCTATGGCGATGGCAGCTTTCGAACCGCCAGTGGCGGGCAGATCGTCAATCGCCGCAATAACCGCGACATCTTCACCGAACAGGCTACCCTCACCCAGCCCCTGTACCGTGGCGGCGCCACCCGCGCCGGCACCAGCCAGGCCGATAACCGTGTGTTCGCCCAGCGCGCCCGGCTGATCGCCTCTGAGCAACAGGTGTTTAGCGACACGGTCAACGCCTTCGTCGGCGTGATCCAGGCGCAGCAGCTATTGCAGCTAAATATCAATAACGAGCAGGTCTTGGCCCGGCAGTTACAGGCCACCAACGACCGCTTCCGCGTCGGTGAGATCACCCGTACCGATGTGGCCCAGGCCGAGGCCGCGCTGGCCGGTGCCCGCGCCCAGCGTCAGACCGGCGAGGGCAACCTGCAGACGTCGCGCGCCACATACCGCCGCCAAGTGGGTGAGCTGCCAGGCCAGCTAGTCGAACCACAGCCGCTGCGTAACCCGGTCAACAATCAGACCGAAGCAACGCAACTCGCCGCGGCCAATAACCCGAACGTCATCGCCGCCCTGTTCGACAATTCCAGCGCCCGTGATGCAATCGACCTCGCCTTCAGCCAGTTGATGCCGCAGGTCAGCCTGCAGGCGTCCGGCGCGCGCAGCGACAATGCGTCCATTGCGGCTCAACGGTCCATCGGTGCCCAGGTACTGCTGAATGCGAGCGTGCCGATCTATCAGGGTGGTGCAGAGTACTCGCGCGTCCGTCAGGCCCGGCAGCAGGAACAGCAGACCCGCCGCACGGTGGACGATGCACGGCGTCAGGCCATCCAGCAGGCGGCCCAGGCGTGGGAGACGCTGGCCGCCGCCCGCTTCACGATCGACAGTACGCGCGCCCAGATCCGCGCCAACCAGATCGCGCTCGAAGGCGTGGAGCGGGAGGCGATCGTCGGTAGCCGGACCACGCTCGACGTGCTGAATGCGGAGCAGGCATTACTGAACTCCCGCGTCACGCTGGTGCAGAACCTTAGTGGCCTGGTGACCGCAAGCTATACCGTGGCGGCCGCAGTGGGCCGGCTGACGGCCCGCGACCTGGCGCTGAACGTCGCGCTGTATGACGAGACGGCGTATTATAACGCGGTGCGCGGCAAGCTGTGGGGCACAGGCGACGCGGCAACCGACCAGCCGGGGCGATGATGGTGGACACGCCGGCTCCCGCGATGGCTGGACCGGCGCCATTTGCTGGGCCAAGCGGGACCGACCCGTCGATGGATGATATTTTAGCTTCCATCCGCCGTATTTTGAACGAGGACGAATTGAAGCCTTCTTCCCCCTCAATCTTGGAATCCGGTTTGAAACTGGACGACACGCTGGTGTTGGATCAGTCGATGCTGGTGGAGGCCGGGAACGTGGCACTCCCAACCGCCCAAGCCGCCCCCGCCCCCGCACTTTTCGACACCGAGTCTGTGCAGTCCGCCCCGCATGAGGGTCTGGTCGCGCCCGCCGCCGCCGCGTCCGCCGCGTCATCCGTCGCCATGCTGGTTCAGGCTTTGGCGGGCAACCGCAGCACGCAAACCCATCGTCAGGGCCCAACGATCGAGGACGTGGTGCGGGACGAGATACGCCCGATACTAAAGGCGTGGCTCGACCACCATTTGCCCCCTATGGTCGAACGCCTGGTCCGGGCCGAGATCGAGCGCGTCGTCAGCCGCACAACACCGTAGCGCTCGCGGTAGCGCCCGCCCACGCAGCCCCGTACAAGGGCGGCCATGCTCAGCAAATCCTTCGACCACGCCACCCAGGAACCCCTAATCTATTCCGGGTGGGAGCAGTCGGACGCTTTCCACGCGGGCAATGCAGCCGGCGCGCCCTACACCATCATGATCCCGCCGCCCAACGTTACCGGCAGCCTGCACGTTGGCCACGCGCTGACGATGACGTTGCAGGACGTGCTCATCCGCTGGCGCCGCATGCAGGGCCGCGACGCCCTATGGATGCCCGGCACCGACCATGCCGGTATCGCCACACAGATGATCGTCGAACGCCAGCTGACCGAGACGGGCGAAACCCGGCAGGGACTGGGCCGCGAGGCATTCATCGATCGCGTATGGCAGTGGAAGGACACCAGCGGCGGCGTCATTACAACGCAGCTACGCCGGCTGGGCGCATCGCTCGATTGGGACCGCGAGCGCTTTACGATGGACGAGGGCCTGTCTGCCGCCGTCCGCCGCGTATTCGTGACGCTGCACCAGCAAGGCCTGATCTACCGCGACCGGCGGCTGGTCAACTGGGACCCGAAAATGCAGTCCGCCATTTCCGATCTGGAGGTCGAGGCGCGCGAGGTTCGTGGTTCCATGTGGCATATCGCCTACCCGATCGAGGGCGGGGGTACGATCACCGTCGCTACCACCCGGCCGGAAACGATGCTCGGTGACACCGCCGTCGCCGTCCATCCGGAGGACGATCGCTACACGGCATTGATCGGCCAAACCGTGATCCTGCCGCTCACGGGCCGGCGTATCCCGATCGTCGCCGACACGTACTCCGACCCCACCAAGGGATCGGGCGCCGTCAAAATCACGCCAGCGCATGACTTCAACGACTTCCAGGTCGGCCGCCGCCATGACCTGCCGATGCCGTCGATCTTGGATCGCCAGGGCCGAATTATGCTGGACGAGATCGAGCCCGGCCCCGGCCTACACCACAGCGACTTCGTGCGCGGGCTGGCGGGCGTGGACCGCGCCGATGCCCGCAAGCAAATCGTGGCAGAGCTAGAGCGGCTAGAGCTGCTGGTTCGTACCGAGCCGCATACGCATCAGGTCCCGCATGGCGACCGCAGCGCCGTACCGATCGAGCCGTTACTGACCACGCAATGGTACTGCGACGCCGCTACCCTCGCACAGCCCGCGATTGCCGCCGTGCAAGACGGCACAACCCAGTTCGTCCCCCGCCAGTGGGAGAATACGTTCTTCGCATGGATGCGCGACATCCAGCCCTGGTGCATCAGCCGGCAATTGTGGTGGGGTCACCGTATCCCCGCCTGGTACGGCCCGGACGGCCAGGTATTCGTGGCCGAGACGGAAGCCGACGCGCAGGCCGCCGCCCTCGCGCATTACGGCACGCCCACCGTCATCGACCGCGACCCGGACGTGCTGGACACCTGGTTCAGCAGTGCCCTATGGCCGTTCAGCACGCTGGGTTGGCCGGAACACACGCCGGAGCTGGCGCGGCACTACCCCGGCGACGTGCTGGTGACCGGGTTCGACATCATCTTCTTTTGGGTTGCCCGGATGATGATGATGGGCCTGCACTTCCAGGGCGCCGTACCGTTCCGCACCGTCTACATCCATGGCCTGGTGCTGGACGAACGCGGCCAGAAAATGAGCAAGACCCGCGGTAACGTCATCGATCCGCTGGACATGATCGCGACCTACGGCACGGACGCGCTACGCTTCACCGTGTGCGCGCTGGCCGGGCCCGGGCGGGACGTGAAGTTCAGCACGGCCCGGGTGGAGGGAAACCGCAGCTTCGCCACCAAGCTGTGGAATGCGGCCCGGTTCGGCGAGTTGAACGGCGTGGCACCGGACCCGGCATTCGACCCGGCCCAGGCCCGTACGCCGCTGTGTCGCTGGCTGTTGGACGCAACCAACACGGCGATTGCCGAGGCGACGACAGCCCTCGAAGCCTACCGGTTCGACGACTACGCGGCCGCGCTGTATCGCTTCACCTGGAACACCTATTGCGACTGGTTTCTGGAGTTCGCCAAGCCCGGCCTGCAACCGCCGGGCCCGGATACGGCCGAAATCCGCGCGACGGCCGCGCATGTGCTGGGGATCACGCTACGCCTGCTGCACCCGGCCATGCCGTTCGTGACCGAGCATTTGTGGAACGAACTCGGCTACGGTGCGCCCTGTACGCTGATCCGGGCACCCTGGCCCACGGCCATGGCGCTACCGGATGCGGAAGCACCTCGGTCGGAGCTGGACTGGCTCGTGCGTATGGTCGGTGCCGTGCGGATGGTGCGGTCGGAGATGAACGTACCCCCCTCGGCCCTGGCGCCAATACTGCTAGCCGGCGCGTCGGATATAACGCTAAACCGCGCTACGGCCTGGTCCGGCGTGATCGCCCGCATGGCCCGGGCCAGCAGCGTGGCCGCGCTGGAGGGCGCATTTCCGCCGGGCTCGGCGCAGGTGGTTGTAGACGAGGCGACGGTCGTCATCGTGCTGGAGGGCCTGATCGACCTCGACGCCGAACGCGCCCGCCTAGCCCGCGAGCGCGACCGTGCGCTGGCGGAGGCGGACAAGGCGGCGAAAAAGCTAGGCAACGCGGATTTTGTGGCGCGCGCCAAGCCGGAGGTCGTGGAGGAGATCCGCGACCGCGTGAAGAGCTTTACAGCGGAGGCGCATCGGCTGGACGCGGCTGCGGCACGGATCGGGTAAGGCGCAAGCCTGTGTCGCTACAAACCGCCGATACCGCGCCGCGGGCGGGATAAGCCTTCTCCGCGACAAACTTTAATCTGACAAATACGGCTGGGCGACCGGGATCGCCCAGCCGCGCTTAGTATCGCTTATATGCCAAAAACTTCCCCGACATCGTCATCCGTACCCGGTCGCCCTTCTGGTCCGGCTGCCGCTCCAATGTCATGTCGAAGTCGATGGCACTCATAATCCCGTCGCCGAACTCCTCATGGATCATTTCTTTCCACGTTGTCCCATATACCTGAATCAGCTCGTAAAACCGGTAGATCAGCGGGTCGGTCGGCACCGCTGTCGGCAGGCTGCCGCGGTACGGGGCCTGGGCCAGTAGTTCGACCTCGTGCGGCGATAAATCGAACAGCAGCCCGGTCTTTTCCGCCGTCTCCTCCGTCATGCTCATTTGGCCCAGGCACGCGGCGCAGGTCCAAACCGGAGCGTGGCCGAGCCTAGAAGCGACCTCCACCCAGGTCCATTTTTTCTGCTTCTTCAGGGCTACGATCTTCAGGCCCAAAGCGGTCTTGGCGTCGTTCATCGAAATCTCCGGGGGAAAGGGCAGGGCGTACCTCCGTCACGTGCCGAGGGTCCCAGCCCGGCGGCCGAGTCCCGGCCAGTAGGCGGGAGCGGGTGACGAGGAAGTCCACAATGTGGTTCCGCAACGCCGTGTGGCCCGGCGTGCGGTGGATCGTGGCCCGGTCGCGCGGCCGGGGCAGGGTGTTCACCACCACCTCCGCCACCCGCGCGTCGGGGCCGTTGGTCATCAGCAGGATACGGTCTGCCAGCAGAATCGCTTCGTCCACATCATGCGTGATCATAAAGGCGGTCTGATTGCGGCTGGCAACCAGGCGCAGCACTACATCCTGCAGCGTGCCGCGGGTCAGCGCATCCAGCGCGCTGAACGGCTCGTCCATCAACAGCAACGCGGGCTCGATCGACAGCGCCCGGGCGATGCCGACCCGCTGCTTCATGCCGCCCGATAGCTCCGACGGCATCCGGTCGGCCGCATCGTCCAGCCCCACCAGCCGCAGCACCCCGCGGGCATGGTCGCGAACATGCGCGCGGGTCCAGCCGGGGTTCCGCTCCCGCACGGCAAACGCCACGTTGCCCAGCGCCGACAGCCACGGCATCAGCGCATGCGATTGGAAAATAACCGCCCGGTCGAGTGACGGCCCGCTGATTTCATGTCCATCGAGCACGATCACGCCGTCCTCCGGCGACTCCAGCCCGGCCAGAATGTTCAGAATGGTGGTCTTACCGCAGCCCGAGTGCCCGATCAGAACGACGAACTCGCCCCGCTCCACCCCGAACCATACGTCCTGGAATACTGCCCGCGCGCCATACCGCCGGGATATTCCCTCGATCGACAGCCATGGCTTGGTCATTCACGCCACGCGAATGCCCGCCCAGCACGCTCAAGCAGCAGATCCAGGCCCATACCGACAAAGCCGATCAGCAGTATCGCCACGATGATGTTCGCGATGGCCAAGTTATTCCACTGATCCCAGACGAAATAGCCAATACCGGGCCCGCCCACGAGCATTTCGGCCGCGACGATCACGAGCCAGGCAATGCCGATCGAAATACGTGCCCCGGTCATGATCGTCGGTGCCGCCGCCGGCAGGATGACGCTAAACGCCGTCCGCCACCGGCCTGCCTCCAACGTGCGAGCGACATTGAGCCACTCCCGCCGCACGTTCGCCACGCCGAATGCCGTATTCAGCAGCAGCGGCCACATCGCGCAGATGAAGATGACGAAGATGGCGCTGGTCGAACTATCCTTGATCGTAAACAGCGCCAGCGGCATCCACGCCAGCGGCGACACCGGCCGCAGCACCTGGATTACCGGGTTCAAAGCCCCGTGCAGCACCGGGCTCATGCCGATCAGGAAACCGAGCGGCACAGCTATCACGGCCGCCAGAGTGAAGCCGATCAGAACCCGGCCCAGGGACCAGGCGAGCTGGATACCAATACCCTGGGTATTGGTGCCCCGACCGGAAAACGGATCACGTAGTTGATCCCATAGGTGCTCGGCGATATCGGACGGCCTCGGCATGGCTGTCCGCCCGCCCTGCTGCGCCTCAACGCCCATCATCTCGGCGTAGGCCTTGTCCATCGGTGGCGCTTTGCCGGCAGCGGGTATGGTCGCCAACTGCCAACCGCCGAACACCAGCACAAGCAGCGCGGTCAACAGCAGTCCGGACCGTGCGCGGGCTGTCATCGCTTGATAGCGAATGCAGCGAGGTAGGCCTCGGGTTGCGCGGGGTCGAACGGGCGACCCATGACCACGATCGTCTTGCGGCTGGGCACGGGCGGTGTCAGGCCCTGCTGTTGCATCAGCGTTTCCGCATTGGTGGCCAGCATGACTTGGCGCGCGACATCGGTGTAGGCGACGTCCCCCTTGATCTGGCCCCAGCGCTTCATCTGCGTGAGAATCCAAACGCCGAACGCGTCATAGGGAAACGGTTCGAACCCGGCCCGCTGCGGCTGGTCGATGATGTTGCCCAGCCCATCGGCGAACTTACCCGTAAGCGCCTGCCGAACCACGACCGGGGGTTGGTTCAGGTACTCGGCCGGCGCGATGGCGTTGGCGATCTCCAGCCGATTTTCGGCCTTGTTAGCGTAGGTTGTAGCGTCGATCAGCGCCTTCGTGAGCGCCAGGAACGTGTTCGGCGTCTCGGTCGCAAACGCCCGCGATGCGGCGAATGCGCAGCACGGGTGACCGTCCCAAATGTCCCGACTGAGGATATGGATGAAGCCGATCCCGTCAAACACAGCGCGCTGATTGACCGGGTCCGGCCCCAGGAAACCGTCGATATTATCGGCGCGTAGATTGGCGACCATGTCTGCCGGCGGCACGGTGCGAAGCGTCACGTCGTTGTCGGGATCGAGCCCGGCCTCCGCCAAATAGTACCGCAGCAGATAATTATGCATCGAGTATGGAAACGGGATGGCGAGGCGCATGCCCTTCCACGTTTTCGGGTCGCGCCGGTCTTTATGTTTCAACCCCAGCGTGATGGCCTGCCCATTGATGTTCTCGATCGCCGGTATCGTCCAGTCCTGCTGCACGGAGCCGACGCCCATCGACAGCGCAAACGGCATCGGCGCCAGCATGTGCGCCGCGTCGTACTCGCGATTGATGGCCTTATCCCGAACGATGGCCCAACTCGGTGTCTTAACGACAGTGACGTTCAGGCCGTAGCGCTCATAAAACCCGAGTGGCTTAGCCATGATGATCGGCGACGCGCACGTGATCGGAATAAAGCCGATCGTAAGGTCCCGCTTCTCGAGCGGGCCGGGCGCGGCCTGTGCCAAAGCCTCGGCCGCTGCCATCGGAAACAGTTCGGCAATCGCCGCCGCCGCAGTGGTAGCGCCGACGGCCTTCAGAAAGCTGCGGCGCCGGGTCGCGTCGGGAAACAGGCTGCGCAGCACGGCACCCTGAACGGCCGATGCCTCCGTGCGCGCCGGCGCCGGCGCGCAGCAGGCGCAGCCGACATGGGCACCGGGCTGAAACGGGTCATCGATTACGGGCAATGGCTGATCCAATCGGCGCGTTGGCCGCCCCGTGATCGGGGCGCCACTTCGTTCATTCCGCGGCGATAGCGTACGGAAGACCAGTCTCGATCGGCAAGCTGTCGTCGCGGCTCCACTCGTTCCACGAGCCGAAATAGAGCCGTACGTCGGTAATGCCGGCCTCCTTCAATGCGACCAGGGAGTTGGACGCGCGCGCACCCTTGAAGCAGTACAGATACACGGTCGTCGCCGGGGTCACGCCCACGCTCGCGCACTCGGCCAGGATTTCCTGCTTTGACTTGAACACCGGCCCGGCGGCCGACGGCTTCATCAGCCGGTACCACTCGACCCAGCGGGCGCCCGGTATGCGGCCCTTACGCGGGCAGAAATCCGGGCCGTAGGGCGAGCTGCTGGTGCCAATCCACTCGTCGACGTCGCGTACATCCAGCAGCACCGTCGCGCCGTCGCCGAGTGCGGCCACCATCGCGTCCCGGTCCAGCATCATGTGCAGCCCGGCGTCCGACTGCGGAAACACCGCCGGCGTGCTCATCGTCGGTTCGGTCGACACAGGCAGCCCCGCTGCCTTCCACGCCATGAACCCGCCATGCAGAATCATCGCCTTCGGGTAGCCCAAATACTTCAGCAAAAAGTAACCGCGGCACGACTGGCCAAAGCCGCTGGTCATGCTTTCCTCGACCAGGACCGCCGTCTCCGCCCCCGACAGCCCGGCCTGCCCAAACGCGTCGCTGAACTTTTCGCGCAACGCAACCACCGCCTCGGGCGTGGACATCGCGAGGTAGGTGAAGATGTCGTGCAGGTTCACTGCGCCGGGTACGTGGCCGGCGGCATAGGCGTCGGGGTTGCGCGTGTCGATCACCACGATCTTTTCCGCCGTCATCATGGCGGCCAGCTCAGGCGGGGACAGCAATACTTTCTCGCTCATCGAAGCACTCCTTCAGACGGGTGGAAGGGAAAGGCGCAGTCCATCCAGCGCCGGGCTCAGCCGGATCTGGCAGCTCAGCCGCGACGTGGGCGTGAGGTCGAAGACGGTGTCGAGCATCGCTTCCTCATCCTCCGTCGGCGGGTCGAGGCGATCGATCCACACGGGGTCGACGATCATGTGGCAGGTGGCGCAGGCGACCGACCCTTCGCACTCACCTTTCACCGGTAACCCGGCCGCGCGGGCCAGCACCATCACCCGGTCGCCGGCCTGACCCGGCAGCACGTGCGTGACGGCACCCTGCATGACCACCACCTGCATCAGTGGCGGCCCAACAGCTCGAGTTCCTGCCGCAGATGCTTGATCGAGGGCGTGATTATCGCCACGAAATAGCTCTCACGCAGCACACGGTTGACCGCCGAACCCTCGATGTAGCCACGGGCACCCTGATGCAGCAGCGCCGACTGCGCCGCCTCAAGCGTCAGTTCGCTGGTGCGCAACCGGGCCGTCAGCACGGCGCGGACATAGTCGGGCGACCCATCGAGCGGCGTCGCGGCCAGCCCATCGATCGTTGTATGCAGCGCCTCAAGCTCACGCTCGAACGTATCGACCTGCTTGGGCAAGTACGCGTTCGATGCGCCGAGCGACGTGTTCGCCTGATGCATCAGCCCGATCGCGGCGCGCGTCACGCCCAGTCCCATGCCGGCCTGCAGCAATAAGAAACCAGGCTTCACGCGCTTGACCATGTCGCCCAGCGGGTCGGCCAGCAGCATGTCGTCGCTAATAAATGCCCGACGGAACAGCACGGAGTACGTGCCCGTCCCCTCCAGCGCGATAAACCGGGCATTCTGCTTAATATCGACGCCCGGCTGGCCGCATTGGACCATGGCCATCAGGCGGTGGGTTGGGTCGGCCGCGTCTTCGAACACCGTGCCGAACCAGTGGCCGTCGCCCAGGTTACTCACCCATGGCAGCACGCCCGACACAACGTACCCGCCCTCCGCCCGCTGCGCACGCAGCTTGAACCGCTCGATACCCGAAAGCGCCTTAACCGGGTTCGACAGCCCGGTACCGCCAAGCAGCTGCCCGGCGCCGATACCGGGTTGCAGCTTATCGCGCAGCGCTGTGTTGCCCGTGTTCTCTAGGTACCAACCGCACGCGTCCTGGCACCACATGCAGAACGCCGTGCTCATGCAAACCGCGCCCACCTCGGCCATCGCGCGGATGGCCAGGCCCAAATCGCGGCCCCCGACCGTGGTTTGCGCTATCAGGTGCGGAGAGAACGCGCCCGCCGCCCCCAATCCACGCATAAAGTCACCGGGATAGACCCCCTTATGGTCGATGTCGTGCGCCACCGGCGCGATGTCCGCCGCGATACCCCGCACGCGTTCGAGTATCGCGGACGGGGCCGAGCTAGCGCGGGTGGTATCAGCCAGTGTGGTGGAGAGGTGCGTCACGGTCTGCTCCGTCCGAAAAGAGTTAGGCGGCGGCGACGTTCAGGCCCACGGGCTTGGTGAACGTGTTGGCCACAGGTGACCACTTGGTGGCGTGGGCAATCAGCGCATCCCGCTGTTCCGGTGTCGCATCGCTCTCCAACGTCACGCTCACCCGTACGGCGTCGAAACCGACGGGCTTGGGTGAAGTGTCGCCGGTACCCCAGACGGCGGTGATGTTGATGTCCGCCTCCAACTGCAGCTCCAGCTTTTGCACGGTGATGCCCTGTGCCACTGCGTTGGCGTGGATGCCAACGGCCAGGCAGGAGCCGAGCGCTGCCAGCGACGCCTCACTCGGGTTCGGCGCGGTATCGTCGCCCAGCAGTCCTGGCGGCTCATCCACGATGTAGGGCGGCAGGTCGCGGATCATGTTCAAGTGGCGGAACCGGCCCTCGGCGATCGTGGTGCACTTCAGGGTCTTGATGGCCTGCGGATTGGCACGGCCTTTGGCGATCAGGTCGTTCAAGCCGTTTTTATCGATCGGGGCCAGGCAGCCGGTCATGGCCGTGGGAAGCTGGTTCAGGGTGGTGGCGCTCATCGTGTAATCTCCATCAGCAGGCTATTTCGAGCCGGATCCGTAGCAAGACAGACTGGTCTGTCAGTGCCTACAAATGTCAGAGCAAACGGCATGCCAATCGATGTCGTTGGCGTTTCCGGCGTCCCCCATGGCACAGTGCGTGCTATTTGAATCGTGGCGCGACCTCACCGGAGTCGATCCCGACATCTGAGTGTGGCAAAAGAATAGGCAGAAATAAACAACTGATGCAGGGCAGCCTAAAGAACGAGCAGAAACTGCCGCACCACCGCATACTAGAGGTCGCGCGCGAGATGTTTTGCCGCGACGGTATTCATGCGACCGGCATCGACCGCATCCTTTCGGAGGCAGGTGCCTCCAAAATGACCCTCTATGCCCGCTTCGGGTCGAAACAGGCGCTGCTGCGAGAAGTCCTGCTGCAAGAGGGCGCAGACTGGCGCACGCTGTTTCAGGCCGGTCTGACAGGTCCGGCACCGCTGGGACGCATCGTCGTCGCCCTAGAAGCGATCTACGACCAGCGCCCCTTTTACGGCTGCGCCTTTATGAATGCCGTGGCCGAGCACGCGAAGGGCGAACTCTGGCTGCGGGAACTCGCGGCCGACCACCATCGAAAGATCCTCAGCACCCTCGAAGCCCATGCGGTGGCGGCGGGGTATGAGGATCCGGCATTACTGGCACGGCAGCTCTTGCTGGTTCTGGACGGGGCGATGGCCGCGCTGATGGTCAGCGGCGACCGGGCCGTCTTCGCAATTGCCGGGCGCAATCTGCGGGCGATTCTACTCGCGGCATAGCCGACGCTCTGATTATACAGAGTTTATGTCGTTCATCCATAAACTGTGTATAAATCTTTGAACCCAATCACCAACCCTTTCGCGCCTGGCGCCGGCTCCCCGCCACCCGAACTGGTTGGTCGTGGCAGTATTTTGAACCAGGCGACACAGGCACTCGCGCGCGTCAAAGCAGGACGGTCCGAGCAGAGTTTGATGATCGTCGGCCTACGCGGCGTTGGTAAAACGGTGCTGTTGAATCGCATCGCCGACGTAGCAGCCGAGCAGGGCTATCTGGCCGAAGTGCTGGAGGTGCCCGAGGGGCGCGGTCTGGCAGCCATCCTGGTTCCAGCGTTGCGGTCAATTATCCTCCGGCTCGACCGGGGTGAGCGGATTAGCCAGGCGGCACGGCTCGCGTTTCGGGCACTACGTGGTTTTGTTGGATCGATGAAGCTGAACGTCGGTGACATGAGCCTGACAATGGAAGGCAGTACCGAACCGGGTATTGCCGATAGCGGAGACATCGAGGCCGACGTCGCGGCACTTCTGATCACTGTCGGTAAGGCAGCGCAGGAACGCGGCGTTGCTGTCGCCCTTGTCATCGATGAGCTTCAATACCTGCCCGAGCGGGAGATGAGCGCGCTTATCATTGCCATGCACAAGCTGTCTCAGGCGCGGCTGCCCGTGTTGCTGATCGGTGCCGGACTGCCGCAGTTGGTCGGCCTGACCGGGCGTTCAAAGTCCTATTCCGAACGGCTGTTCGACTTTCCACAGGCCGGGCCGCTCATTGGGTCCGACCTCGAGCGTGCGCTGCAAAAGCCAGCCATGGATGAAGGTGCGGCCTTTACCCAGTCAGCGCTCGACGAGATACGCCGGCTAACCGACGGCTACCCCTACTTTATCCAGGAGTGGGGTTACCAAAGTTGGCTGGCGGCGGCGCAGTCCCCGATCGATCTCGACGACGTGCGGGCTGCGACACCGATTGCATTGCAGCGTTTGGACAGGAGCTTCTTTCGGGTCCGTTTTGACCGGCTTACCCCAAGCGAGAAGCGCTATCTGCGCGCGATGGCCGAACTGGGTCCAGGGCCGCATCGCAGCGGCGATATTTCCGCGCTGTTGAACGCTAAGGTGACGAGCCACGGACCTGTTCGGGCTTCGCTCATCACCAAAGGTATGATCTACAGTCCGCAGCATGGCGATACCGCCTTCACGGTCCCATTATTCGACCAGTTCATGCGCCGCACCATGCCTGAGTTCCCGACACCACGCTGAGGAAACCACGATGCTCAACAATCGCTGGGACAAGTCCCGCCTGCCATCCCGCCACGTAACCGTCGGACCCGGACGCGCCCCGCACCGCAGCTACTATTATGCGATGGGCCTGACGGAAGCCGAGATCAATCAGCCCTTCGTCGGCGTCGCCACCTGCTGGAACGAGGCCGCGCCCTGCAACATCGCACTCAGCCGCCAGGCGCAGTCCGTCAAACGCGGTGTGATCGAGGCGGGCGGTACCCCCCGTGAGTTCACGACCATCACCGTCACCGACGGAATCGCCATGGGCCATCAGGGCATGAAAAGCTCGTTGGTCAGCCGCGAGGTCATCGCCGACAGCGTCGAACTAACCATGCGCGGCCACTGCTACGACGCGTTGGTTGGCCTCGCCGGCTGCGACAAGAGCCTGCCGGCGATGATGATGGCGATGCTACGCCTGAACGTACCCAGCGTGTTCATGTACGGCGGATCGATCCTGCCGGGCCGCCACAACAACAAGGACGTGACGGTCGTCGATGTGTTCGAGGCCGTCGGCAAGCATTCCGCCGCCGCCATGGGCGATGGCGAACTGCAGGCGTTGGAGCGCGTTGCGTGCCCGTCGGCCGGCGCGTGCGGCGGTCAGTTCACGGCAAATACGATGGCGACGGTCAGTGAGGTAATCGGACTGGCTTTGCCGGGATCGGCCGGTGCGCCGGCCCCGTATGAGGACCGGGACCAATATGCGGCGGCCAGCGGCCGGGCCGTGATGGCGCTGCTGGAAAGCGGCCTGCGCCCGCGCGACATCGTGACGATGAAGTCGCTGGAAAATGCCGCCGTCATCGTGGCCGCAACCGGCGGCAGCACCAATGCCGGCCTACATTTGCCGGCCATGGCGCATGAGGCGGGGCTACGCTTCACGATGGAGGACGTGCTGGCCATCATGCGCCGTACCCCCACGATCGCGGACCTAAAGCCCGGCGGAAAATACGTGGCGCTCGATGTCTATAACATCGGCGGCATTCCCGTGATCATCCGGTCGCTGCTGGACGGCGGCCTGCTCCATGGTGACTGCATGACCGTGACCGGGCGCACGCTGGCGGAAAACCACGAGCACATCGTGTTCCCACGCGATCAGGACGTGGTTTACACCGTACAAAACCCGATCAGCGCCACGGGCGGCGTCGTGGGCATGAAGGGCAACCTGGCCCCCGACGGCGCGATCGTCAAAGTCGCCGGCATGCAGAACCTGGTGTTCGAGGGCTCGGCGCTGTGCTTCGACAGTGAAGAGGAGGCGTTCCAGGCCGTTCAGGACCGCGCCTACAAGGCTGGCGACGTGATCGTCATCCGCTACGAGGGTCCCCGCGGCGGCCCGGGCATGCGTGAGATGCTCAGCACCACCAGCGCCATTTACGGGCAGGGCATGGGCGAGAGCGTGGCGCTGATCACCGACGGCCGGTTCAGCGGCGCCACCCGCGGCTTCTGCGTGGGGCATGTGGGGCCGGAGGCTGCACTAGGCGGCCCGATAGCCCTTATTCAGAATGGCGACCGTATCAAGCTGGACGCGGCCGCCGGCACGATCGACGTGGTGCTGACGGATGCCGAACTGGCTACCCGGCGTGCGGCATGGGCTCCGCGCGGCACCGATTACAACAGCGGCGCCATCTGGAAGTACGCGCAGCTTGTTGGCCCCGCCCATTTGGGCGCCGTCACTCATCCGGGTGGTGCCGCCGAAACACACTGCTACGCCGACATCTGATCGACGCGATCACCACCACGGCGCCGGCGCTTACCGTGGTGGTGCCCTGCCTCAATACGGCGGAGGTCCTGCGGGCTTTTTATGGGCAGCGTTCACGCGCGGGTCGGCCACGAAGTGGAGTGATTGATCCGCGGATGTGGGTGCGGTAGCGTACCGAATGGGATTGCTGTTGCTCCTGCCGCTGCTGATGTGTCGCCTGTTCGGCCGCGGCTTGCTACGCCTGCTGGGGATCGGCCTACTCCTTCGACTTATTCGCCCCTGAGCGTCCTGCCGGGCTGATTTGCGCCGGCATTGCTCAGGGGACCTCCCTGGCTGCCCCTCGCATCCCCGCACACAGGACCGTTCCAATGATCAACCATCCCAGCTTCGGCGCCATGGACCCAGCCCGGGTCATCATATTCGACACCACGTTACGCGACGGCGAGCAGTCGCCCGGCTTTTCCATGAACCTGGACGAAAAGCTTCGCATGGCCGAGGCCCTGGCCGAGTTGGGTGTGGATGTGATGGAGGCCGGGTTCCCGATCGCCTCACCAGGCGATTTCGAGGCCGTGCAGGCGATCGCGACCAGTATCCGTGGCCCAGTGATCTGCGGCCTGGCCCGTACCGGTCAGGCCGACATCCTACGCGCGGCCGAGGCGCTGCGGCCCGCCGAACGCCGCCGTATCCACGTCTTCATCAGTACCAGCTCGCTGCATATGAAGTACAAGCTGCGGATGGAGCCGGACGCGGTGCTACAGCTGACGATCGATAGCGTAACGCTTGCCCGTCATCATACGGATGACGTCGAATGGTCAGCCGAAGACGGCAGCCGCACCGACCCCGACTTCCTGTGCCAGTGTGTGGAGGCAGCCATTCGCGCGGGCGCCACCACGATCAACGTGCCCGATACTGTCGGCTACGCCGTGCCGGAGGACATGACCCGCATCTTCACCATGCTGCGTGAGCGTGTGCCGGGTGCCGACGGAGTCGTGCTGAGCACGCATAACCATAACGACCTGGGTCTGGCGGTCGCCAATACCATGGCCGCCCTGGCCGCCGGCGTCCGGCAGGTCGAATGCACCATCAACGGTATCGGCGAACGCGCCGGAAATGCGGCGTTGGAGGAGGTGGCGATGGCCATCCGCACCCGCCCCGACGTGGCCCCCTACACGCATGGAATCGAAACGACGCGTATCATCCGTACCAGCCGTCTGCTCAGCACCATCACCGGGTTCGATGTCCAGCCGAACAAGGCGATCGTCGGCCGTAACGCGTTCGCGCATGAAAGCGGCATCCACCAGGACGGGATGCTGAAGCATGCCGGCACGTATGAGATCATGACGCCCGAAAGCGTCGGCCTGACGAAGTCGAGTTTGGTGATGGGGAAGCACTCCGGCCGCGCCGCGTTCAAGGATAAGCTACAGTCGCTGGGGTATGGCGCGATCGGCGATAACCAGATGAACGACGCATTCCGCCGCTTCAAGGACTTGGCCGACCGCAAAAAGATCGTCTACGACGACGATCTGGTGGCGTTGGTCGATGATGAGGTCGGGCGTGGCCACGAGCATATCCAGTTCGTAAGCCTCGATCTGCGCGCCGGATCGCGCGGCCCGGCAGAGGCGACGTTGGAGTTATCCGTCGACGGCGCCGTGCACATGGCCCGCGCATCGGGTGACGGCCCGGTCGATGCAACGTTCAACGCCATCCGCGCCATCTTCCCGCATGACGCGCGGCTGTTGTTGTTCAGCGTCGGCGCGGTGACGGAGGGCACGGACGCGCAGGCCAAGACAACGGTACGGCTGGAGGAAGGCGGCAAGATGGTAGACGGGCAGGGGGCTGACACCGATACGATTGTCGCGTCGGCGCGCGCGTATGTTCACGCGCTGAACAAGCTGCTGGTGAAGCGGGCCCGGACGGAGCCGGCCGCACTTTCGGCCTGAGTTACTCAACCTTGCCGGAGCTTATCTCGGGTTAATTAACTAAGGAGGCAAGCACAGCATGCTTGCCTCAACGGCCGATTATTCTATTCTATTAACGTCTTTTTGCGGGCGAGGAAAAGCTAGGCGAACCTGTGTTTTATACCGCTGGCTCGCCCATGACTTACGAGAGTCTATTAGTAAAAATAATCTGTTGGAGGCTGCCCAACACAGGACAGCCCCCAATCATTCAATAGCCGTAGCGCGGCTGATAATAGCCTGGCTGCGGCTGCTGGTATGCTGGTTGATACGACTGCTGCGGCTGATACTGCTGCTGCGGCTGGTAATACTGCTGCTGCGGAGCCTGCGGCGTCGTGATTGCACCACCCAAGGCACCCAGCGCGCCGCCGGCAAGTGCCCCGATCGCAGCGCCTTGGCCACCACCGGCGATCGCCCCCAGGCCTGCGCCCGCGCCTGCGCCCAACAATCCGCCGCCGACCGCACGCTGGGACGGGTCATACGGATTGGTGCAAGCGGCGACACTCAAGCTACCGATAATGGCCGCACAAACCAAAAGCTTCTTGATCATCATTCCCTCGTTCAATACCGCCGCGGTGATGTCACGGCACCGCCCACAGCACCAATGCCGCCGCCAATCAGCGCACCAGTCCCGATATTGCCGCCCGTTGCCGCGCCAACCAACGCGCCCAAACCGGCGCCGCCCAAACCACCCGTAACGGCCCGGGTTCCCGGATCCTGCCCGCACGCCGCCAAGGCAATCGTCATCGCCAAAACTGCAATAATACGCATCTGCACCACTCCGCTGTGTACGATTCATACAACATCAGGATTAAGGCGAAGATACGCCGATCCCGATCACCGGATCGTGAACAGCCGTCGCCCAGCTCTTGCCGCGCGCAAGACCCGGCGGTAAGCCACGCCCACTTTGCCGCGTCCGGCTGCCCGCTTTGGCTTCCCGCTTTGGATAAAGGACCGCCTATGTTTGGACGTCTGCTCGGCCTTATGTCCGCCGACATGGCCATCGACCTCGGAACGGCGAACACGCTGGTGTACGTAAAGGGCCGCGGCATCGTGCTGGCCGAGCCGAGTGTCGTCGCCATCGCCGACGTGCGTGGCAAGAAGCAAGTCCTGGCCGTCGGCGAAGAGGCCAAGCTGATGCTCGGCCGCACGCCCGGCAACATCCAGGCCATCCGTCCCCTGCGTGACGGCGTCATCGCCGATTTCGAAGTCGCCGAGGAAATGATCAAGCACTTTATCCGCAAGGTCCATGGCCGCCGCGGCTTCGCCAGCCCGCTGATCATTGTCTGCGTGCCCTCGGGCAGCACCGCCGTCGAGCGCCGGGCGATCCAGGAAAGCGCCGAGAGTGCCGGTGCCCGCAAGGTGTTGCTGATCGAGGAGCCGATGGCGGCCGCGATTGGCGCCGGTCTGCCGGTCACCGAACCCAGCGGTAGCCTGATCGTGGACGTGGGCGGCGGCACGACGGAGGTCGCCGTGATTAGCCTGGGGGGCATCGTCTATTCGAAGTCTGTCCGCGTCGGCGGCGATAAGATGGACGAGGCGATCATCAGCTACATTCGACGCAGCCATAACCTACTGATCGGCGAAAGCACCGCCGAACGCATCAAAATGGACATCGGCGCCGCAACGCCGGGCCATGATCTGGATGACGGCCCCTATCACGAGGTGAAGGGCCGTGACCTGATGAATGGCGTTCCGCGTGAGATATTAGTCGGTCAGCGCCAAATTGCTGAAAGCCTGTTCGAGCCTGTAACCGCTATTGTCGAAGCGGTGAAAGTAGCGCTGGAGAACACGCCGCCGGAGCTGTCTGCCGATATCGTCGATAAGGGAATTGTGCTGACCGGCGGTGGGGCTTTGCTGTATCGCTTGGATCAGGTTCTGCGGGACGCAACCGGGTTGCCAGTCGTGATCGCGGAAAACCCGCTCAGCTGCGTAGCCCTGGGCACCGGCCGCGCGTTGGAGGAAATGAAGCGGCTGCGTAACGTGCTGACCACCATGTATTAAGGTAAAAGCCCGTCCGTGATCCGCCTCTCGATCCCCCTCCGCCAGGCCCTCAGCCGCCTCACCCTGCCGGTGCTGATCGCCGCGGCGTTTGGTCTCATGGTGCTTGGTAAAGCCGATACGCTGCTGGCGGAGCGGATGCGTATGGCGCTGGCTGACACGATGGCACCCTTGTTTGCGCTGATCGCCGAACCGGTCATTTCCGCCCACCGCGCACTCGCGGACGCGGAGGGTCTTATGACTTTGCGAAGCGAGAACCAGCAGCTTCGCCTCGATAACGAGCAGCTGCGCCGTTGGCAGGCTGTAGCGCTGGCGCTCGATGCGGAGAACGCGACGCTTAAGGCCAATTTGCGCTGGATCCCCGACCCGGCGCCCAGCTTCGTCACCGCCCGCGTGGTCGCCGACGCAGGCGGCGTGTATGCGCGCGCTGTCCTACTGAGCACCGGACCGAACCACGGGCTGAGCAAGGGCCAGATCGCGCTGGACGAGCGGGGGCTGGTCGGTCGCGTGACGGAGATCGGCGCCCGCAGCGCCCGGGTCCTGCTGCTGACGGACATCAACAGCCGCATCCCGGTGACGCTCGAAACCAGCCGCGCCCGCGCCATACTGGTCGGCACTAACGGCCCCCGCCCGCGCCTGCTTCATTGGCCGGAGGGCGTATCCCCCGTCGAGGGCGAGCGGGTTGTGACGTCGGCTGAAGCCAACGCGTTTCCCGCCGGCCTGCCAGTTGGTGTCGTCCACTACAGTGCCACTAATGCGCCGGAGGTCGAAACGGCGGCCCGCCTCGACCAGCTCGATATCGTCCGCATCTTCGACTACGGCCTTCGTGGCGTGTTGCCACCGGAGGCCACGAACCGCCCCGTGGCGGCACGGCGATGAACCGGCTGCGCACCCCGGGTATCCGGCCGCGGCCGACGATATGGCGGCAGCTGGATGCGGCCGCCCGGTCGTCGTTCCCCGCCGCCTGCACCGCGCTGCTGCTGCTCGTTCTTGCGGCCCCGCTGGGTATTCCTGGGCAGGCGCAGCTGCAGCCGGCCGCGGCGCTCGCGTGCGTGTTCTTCTGGTCCGTGTTCCGCCCGGCCAGCATGCCGGCGCCCGTTGTGTTTGCGCTGGGGTTGCTATCGGACCTGCTCGGGCTGGGGCAGCTGGGCGTGGGCGTGGTGACGTTGTTGTTGACCCACGGAATTGCATGGCGCAGCCGCCGGGTACTGGCCGAACAGGGCTTTCTGCTGGTGTGGCTCGTGTTCATCGGCGTGGCCGCCTGTGCCGCGGCGCTGACCTGGGTGCTGACCAGCCTGTTCCTGCTACAGCCCGTGTCGGTCACGGCCGCGCTGTTCCAGTTCGGGCTGACGGCCGGGGCTTATCCGTTGTTCAGCACCGTGTTCACCGCGGCGCATCGCGGGCTCGCGGATCCCGACCAGGCATGAGCGCGGTCGCATGAGCCGCATCAATGCCGAGAACAAGCGCTCTGGCGTGTTCACCCGCCGCGCCCTGCTGATCGGCGCCGCTCAACTCGGCACATTCGGCGCGTTGGCCGCCAAGCTGTACCAGGTCCAGATCGTCGAGGGGCAGCGCTACGCCACCCTGGCCGAGAGCAACCGTATCAGCGCCCGCCTGATCGCGCCCCCCCGCGGACGCATCATGGACCGCGCCGGCGTCGTCGTCGGCGGTAACCGCCTGAACTGGCGCGCCTTACTGACCGCCGAACTGACAGCCAACGTCGACGGTACGCTCGACATGTTCGGCCGTATCGTCCCCCTGCCAGACCACGAACGCGCCCGGATCGAGCGGGAGCTGCGCAAACGCCGCCGCTTCATACCCGTCATCGTGCGCGAGTTTCTGACCTGGGAGGAGATGGCGAAGATCGAAGTGAATGCCCCCGACCTGCCGGGTATCCTGGTCGACGTGGGCTTTACCCGCCTTTATCCGCAGGGCCCGGCACTGGCGCATGTCGTGGGTTACGTTGCACCGCCCAACGAGTTGGATATGGGTGACGACCCCATGATGGCGCTGCCGGGCTTCCGGATCGGCCGTAACGGCATGGAAAAAGCGCTGGACACGCAGCTGCGCGGCCGGGCGGGCGCGGTCCAGATGGAGGTGAATGCCTTCGGCCGCGTGATCCGTGAACTGGACCGGCAGGAGGGTACGCCTGGCCAGGATCTTGGCCTTACGATCGACGTCGGTCTGCAGAACTCCGTGCTGAAGCGTTTGGGCGATGAGAGCGCGTCCGCCGTCGTCATGGACGCCCGCAACGGCGAAGTGCTGGCGATGACCACCAACCCGAGCTTCGATCCCAGCCTGTTCAATTCGGGCGTCAGCCAGGCGCAGTGGATTGAGTGGACCCGCAACCGTAAGGCGCCGCTGATCAATAAGGCAGCGTCCGGCCTGTACGCGCCCGGCAGCACGTTCAAGATGGCGGTCGCGATCGCGGGGCTAGAGGCCAAAGTCGTCGGCCCCGGCGACCGCATCTCTTGCCCCGGCTTCCTCGACCTCGGCGACACGCGGTTTCATTGCTGGAGTAAGTTCGGCCATGGCGCGCTCGATATGCGTAGCGCACTGAAACACTCCTGCGACGTCTACTTTTATGAGGTCGCACGCCGAACGGGTATCGATCGGGTGGCCGCCATGGCGAACCGCTTCGGTATCGGCGTGGAGCTTGGGATCGAACTGCCCGGCGTCCGCAAAGGACTAATGCCAACCAAGGCGTGGCGGCAGGCGCAGGGTAAGGCGTGGAACATCGGCGATACCATCAGCTGCGGCATCGGCCAGGGCTATATCCAGACGACGCCGTTGGCACTCGCCACCTACGCCGCCCGCATCGCCAGCGGCCGGGCCTTGCAACCGCATTTGACCCGTACCCTGGGCGGGGTGTTGCAAAAGGGCGCGTCGCCGAATGACTGGCCGAGCCTCGGCTTACCGGAACGCGGGCTTCATTTGGTGCGGGAGGGGATGTGGGCCGTGGTGAACGAGGCCGGCGGCACCGCGCCCATCGCGCGCCTGGGCCTGCCGGGCATTCAAATGGCGGGCAAAACCGGATCGACCCAGGTGCGCCGGGTCTCGCGTGAGCAGCGGGAGCACGGGTATCGCTCCGATAAGCTGCCCTGGGAGTTCCGGCCGCACGCGCTATTCGTCTGCTACGCCCCGTACGACGCGCCGCGCTATGCGGTCAGCGTGGTGGTCGAGCACGGTAATGCCGGCGCCGCGGCCGCTGCTCCACTGGCGCGTGACATCATGGTCGACGTGCTGACCCGCGACCCGGCCGCCCCCCGCGACGGCGCCCGCGTGGCCGACCGGTCGTGATCGCATGGCAAAGGCCAGATGATTAACGAACGCCGCCTGATCCGGGCGGAACCATCGTTCGGCCTTATGACCAAGCTGTGGCAGGTCAGCTGGTTGTATGTGGTCCTGCTCTGCGCCCTGGCGGGCGTCGGCTACGTTGCGTTGTACTCGGCCGCCGGTGCGCCCGAGCCCTATGCCACCAAGCATATCATCCGGTTCTGCTTTGGCCTGGGTATGATGTTGTGCATGGCGGTGACCGACATCCGGTTCATCGCGCGCTTCAGCTACGCTGTGTATGCCGCGTCGATCGCGCTGCTCGTGCTGGTGCTGCGCGTGGGGCATGTTGGCAAGGGCGCGCAGCGCTGGATCGAACTGGGCAGCCTACAGCTTCAGCCGTCGGAGTTGGCAAAGATCGCGCTCGTGATGGCGCTGGCCGCCTGGTTCCACCGCGCGACGTGGGAGCGGATGGGCAACCCGCTATTCCTGATTCCCCCGGCGCTGATGATCGCGCTGCCGGTGGCACTCATCCTCAAGGAGCCGAACCTCGGCACCGCCGTCATCACCGGGCTGGTGGGCGCGGCTGTGGTGTTGGCAGCCGGCATCCGGTGGTGGAAAATTGTGGCGCTCGCGATACCGGTGCCGTTCGTGGCCCAATACGCCTACGCCCACCTGCATGATTATCAGCGGGCACGTATCACGACGTTTCTCAATCCCGAGAGCGATCCGTTGGGCGCCGGCTATAATATCATCCAGAGTAAGATTGCGCTCGGGTCGGGCGGGATGTGGGGCAAAGGCTTTCTGCAGGGAACGCAGGGGCACCTGAATTTCTTACCGGAAAAGCACACGGACTTCATTCAGGCCGTGCTTGCGGAGGAATTCGGTCTGGTGGGGTTGCTAGGTTTGCAGGCGTTGCTTGCGGCGTTGGTCATCGGCGGCATGATGATCTCATTGCGCTGCCGGCATCAGTATGGGCGGCTGCTTGCGCTGGGTGTGGCAGTCAACTTCGGCCTGTATGCGTTCGTGAACTCCGCGATGGTCATGGGCGCCATCCCGGTAGGGGGCGTGCCGCTGCCGCTCGTGTCGCATGGCGGGTCGGCGATGCTCACAGTCATGTTCGGCTTCGGCCTGCTGATGAGCGTGCACGTCCACAGAGACGCCGAGTTCAAGGATAGCCGGGAGGACTAGGAGGAGGGCGCGCCCCATCCAGGATCTCGCTGGCCCGGGTGACCGAACGCAGGACCGCCTGGCCCGCCCGCGCGATCGTCGGATCGGGGCTGGCGATCAGCCGGTCGGTAACCATCATTGCCGGGGACAGTGCGCCGCGCAGGTCATGACGAAGCGTCTTGATCGCCGCCTCCAGGGCGGTAAGGCGGATGGCAATCGCTGGATCGGGCGGGGTCGTCCGGGGTATCGTCCCGCGCACGACCAGTCCGGCGCCAGCCGCCAGCGCGAGCGCACCCACGGCGAAGGGGACACCCAGCCCGTAAAGCGCTAGCGCTCCACCCGCCGTCCCCAGCGCCGCCGCGGCCGCCGTCAGTCCTAGCCTTATATCCTGCCGCATACCGTAACGCCCCACTCCGCCGATTGCCTTACATTGACGCCGGGCGGAGCGCGCGCCTATACACCGGCCGTGGCCCGGTATCGAACCGGGCAGGTCGTTTTAGGCTGCCCTTGCGCAGCCACCCCACCGGAGTTTCGCCTGTGAAGCGCACTTATCAGCCGTCCAAGCTCGTCCGCAAGCGCCGTCATGGCTTTCGTGCCCGCATGGCGACGGTGGGCGGGCGCAAGGTCCTGGCCAACCGGCGTGCCCAGGGCCGCAAGAAGCTGTCCGCGTAGAGCATTCCGGTCGGTCCTCGTCATGCCGCCCGCACCGGATCCGCGGCGATTGACTCAACGGGCTGAGTTTCTGCGGGTTGCCGCTAAAGGTAGAAAAGCGGCCGTGCACGGCCTGGTGTTGCAAGCGCTTTCGCGCGGCGACGACACTGGGCCGCGGCTTGGTTTTACGGTTACGAAGAAGGTGGGCAACGCCGTGATCCGGAACCGCACCCGTCGTCGCCTACGCGCCGCCGCCCGGCTGGTGTTGCAGGATACTGCGGCCACGGGCTACGACCTAGTCCTGATTGGGCGCGACACGACGCGCGGCCGGCCATTCGCCCAACTAGTAGACGATTTTCGCCGCGCGCTAGCGAAGTCCGCAACATGATTGCCCAGGCGCTGATCGGTATCGTGCGCGTGTATCAATACACGCTCCGTCCTCTCATCGGCGCGCAGTGCCGGTTCGAGCCGCATTGCAGCGCCTACGCCATCGAAGCATTGCGGACGCACGGCGCGCTGCGCGGCTCATGGCTCACGGCGCGGCGGGTGCTGCGCTGCAATCCCTGGCATCCGGGTGGCCACGACCCGGTGCCCTGCACGACGGTGGCGTACTGATGGACCAGAACCGGCTAATCATCGCGATTGCAGTTTCGATCGCAATCCTGCTCGGATTCCAATTCCTGCTTCCTGCTAAGCCCGTGCCGCCCACGGCTACAACGAGCACCACACTGACGCAGGCGACGCCTGCCCCGACGCGCAACCCGGCCACCCCCGGCAATGGGCCTGAGTCCGTGGCCGCCCCAGTTGCCACCCGTGACGTACCCCGCCTGCCGATTCATGCCACCCGGGTCCAGGGCAGCATCAACCTGGCCGGCGCCCGTCTCGATGACCTTGTACTGCGCGATTACCACGAACAGGTCGCGCAGACGTCGCCGCTCGTGCGCCTGCTGGAGCCCCGCGTCGACCCGCAGCCGAGCTACGTCCAGTTCGGCTGGACCGCCGAAACGCCCGGCCTACGCGTACCCGACCCCGACGCCGTGTGGACAGCCAACGGCACGGAGCTGACGGAGACGTCGCCCGTCACTCTGTCATGGGATAACGGCGCCGGCGTCGTGTTCGAGATCGTGTTGAGCATCGACGACTTTTACATGTTCGCCGCCGAACAACGCATCCGTAACACCACCGACGCTCCGGTCGCGGCCTTTCCGTGGTCGCGGGTGCGACGCGATTACAAGCCCGTAACGGCCGGCTATTATATCTTGCATGAGGGTCTGCTGGGCGTGATGGACGGCACGCTGCGGGAGCAGAAGTACGACGACGTCAAGAAAGAGAGCGACAAGACGCATGGTCCGTCACTCGAGGTACCGACCACGGGCGGTTGGGCCGGCATCACGGATAAATATTGGCTGACCGTCCTCATTCCCGATCAGGCAGCGCCCGTGACGGGCGCGTTCCGTCACATGACGGAGAATGGTGCAGACCGGTTCCAGGTCGACTTCGTGCAGCGCGATCCATCGACAGCGGCCGCCGGTACCACCATGGGCACCACCACACGGCTTTTTGCGGGCGCCAAGGTCGTGGGGCTACTGGATCGGTATGAGTCGCAGCTAGGTTTGCCGCATTTCGATAAAGCGGTCGACTTCGGCTGGTTCTATTTTTTGACCAAGCCCATCTTCTACGCCCTCGACTGGCTGTACCGTCTGACGGGTAACTTCGGCGTCGCGATCCTGATCTTCACCGTGTTCGCCAAAGCCGTGTTCTTCCCGCTGGCCAACAAGTCCTATCGCGCGATGAGCAAGATGAAGCTACTCGGCCCGAAAATGACTGAAATTCGGGCAAAGTTTAAAGACGATCCGCAAAAGATGCAGTCTGAGATCATGAGCTTATACAAGTCGGAAAAAGTGAACCCGGCTAGTGGATGCCTGCCAATGGTGGTGCAGATCCCGGTGTTCTTCAGCCTGTATAAAGTGATTTTCGTGACGATCGAAATGCGGCACGCGCCGTTCTTCGGCTGGATCCATGACTTGTCCGTCGTCGACCCCACCAACGTGTTCAATCTGTTTGGCCTGCTGCCCTTCGATCCCAGTGCTTCCAGCCACTTCCTGCACCTGGGCGTCTGGCCGCTGATCATGGGCGTGACCATGTTTCTGCAGCAGAAGCTGAACCCGCCGCCGCCCGACCCGGTCCAGGCCAAGATCTTCCAGTTCATGCCGATCGTGTTTACGTTCATGATGTCGAGCTTCCCGGCCGGGCTCGTGATCTACTGGTCCTGGAACAACCTTCTGACGATTGTACAACAATGGACGATCATGCGCCGCACCCGGGCTACGATGCCGGCCCTCGTGAGCTGACGGCGGACGAGGCAGCGCAGGAGGCGGCGCGGGTCGAAACCGGCCGTCTGCTATTTGCGGCACCCTGCCAATTCTTCTTTGCCGCCCAGCGCCTCGATCAACTGCCGGCCCCGGGCCTGCCGGAGGTGGCGTTCGCCGGGCGCTCCAACGTCGGCAAAAGTAGCCTTATTAATGCGCTCACCAACCGCCATGCTTTGGCGCGCGCATCGAACACGCCGGGGCGTACCCGGCAACTGAACTTCTTCGACCTTGGCGGACGGCTGACGCTGGTCGACATGCCCGGCTACGGCTACGCGCAGGCGGCCAAGGAGGTCAAAGCCGACTGGCAGGACCTGATGTTCGAGTATCTGCGTGGGCGGCCGACGCTGCGCCGGGTCGTGCTACTGTTGGATAGCCGGATCGAGTTCAAGGCGAGCGACCACGCCGTCATGGACCTGCTCGACCGTGCGGCCGTGACATACCAACTCGTGCTGACCAAGGCTGACGGCGTAACCCGCACGGCGCTGGCCACCAAAACGGACGCGACGGTCGTACTCGCCCGCAAACACCCGGCCGCCCATCCATCGCTGCTTACCACCAGTAGTGAAACAGGCGCCGGGATCGAGCAGTTGCGCGCCGAGATCGCCGCCGTTGCCCTTGACCGGGCCGCACCCGCCTCATACCCAACCGTCTCATGACGCTCACGCCCCAACAGCTTCAAGACGCCGCGTACGAAGCGGACACCCTGGTCCAAGCGCTGCCGTTTCTACGCCGCTATGCTGGGGTGACGGTCGTGGTCAAATACGGCGGCCACGCGATGGGCGATGAGGACCTGGCGCTGACCTTCGGCCGCGACATCGCATTGCTAAAACAGGTCGGCGTGAACCCGGTCGTGGTCCATGGCGGCGGCCCGCAGATCAACGCGATGCTGCAGCGGCTGGCTATCCAATCGAGCTTCGTCGACGGGCTACGTGTGACCGATGCGGCGATGGTCGAGGTCGTGGAAATGGTGCTGGCCGGCACCGTCAACAAACATGTGGCCGGGCTAATCAACCAGGCCGGTGCCCTGGCCGTCGGCATATGCGGCAAGGATGGCGGCCTGATACGCGCCCGCAAATTGACCCGCACCGTGCGCGACCCGGATAGCCATATTGAGCGAGCGCTCGACCTGGGCTTTGTGGGGGAGCCGACGCATGTCGACGTGCGGGTGATCCACGCACTGACGGGTGCCGGCCTGATCCCCGTGATCGCCCCCGTGGGCATGGGGGAGGACGGTCAGACCTACAACATCAATGCCGACACCGTGGCGGGCGCCGTCGCGGGCGCACTGGGCGCCCGGCGGTTGCTCATGCTGACTGACGTATCGGGCGTGCTGGATCGCGACCGTCAGCTGATTTCGGAAATGACGATCGACGACGTGCAGGCCCGTATCGCCGACGGCACCATCAGCGGCGGCATGATTCCGAAGGTCGAAAATTGCGTCGCCGCCGTGCGCGCCGGGGTCAAAGGCGCCGTGATCCTCGATGGCCGGATGCCGCACGCCTGCTTGCTGGAACTATTCAAGGACGGCGGCATCGGCACGCTGATCAAAGCGTAGCGCGCGCTCCCGGGCGGTCGTCGGCGAAAATGTCGCGGTCCCTGAGCTATTGCAGGTACAGCCTGCCTACGATCACGGGGCGGGTTGCGAACACGACCGTGTGCAACAGGCCGACATAGCGACCGCCTACTACGCCCGCCGCACGTTCAACGGCAGCGTCATGCCCCGGCGTACATCCACCAAACCCCGGCGATACGCCGTATCGACAAAATACTGTCCCAACGGCCAGTACGGCACGTCCACAAAGAACTGCCGCTGAATGTCCCGCCCGATCGCCACCCGGGCGGCCGCGTCCGGCGCATCGAACCATTGGTCGCGCAACCCCTCGATCATCGGGCTGCTGGGCCAGCCGAACCAGGCGTCGCCGCCATTGCCGCGCAGCAACGGGTGGCCGCCCGGGTTGTTCAGGTCCTCGCCGCCGAACAGCACAATCACCGCACTCCATCCGCCCGCGTCCAGCGCGTCCTTTTTCGCGCGTCGGCCGAGCATGGTGGAAAAGTCGGTCGTCGCGTCCTCGACCCCTAGACCCACCCGCCGGAACAGGTCTTCGGAGACCAGCGTCAGCGCCATGTTGTTCGGCTGGTCGCCCGGGTTCAACACAATGGTCCGGGCACCGGCCCGGCCCGTCGCCTGTAGCAGCGCTCTGGCGCGGTCGATCGAGCGGGGACCGGTCACCGCCTCCAGCCCAACATCGGACGCCAACGGGGACGTGACGGGGAAGCAGCCCACCCCGTCCGTCCATCGGGTCCTGTCATCCGTCAATGCGCCCATGAAGTCCGCCTGCACCAATGCCGGTAGCAAAGCGCGGCGGACGGCCGGGTCGTTGAACGGCTCGGTCAGGTGATTGGGGCGCAGCATGGCGACGGTGCCGCTTTCCTCCACCCGGTCCACCACCACGCCCGGGCTACGCAGCAGCAGATCGCGCAGGTCGGGGGCGACGCGTTCCCACCAATCGACCTCGCCGTTCTGCAATGCCGCGGCCGCGGTGCCGCTATCCGTGATGATCTGCCACTCCACACGCTCGAACCGGGCAAGCTTGGGCCCGGCGGTGACCGTTGTGGGTCCGCTTGGCGTCGGGACGTAGCCGTCGAACCGCTGGTACACGGCCCGCACGCCCGCCTGCCGTTCATCGGCCATGAAGCGATAGGGGCCCGATCCCACAACTTCCGTCAGCGCGCGTGTGGCGGGCGTGGCGGCGAACCGCTCCGGCATGACGAAGCAGGGGTATGACGACGACTTGCCCAGCGCGTCCAGCATAGCGCCGAACGGGCGGCGCAGGCGCAGGCTGAACCGGCGGTCGTCCAACGCACGCATTTCGTCCAGCCGCGCCGCCAGCGTCTGCCCATGGGTATCCCGCGCCATCCACCGCCGGATGGAGGCAACGGCGTCGGACGCGCGCACCGGCTCGTTGTCATGAAACCGGGGTCCGGCACGTAGCGTAAAAATCCAGGTCAGGCCGTCCACGACGTGTCCCTCCGCCAGTTGCGGGTGCGGCTGGAACTGGTCATCGAGGCCGTAGAGCGTGTCCCAGCACAGATGCCCATGGTTGCGGACGGCGTAGGACGTGGTGCCGAGCGGATCGAGCGTTGTCACGTCCGCCTGTGGAATGAAGCGCAGCACGCGGGACGACGCAGGCTGGGCCAAAGCGGGCTTGGCCAAAACGGGGGTGGCCAGGGCGCTGGCGGCAGCGGCTTGCAGCAGGGAGCGTCGTTGCATGAGCCAACGCTATCGCGGGGGGCGGCGCCGGCAAAGCGTTATCGGTGGGCATAGGCAACCCCGGTCCGGGTGCGGTATGACGGCCCATGTCCGACCCGCCTACACCAGCGGCGTTTTACGCGTCCGCCCGCGGCGTCGTGGCCCGCGACCTGGTGCGGGACCGCTTGGTCCGCGCCTGGCCGGGTGCGTTTGGCATGGCGGTGCTGGGGCTGGGCTATCCGGCGCCCTACCTCGACGCGTGGCCCAGTGCACGCGTCACCCTGGCGGCCAGCGCCGATACGCACTCCCAGCCTTTGCCCCCCCAGCCCTGGCCCCCCGGCGCCCGCAATCGCGCGGCCGTAGTGGAGGATGACGCGTTACCCTTTGCCGATCTAACCTTCGACCGCATCCTGCTGGTGCACGCGCTGGAAACGACCGAGAGCGCGGGGCGCCTGCTACGCGAAGTCTGGCGCGTGCTGCGTGATGACGGGCAGGTGCTGGTCGTGGCACCTAACCGGGTCGGTGTGTGGGCCCATACCGACAGCACGCCGTTCGGCCAGGGCCAACCCTACTCGCAGGGACAGATCGGCCGGCTGCTGACGGCTGGGCTGTTTCGGGTCATCTGGCGGGACGGCGCGCTGTTCGTGCCACCCGTGGCCTGCGTGGCGCCGGTCGCGCGCGCATGGGAGCGGGTGGGGCGGCGCGTCCTGCCAAGCGGCGTGACCATCACCGGCGCGTCGAAGAACCTTTACGCGGGGCTCCCTTTGTATCCGGCGCGGCGGCGGGTGGTCGTGCTGGCAGGCGCCCGGTCTTGATCGAGTGCTGAGTGGAAGCGTGTGGCTTGTGCTGGCCGCCGCATGGGCCGGGGCGCAGAACGCGCTGGCGGGGGGCGGCACGTTCGTGACGTTGCCGGCGCTGCTGCTATGGGGGCTCGACCCGCTGACGGCCAACGTCACCAGCACCGTCGCATTGTTCCCGAGCCAGGTTGTCTCCGGCTGGGCCAACCGGCGCATGGTCGTGGGACCGCCTGGCCTACCGGCGCCCGCGCTGCTGGCGATTGCGGGCGTCGGCGGTCTGGTCGGCGCGGGCCTGTTGCTGGCGACGCCCGTGGCCGTGTTCACGCGGCTGATACCGTGGCTCGTGCTGTTCGCGACGGCCGTGTTCGCGTGGGGGTCGTATGTCCGCAAACCGGTCGTGAGCGCTCGGGTACGGCCCCGGATGGCGGCGGGTGCGCAGGGGCTGATCGCCATCTATGGCGGCTATTTCGGCGGTGGTATCGGCTTTCTGATTCTGGCGTTGCTGACGGGCACCGGGGTCAGCCTACGCGCGGCGGGGGCGACGAAGAACGCGCTCGCGGCCGTCATCAACCTGGGCGCCGTGCTGGTGTTCGTGCTGTCGCCGGCGGTGCAGTGGCGGGCGGCGGCGCTGGTGTGCGGTGGGTCGATCGTGGGCGGCCTGATCGGTTCGTGGGCGCTGCAGCGCATTCCGGAGCGGTTACTGCGCGGCCTTGTCGTCGCGATCGGGGTGTTGCTCGCCGCCGGGCTGTTTGCACGCTGATGTTGTTCCATTCGCAGATGTTCATGCTAGGCTTTCTGCCGCCCGTGCTGCTGCTATTCCACGGTGCTCGCACGCAGCGGTCGCGGGAATGGGTGCTCGTGTTGGCGTCGCTCGTTTTCTACGGCGGGTGGGACTGGCGGTTCGTGCCGGCGTTGGTAGCGCTGACGCTCGCCAACTGGCTGTGCGTGCGGGCTTGGGCCGGGTCGGGGGCCGGGTCCGGGTGGCGCGGCTGGCTCGGCGCCGGGGTCGCGCTGAACCTGGGTGTGCTGGGCATATGTAAATATGCGGATTTCGTCGCCGCGCAGTTTGGCGCCGGCCCGCTCGGCATTATCCTGCCGCTGGGCGTGTCGTTCTTCACGTTTCAGAAAATCAGCTATCTCGTCGACCTCCGCCGCGGCGACCGGCATGTGTATGGCCTGCTGGAGTTCTTCACCTTCGTCACCTTCTTCCCGCAGTTGATCGCGGGACCGATCGTGCGGCATAGCGAGCTGATACCGCAATTCGCCCGCCTGACCGCTGCGTCGTGGCAGGGTGTCGGCCGCGGATTGCTGCTGTTCGGCGCGGGCCTGGCCAAAAAGCTGCTGCTCGCCGACCCGGCCGGACAGGTGGCGGACCCGCTGTTCGCGTTGGCGCAGCAGGGGCCGGTCGGGCTGGGGCAGGGGTGGCTCGCGGCGGGCGCGTACGGGCTACAGATCCTGTTCGACTTTTCCGCCTACACCGACATGGCGATCGGGCTGGGCATGATGTTCGGGTTGCGCCTGCCGGATAATTTCAACAAACCCTATCGGGCCACCAGCCTGCGTGAGTTCTGGCGGCGGTGGCACATGACGCTGTCCCGGTGGCTGCGGGACTACGTGTACATACCGCTTGGCGGTAATCGCGGCGGGTATCAGGCGCGTAACGTCATGCTGACGATGGCGCTGGGCGGGCTGTGGCACGGCGCGGCCTGGACATTTGTCGCCTGGGGGCTGGCCCATGGCGTGGTCCTGGCCGCGAACGGCGCTTGGGTGCGGACCGGGTGGCGGATGCCGGCCATGCTTGGCTGGACGCTGACGATGGCGTTCGTGCTTACCGCCTGGGTCTTGTTCCGCGCGCCCGACTTCGCGACCGCCGGTACCGTGTTACGCGGCATGGCCGGACTGGCGGGTGCCGGGCCGACCCGCATCGCCCATGTGCCGGAGCTTGCGGCCGCCATTGCCCTGGCCTTGTTTGGCCCCCCTAGCCAGGCCCTGGCCGACCGGTTGCGGCCCCGCCCGTGGCTCGCATGGCCAATTGGGGCCGCACTGGCCGGGCTACTGCTGCTGGCGGGCGGACGGGTGCCGAACGAGTTTATCTATTTCCAGTTTTAGTCCCTGGCCGCGCTTTGCCCGCCGCGTGGTGGCGGTGGCGGTGGGTGCGGTGGCGGCCGTGTACGCGTTCGTGGTCCTGGTCGACCCCTGGGACACGCTACCGCTGTCGCCGCCGGCACCCCGCGTACCGATCAGCAGCAACGCCCGCTACAGCTTCCCGGCCCTGGCGCGCAGCCAGCGGTTCGACAGCATCGTGCTCGGCACCAGCACCGCCCGATTATTGCAGCCCGCGCAGCTCGATGGCCCGTTCGGCGCGCACTTCGCCAACCTTGCCATGAATTCCGCCACCGCGTGGGAGCAGACGCAGCTGCTGCGCGTCTTCCTACGCGCCCATCCCAATCCGCGCGCCGTGCTAATCGGCCTGGATCAGCAATGGTGCGGCACTTCCACCGACGAAACCACGCCCCGGCCGTTCCCACGCTGGATGTACGCCGCCAATCGGTGGCCCGCGTATCGTGAGATGCTAACCCCCTATGCCGTGCAGGAAGCCGCCAACCAGTTCGCTGTCCTGATCCGGCTCAAACGCCCCACCTACGGCACGGACGGCTACACCAGCTTCGTCCCCAATGACGACGCGTATGATCCGGCGCGTGTCGACGCCGCCTTCGCCCGCTGGCCGCCGCTCGATGCCACCGCCGCAACCCTGGGTGAGCCAGTGGCGCTTCCCGCGCTGGCCCGGCTACGCGAGGCACTGGCCACCATCCCGTCCACCACGCGTATCGTGTTGTTCTTCGTGCCCCTGCATGTCAGTCAGCAGGGTGCACCAGGCACGCGGGACGATGCACGCTGGACGGCCTGTAAGGCGGCGGTGGTCGCCCTTGTTCAAGCGAGCGACGCCAGGCGCGCGACGGTGCTGGACTTTTTATGGGCCAGCCCGATCACGATGGATCGCGCCAATTATTGGGACCCGCTGCACTACCGCGTCGCCGTCGCCGCCCGTGTGTCGCACATGCTGGCCGAGGGCGAGGGCGATAGCGTGCGCCGGCTGCTGCCCTAACCCAATAGCGGCGGTAGGCGATGCAGCACATCCTGCGCCACTTGCTCGTACGCGTATGCCAGCTGCAGAACCGCGAAATCCTGCCGCGGCGGGCCGATCAGCTGGATACCGGATGGCAGCCCGTCCGGGCCGAAGCCGGCCGGCACCGCGGCGATCGGCAGTCCAGCCAGGCTCGGCCCCGCCACAATTTCCATCCAGCGATGGTAGCTGTCCATCTCGACACCCCCAACGACGCTGGGCCACGGCACGGTGGCGTCGAACGGAAACACCTGTGCGGTCGGCAGTGCCAGGAAATCGAACTGCTCGAACGCAAGCCGGAATGCCTCATAGACGGCCGATCGCTGGACGGAGGCCGCGTAGACATCGACCGCACTCAGCCTGAGCCCATGCTCGATCTCCCACACCGCCTCGGGCTTCATTTGCGTGCGCTTGGCCGGGTCATGGTACAGCGGCCCCAGCCGGCCCGCCTGGAATGCCTGACGTAGGGTGGTGATGCTGCGCCAGATCGTCTCACGCCCGACGCCCAGCGTGGCGGGCTCGATCGTGCAGCCCGCCGCCGTCAGCCGCTGCAACCCGGATAGGCACAGGTCCAGCATGCCCGGCGCCATCGGAATGCCGCCCAGATCCCCCAGCCAGCCAATCCGCACCCCGGCCATGTCGCGGGCGAGCGGCCGGGTAAAGTCCTGCGGATTGCCAGACAGCGACTGCGGCGCCCGCGTATCGGGGCCGGACATGGTCGATAGCAGCATGGCAAGATCGGTGACATTGCGCGCCATCGGACCCTCGGTCGCGACGGATTGCAGGTATAATTCGTTGGTGGGACCGCCCGGCACCCGGCCGGCGCTGGGTCGAAATCCGAACACGTTGTTCCACCCGGCCGGATTACGCAGCGACCCGGCGAAGTCACTGCCATCCGCCACCGGCACCATCCGCAACGCCAGCGCCACCGCCGCCCCCCCGCTGCTGCCGCCCGCGGTGCGGGACGGGTCGTACGCATTGCCGGTGGTGCCATACACGGAGTTATACGTTTGCGACCCCATCCCAAACTCCGGCGTGTTGGTCTTGCCGATCAGTATGGCGCCGCTGGCCCGCAGACGTTCGACGAAGATCGCGTCATGACCCGGCAGGTTTCCGGCAAACAGCGGGGAGCCGAGCGACGTGGGAATATCCGTGGTCGCGGCCAAATCCTTCACCGCATGCGGCAGGCCGTGCATCCAGCCCGTCGCCTGGCCGGTTTGGGCATCGGCGTCGGCGTCGGCGGCGTCGGCCTGGGCCAGCAGCACGTCACGCGGACGCAGCGCTACGATGGCGTTCACGGCCGGGTTTACGCGGTCGATCTGGTCGAGCGTCGCCTGCATCACCTCCCGACACGACAGCTCGCGACGCTTGATGCAGCCCGCGAGGGCGGTGGCCGTCATCATCACGATTGGGTCGGGCATGGGCTGCTGTCCTCGGGTGGAAAAGCCTACACCATAGCGTGATTCGATGGAGGATGAGATGACCGCCGTTACCTGGCGGCGCAGCGTGCGGGCGCGGCGTATCAGTCTGCGGTTCGACGTGGCGACGGGCGGCGTGGTGCTTACCCTGCCGCCGCGCGCGACCCGGGCGGCGGGGCAGCGGCTGCTGGATGGCAGCGCCGGCTGGATCGCGGAGCGTGCCCGCCGGCTGCCGCCCGCGATTGCGCTGACCGATGGCGGGTTGGTGCCCGTGCATGGGATTCACCGCCGCATGACCGCCGTCGGTGCCCGCGGGGTTACGCGGCTGGATGGCGACGCGCTGCTGGTCCCCGGCGACCCCGCATTCCTGCCGCGCCGGGTCACGGATTGGCTACGGGATGAGGCGCGGCGCACGCTGGTCCCGCTCGCCCATGCCCGGGTGGCGCAGTTAGACCGAACCGTGACCCGCGTCGTGCTGCGCGACACCCGAACGCGCTGGGGTAGTTGCACCAGCGCCGGCACGCTGATGTTCAGCTGGCGCCTGGTGATGGCGCCGCCCTGGGTGCAGGACTACGTCGTGTGTCATGAGGCGGCACACCGCGTGCACATGGACCACAGCGCGCGGTTTTGGGCGGTGTTGGACGGGTTGTGCCCAGGGCGTGTGGCAGCGGAGGCGTGGCTGGCGGAAGAGGGGGTCGGGCTGCTTCGGGTGGGGTGAGGTCCCTTAATGGACTGGTCCCGGTGCCATCTCCGACGTGCCAACAGTGTCCACGACGACCGTTGCGCCCTCATGGCCGTCACGCACCGCGCGTTCCACGCGCCTGCGCTGCAGCGTTGCCCGGAGTTGCAGGTCAAGACGCTCGGCCTCCCTGGTCGCGTTCGTCCACCAATCCGTTGACCAGATGCGCAGAATGCACCAGCCCAGACCTTCCAGCACGGCTTGCCGCAATCGGTCGCGGTCGCGTGCGGTGGCGCCGCGGTGATAGGTTGCGCCGTCGCATTCCACCCCGGCCAGGTAAGCTCCCGGTGCGTCCGGATCGACGACTCCAAGATCGATCCGAAAACCTGAAACCCCGACCTGTGGATGCACCACCCACCCCAACTGCTCGAGTCGTGCGGCGACCTGGACCTCAAACGGGCTTTCATAGTCCCCGAGCGGCCCCTGGTTTGCCGTCGCGAGCGCTCGTGTCCCGTGTTCGGCGAAGGTGAGAAACTTCTTCAGGTGCCGAACCCCAATCGCAGCAGTTCGGGACAGGTCGAGCTGCTCGTCCCTGAAGCTTCCGAACACGACGAGCCGTTCGCGGGCACGCGTAATCGCGACGTTAAGCCGCCGTTCGCCACCCGGGCGGTTAAGCGGACCGAAGTTCATCGCGATGCGGCCGCTCACGTCTGGTCCATAGGTGAGCGAGAACAGCATCACGTCACGCTCCTCACCTTGTATACCTTCGAGGTTCTTGACCAGAACGGGTTCCTTCGCGTCATCGCTAAAATGGCGCTCTAACGCGGGGTCTTCCCTCCGCGCCTTGTCGAGCAGGTCTTCGATCAGGCTTTGCTGCTCAGCGTTGAAGGTAACGATGCCCAGCGACGGGGGCGCCGGTACCCGCAGTACGGCCAGTGCCTCGGCGACGACCGCCCGGGCTTCGGCCACGTTCGTCCGCGCGCCGCCTCTGGCGTAGACGCCGTCAGCGATGAACCTGAACGAGACTGCGTCGTCCCGGGTAACCGGTGAGGGAAAAGTCACGAGCTGCCCGCCGTAATAGACCTGATTGGAAAAGGCGATCAGGCTCTCGTGGCGGCTACGGTAATGCCATGTCAGGGCGACGGAGCGGATACCTGCGCCTAGACATTCGTCGAGAATGGAGTCGAGATCATACGTCTCAATGTCCACGGCATCGGACCCATCCGTGCTGGTCTGTCGCTCAAAAAAACTCGTCGGCGGTAACTGCTTTGGATCGCCGACAATGATGACCTGCCGTCCGCGACCGACGGCGCCGATCGCATCCCACGTTGTGATTTGCGATGCCTCGTCGAAGATCACGAGGTCGAACGGCTCAGCTTCGGGCGGAAGATACTGCGCGACAGATAGCGGGCTCATCATGAGGCAGGGTGTCAGCTGGCGCAGTGCGGTGGGCATTCGCGCCGCAAGCTGCCGGACAGGCAGGTGGCGTTGACGCTTCGCCAACTCTCGCGTGAGTACCCCATATTCCGGATCGGCCCGCCGAGTGACCATGCCAGGGATCGAACCGGTGATTCTGGCACGCGCCATCTGGCTGGCACTCTTCAACATACGAGCATCGAGCGATCTGAAGCGCTCAATCCGTGTTTCATGCCGGGCTGCAACGAAGCTGCTCAGCCTGGGCGTGGCGTCAACGGCCTGGTCGATCCACCAGCGTGCGTAGTTTGCCTCCAGCGCCCGGACGGCGTCATCGGGTCCGACTACCCCATCTTCGAGGGCGCGGATCAACGGGCCGAGCCCCATGGCGGTCGCTTCCTGTGCCACTCTGCGCCACGCGCACCAGTCTTGGATCAGACGAGCGGCACCGGACCAGCCCCCGAGATGCCCCGAAAGCGCCTGCAACCAATCGACCCGGTCCCCGGCCACGATTGCGGAAGCAGCGCTGCCAGCCAGCTTTGTCACCTCACCCAGCGCGGCATCAGACGCGGCCCACCCGTCCAAAAGGTGCTGCAGCGCCAAACCGCCCGTGCCTGTGGGAGCAAGTAGATCGGCACCGTCTCCGACCAATTGCCGCAGATTTTCCCGCAAGCCGATCAGCGCCGCAGCGTCAGAACAGCAGCCGGCGGAGGCGACAAGCACTCGCTGTCCCCATGCGTACGCGGCTTCGATCCGGTCGAAATCCGTCTCCAGCCCCTGCCAAGAGCCCCCTAACTTGGACGTGCCCGGCGAGCCGGACAGTCCTGCGTCGATGTCTTTGAGTTCGACCAAACCGTCCAGGTCCAAGCCGCAGTCTTCAGGAACCTTGCCATCAGCCGCCCCGGCAAGCTGCTTACGGATCGCGCGTTGCCCGAGGATACGCCCCAGTATCCATTTTGCCTCCGTTGCCTTCCAATCGGACCGGAGCTGAACCAGGGACAGCGCCATTACCTCGGGACGCCAGGCACCGTTCAGCGATTTTTTGATCGTCCTGTGGCGCGCGACCCGCACCGAAGCGGCCCGCATCGCGCCCTGGATTTCCGAACTCCCATCGGCAAGCGCCCACGCTGATCCCAGCGCGATCGGGTCAGTCAATAATCCAGCGAGTTCGACCAAAGCCCGCAGCGCCGGTCTGGATCGGCCATACGGGTCGAGGCGTAAAACCCGGCATGTCGCGGCCACTGCGTCCTCAAGAACGGCCAGCTCCCGGACCGCGGCGCGGGCTGCTTCTAAAAGCCGGATCTGCCACACCGGAGTCCACTCGGGCCGCTCGATGCCGGCCAGGGTGGGCTCCCGGACCGCATCTCCTGCGCGGCGCAACTGCTCTCGCGCTTCCTCGGTAATATGGATGAGCCGCTGCCAGTCGCTTACGTCATGGACCTCGGAATGCTGCCAGGACAACGCGATATCCGGCACGCCTCCGTCGGTGGCATGCAACACGGTGCCGATCGCCCGGAAGGGCGTCCACCCGTTTCGCCCCGTACGGTGCAGCTCACGGACGTAGCCGTTCAGTTCATCTCGAAGGACAGCCAGATCGGCTTTGGCGGCAGCCCAGCCGTCGGTATCGCAGCTCTCACTAGCCGACTGCGCGCGTTCAAGCTGACCTAATACCGCTGTCTTGCTAACTTTGCTCGAAAATAGGTCGAGGCAGAATCCATCGAGCCCGACCTCCTTCAATCGCCGCTGAACGACCTCCAGCGCTGCCCGCTTCTCCGCGACGAACAGGACTGTCTTACCCTGGGCCAAGGTGCTTGCAATGATGTTCGCAATCGTCTGGCTCTTACCCGTGCCCGGCGGCCCGATAAGAACGAAGCTTTCGCCCGCTGCGGCCCTGGCCACGGCCCGAAGCTGCGACGAATCGCTCTCCAAGGGGCAGAACAGGTCCGCCGCGGCCAACAAATCATCCAGCCCGCCCGCAGCCGGCGCGCGCTCGTCCCGAAAGACTTCCTGCGCCGCGTCGGCGGCGGGCCCATCCATCAACCGGCGTGCGACGTCGTTGATCCGCAACGCGTCGGCACGGTCGGCCAGGTCTTTCCACATCAGAAATTTCGTGAACGACAGGGTCGTCAGCGCGACTTCGTCCCGGACCTCCCAACCCTTGATATCGCGAAGCTTAGATCGGAGGATGTCCATGACGGCGGGTACGTCGATACCCGTGGCATCCTCTGGCAGGCGCTCTCCTTCCAGCGCGGGAAAGCGGATCGCAAAATCCTGCTTGAGCATTTCAAGCAGCGTGGAGTTCAGCCGGGTCTCGTCATCGTGCACCTTGAGCACAAAGCCCGACCGCACGCTTGGCCGTTCCAGAGTCACTGGCACAAGGATGAGTGGCGCGCGATAGGGCGTGTCGCGGTCCTGCGGCCGCCAAAGCAACGTCCCGATCGTAAGGAACAATGTGTTGGCGCCACCCTCCTGCTGATCTGCCCGGGACTTGCGATAAACTTCGGTCAGCGCAGATTGCAGCCCCTCCTCATCCCGGTCGACGAGCAACTCACCCTTCGCAAGTGCATCCCGAGCGAACGCAACATCGACGTCTTCTAGAAGCCTGTTTCGATGCAGCTTCGCGCTTCGAGGATCGCTGCCCGACATCAGTTCGGGCCAGGGCCGGAAGCGAAGGGGTGGTGCCTTGGTACGCGTGCGCATTTCGGCCAGCCGATGTTCGAGCTCGCCAGATTGGGGACAGTCGATCCAGACGACCTGACGACTAGAAGTCGGCAGGTTCAGCAGCCTGTTCCGTCCCGACAGATCGAGCAGCCGCTTTTGCCAGCGCGCTAACCGATCCTCTGCCACCGCGGGCGGTACGTCTTCATCGGCAACCCGATCGTCCCGCATAACGGGGGCCGCGCCGAAGTCCGGCAGGGTGACCGGATCGGCGGTACCGGGCTCGAACCTATAGTCGGCGGCAGCACTCGCGAGCGGCAGGATGCGCCGCTGGCGAGCACGATTAATATCAATCAATCCCTCGAAATCATCATCTCTGTCTGGGGCCAGCTTTGCCTCGCCGGCCTGAGTAGCTTGCATGAAGCTCGGTTTGCGATGCTGCGTAACAAGCGTCGTCTCGAATAGTTTGAGATCATCCAGCTGCAAGCGCGTCCGCAAGCCCGGCGCATCGTCGACCGTCGAGGTCCCGAAATCGCCCTTCGAAAGCCAAAATCCGGCAAAGGCATGACTACGCTGCATAACGACCAGTGGTCGTATCCCGGCGGCCTCAAGGCAGGAGCAAAACAGCACGGCCAGATCGAGGCAGGTTGCGAGCCGTTCCTCGGTAATCTGCCGGGCCGTGCGAATGCGCTGTCCGCCCGTAACGAACGAAGCTGGCGGGTTGATATAGCGAATATCCATCTGGCAGATGGCGTTCCACACGGCCTGGGCTTGTTCCCACACCCGGGTTTTATTGCCCTGATAGCCCTCGAAAGAGTCGTTTTTGTTATGGGCCCGCAGCAGGTCGGAAGCTGCATGCAGGATACTGGCGACTGCTGGATCATTCGGCTGGACGAATGCGGCCAGGATGTCAGGGATACCGAGCGTGCCGCCCCACTCGTTACGCGCCAAAACGCGAATATCTTGGCTACTCCCCCCCAACATGCCTTGCGTGGACCGCACGGTTAGGGAAACGGTCGCGCGCGTCGCTTCAGTCAGCCCAGCGAGTAACGACCCATCTAGTTGCACATCGAGGTCCTCGATGACGCGCACCTGGCCTGACCCGAACCCCGCGATGTGCCAGGTGCGGGGGCGTAGCACTGGCGGCTCCGACGAGAGCTCGATTGTGATGTCACCCGCGGGCGTGTCGGGCATGCCCATGACCGAAAGCTCGGACAGGACCGGGACGTGGTTCTGCCAAAGAGCCTCGTTCAGTGCCGGCTGAAACCGTGCCGAGATACGCGCTAGCGAGGGGTGTGGATCGGGGACCTGCTGATCCAGATACTCAACGGGTTGATTGGGCACGGCTGCGCTTGTGTTCCCGCTCAAAGGCTGCTGGCCGATCCCGATTGCTCCACGCTACTCATCCCCATGACTGTGCCCGCCGATTGCATACGCCCCCGCTTCCGGATCGAACGGCGCCATCACTTCCGCCACATGCCCACCCAGGCCGCGCACCATGTCTGCGATGACATGGTCGGCCCGGATACGCAGGTGCGTACCCAGCAACTGTACCGGCAGATGGCGGTTGCCCAGATGCCACGCCACCCGTACCAGCCCGGCCGTGTCGTGGCAGTATATGTCCAGCAGCGCCTCTGGCCGGGCGAGCACGTGGATGACGCCGCCGGTCTCCAGTGCCAGGCCATCGCCCGCACGCAGCCGTACCGCTTGCGGCAGGTCCACCAGTACCGCCGCGCCACTTTCGCATGGCAGTACGATGCGACGGCGATGCCGGCGGTCGAAGTCGATCAAAACCCGGTCGGTCGCCTGCGCCACATCCCAGCTACCGGCCGGCAGGACGCTCGTGGCGCGGTTGGTTTCGGTGGCCGAAATCATGCCACATGTTCCAGCATCGGCGCATCCGGCGTCGTGGTGATGACGGGTACCGGCCCCGTATCATGCACGAACACCCGCTTGGCTACCGCGCCGATCGCCGCCGTTGACAGCCCGTCGACCGCGCCGCCGATCAGCCCACCCACCACGGGCACGAACTTGCCCACGTTCAGCAGCCCGGCGCGCGCCGCCAGTTTCGCCCCCACCGTCCGGTTTATTGTCCTCAGCGCCGCCCCCGACAGCTGCAACAGCACCGTGCGCGTCAGTGTTGTGCCGGCATTGATACCGGCCGTCTTCAGCGCGTCGATCATCGCACCGCCGGCCAAGCAGCCGATCGTCAGTGTCCGCACCTGCGCGCTACGCAAATCGTAACCGCGGGCGCGGGCGATCTCCTGCACCATGTGGATTTGGATCGCACTCACGCCCGCCACGTTCATAGGCAACGAGATTGGCAGCGTGAACGCGCCGCCCAGCCCGGTCGTGAAGCCCACCAGCCCCGCCTGCGCCGCCGCCCAGCGGATGGCCGTGTCGGCCGCGTCCTCATTGACCATCGCGGAGGCGTCACGCTTTTGATGTAGCAGCCGGTCATAGACCCAGCTGAGCCCCTCGATAACCGTCTGGGCCGGCATTTCCCGCATCGTAAAACTCCGTTTCAGAACAGAAAATAGCGCTGCGCCATCGGCAGCACCGTCGCGGGTTCGCACGTCAGCAAGACGCCATCGGCCCGGACCTCATAGGTTTCCGCGTCGACCTCGATCAACGGCGTTGCATCGTTATGCACCATGCTGCGCTTGCCGATGCCGCCCCTTGTGTTGCGCACGGCCGATAGTGCTCGCCGCAGCCCAAGCCGATGGCCGATCCCGTCATCGAGCGCGGCTGCACTCAGAAACGTAATGCAACTCGCCGCCATCGCACCGCCAAACTGGCCGAACATCGGGCGGTAATGCACCGGTTGCGGCGTCGGAATACTGGCGTTCGGGTCCCCCATGGGTGCGGCGGCAATCATGCCCCCCTTCAGCACCAAATCAGGCTTCACGCCAAAGAACGCGGGACTCCACAGCACCAGGTCCGCCAACTTACCCGGCTCGACCGATCCCACCTCATGCGACAGACCCTGCGCGATGGCGGGGTTGATGGTGTACTTGGCGATATATCGCTTGATTCGCGCGTTATCGGCGGCGCCATCCCCGGCGAAGGACCCACGCTGCTCCTTCATCTTATGCGCCGTCTGCCACGTGCGTAGGATCACCTCACCCACCCGCCCCATCGCCTGACTGTCGGAGCTGATCATGCTGATCGCGCCCAAATCGTGCAGAATGTCCTCGGCCGCGATCGTCTCCCGCCGGATCCGGCTTTCGGCGAACGCCACGTCCTCGGGGATGGCCGGGTCGAGGTGATGGCAGACCATGAGCATATCGAGATGCTCGTCGAGCGTGTTCAGCGTGTAGGGCCGGGTGGGATTGGTGCTGCTCGGCAACACGTTCGGCAGGCCGGCGATGCGGATGATGTCGGGTGCATGGCCGCCGCCCGCCCCTTCGGTATGGTAGGCGTGTATTGTCCGCCCGGCGAAGGCGCGGATCGTGTCCTCGACAAACCCGCTTTCGTTCAGCGTGTCCGAGTGCAGCATGACCTGCACGTCGTACTGGTCGGCAACCGTCAGCGCGCAGTCGATCGCGGCCGGTGTCGTACCCCAATCCTCATGCAATTTCAGGCACGACGCGCCGGCACGGATCATTTCGATCAGGGCGGCGGGTCGCGACGCATTGCCCTTACCGGAGAACGACAGATTGACCGGCAACCCTTCCGCGGCCTGTATCATCCGTGCCAGGTGCCAGGGGCCCGGCGTGCAGGTGGTGGCGCTCGTGCCGGTAGCGGGTCCTGTGCCGCCGCCAACCAGGGTGGTCATACCGGCACATAGCGCCTCCTCGATCTGCTGGGGGCAGATGAAGTGGATATGGCTGTCGACACCGCCCGCGGTCAGGATCTTACCCTCACCGGCGATGATTTCCGTGCCCGGGCCGATGATGATCGTGACCCCGGGCTGAACGTCGGGGTTGCCGGCCTTGCCGATCGCGTGGATGCGGCCGTGCAGCAGGCCGACATCCGCCTTCACGATGCCCCAGTGATCGATGATGAGCGCGTTGGTGATAACGGTGTCGACTGCGCCCTCCGCCTGCGATGCCTGGGACTGGCCCATGCCGTCGCGGATGACTTTGCCGCCGCCGAATTTAACCTCTTCGCCGTAAATCGTGTGGTCGTGCTCGACGGCGGCGAAGAGATTAGTGTCGGCCAGGCGCACGCGGTCGCCCACGGTCGGGCCGTACATGTCGGCATAGGCACGGCGGGTGATGCTCATAGCGGGCTCGTAACCGCAACCGTGTCCAATGGACCGCTGACGGCGGCTTGAAACCCATACACAATTCGAGCTCCGCGATAGGGCACAAGCGTCACCGACCGCGTCTGTCCCGGTTCGAACCGGACGGCGGTGCCGGCGGCGATATTCAGCCGCTGACCACGGGCGGCGGCGCGGTCGAACTGCAACGCGGCGTTGGTTTCGGCAAAATGGTAGTGGCTGCCGACCTGGATCGGGCGGTCGCCGGTGTTGGCGACGGTGACGACCGTACGCGGCTGACCGGCGTTTAGGTCGATCGTGCCGTCGGCCACGATAACTTCGCCGGGGATCCCGATACCGTCACTCATCGTATGGGCTCATGCACGGTGACGAGCTTCGTACCGTCCGGGAACGTTGCCTCGACCTGCACGTCGGCGATCATTTCGGCCACGCCGTCCATCACCTGGGCGCGGGTCAGCACGTGGGCGCCGGCCGCCATCAGGTCGGCGACGGTGCGGCCATCGCGCGCGCCCTCCACCACGAAGTCGGCGATCAGCGCCACGGCTTCGGGATGATTGAGGCGCACCCCGCGGTCCAGGCGACGGCGGGCGACGGTCGCGGCCATGCTGATCAGCAGCTTGTCTTTTTCACGTGGCGTCAGATGCATTCAACATTCCCATACGCGGGGCAGGGGGCGACCGCCGCGCAACACGGCCAATCCTGCCACGGATGCGGCGCGCAGGCACGCGCCATCTGCCGCCACGATCCGCGCGATCAGCAGGCCGTCCACCACGGACGCGCCGGCGTCGTAACGGCCCAGTGCCGCGCGTAACGGGTCCAGCATCGCCGCAGCACCCGGCCCGGCATGCACGATCGTCGCCACCGCCCGCGCCCCCGCCGCGCACGCCGGCCGGTCGAGCATTGCCTGCACCGGCCCCACCAGCCGCGTCGCGTCATGCAGCAATAGCCGGCCGTCCTGCCGCACGACGATGCGATCCCGGATTTCGGCCACCTGCACCGTCTCACCCATGGCGCTGCGGCCGAACACCAGCTGCTCGATACCCAGGAACCGGGCGCCGGGCACGAGGTCGATCGTGAGCGTACGGTCCAGCGCGCAGCGGTCGAACAGTATCGTCTCCTGCGGCAGCCACTCCAGTGCTGCGTCACCGGCGACGGTCAGTGCGGTCGTGACGTACGCCATGCTGCCGGGGATGGCGCGATAGAACCGTTCCGCCGCCTGGGTCGTGACCGTCGCCCGCGTGCCCGGCCCGGCGCCGATGTCGATCGCCAACCGGTCGCCGCCCGCGACGCCGCCGGCGGTGTTGAGCAGCACCGTCTCATGCCACCCGACCGGACGGGGGAAGCGTGCCTTTAGGCAACCCTGCTGATACAGCGTCTCCAGCCCTGTGGTGCCGTCCCTGAGCCGCAACATTTGCGTTAGCCAGCCGCGGGCGCGTTGGTGGGGGTCGGGTGGGTTTGGCACCATGCGCCTTCAAACGCTGTACGTGGCATGGGCGCAAGGGCGTGACCCCCTGTGCCGGCGATCGGGTCAGGCCAGCAAGCTTGGGCGACGATACGGTGGGGGTGGCGCCAGCCGTAGGTAAAGCCGATCGCGCACGGTATGCGGCTGGTCCAATCACTAACAGCTGCAATCGTTTGGTAGGCATTACTTTCATGGCGCCGTTGCTGTTGGCATCATCGACCATGCGGGCCAGCCATGCGGCCATTGGCTGCTCAATCCATCGATGTACTGCAAAGAGTCCGTTTGGGAATTACACGTGGGTGGTTCGGCGAAGCAAATTCCCGCCCATCGCGACCAGGATCATGGCCTTTGACACGTCGATGCGCGCTTCGTAGTCACGCACTAGTCGTCGCCAGCGGGTCATCCAACCGAAGCTGCGCTCGACGACCCAGCGACGTGGCAGCACCTCG
>JANPPS010000116.1:0-7790 GCA_031428635.1 Rhodospirillales bacterium
ACCGCCGGCATGACCCCCCTGGCCCGTGAGCATTTCGGCGCGGCCACCCCCCTTCGCATTCGTCGCTCCTCTGCCCAGGCCGTCAGCGAGGTCAGTGCCGGTCTGGCGGGTGCCGCCGTGCTGCCGATGCCGGCCGATGGAGAGCCGGACGCTGCCGCCTGGTGGACCGCGCTCATGCATCGCGGCGACCCCCGCATCCACGTTGTCGCCCGCCTGCCATTCTGGGCGCCGCGGGCGGAGGGCGCGGTCGACACCCAGGCGCTGGTTGTTTGCGCCGCGCCGCCCGATCCGTCCGGCCACGATCGCAGCCTGCTGGCGCTCGAGCTACCGGCCGAGGTCAGCCGCGCCCGCCTCGTCACGCTTATGACCACCGCCGGGTTCACGCCCGGCCCTACTATTTTACGCCGCCGCGACCCGGTCATGCAGGCGCTGGTCGAGGTTGACGGTTTCGTGCGCGACGACGACGTCCGGCTGCACACCCTGCCGACCCTGCGGCCGCCCGTGGTCGTGGGCGCCTACGCCATACCGATCGGAGAGTCCTGAGATGCTGCAACCCCGCCCCGAGATCCTTGGTATCTCTCCTTATGTCGGTGGTGAGAGCAAGACCGGCGGCCATAACCGCGTCGTGAAGCTGTCGTCGAACGAGGGCGCGTTCGGCGTCCCCCCCGCCGCGCAGGCCGCCTACGCCGCCGCGGGCGCCGACCTGCACCGTTACCCGGACGGGGGCGCGACGCTGTTGCGGGAGGCGATCGGCCGCGCATTCGGCCTCGATCCCCGGCAAATCGTGTGTGGCTCCGGGTCGGACGAGCTGATTGCGCAGCTATGCTTCGCCTATGCCGGGCGCGGCACCGAGATCATTATGAGCCAGCACGGCTTCTCGATGTATGACATCTATGGCCAGGCAACCGGCGCCCGCGTGGTGAAGACGCCCGAGCGGCAGCTGACGGCGGACGTGGATGCCATGCTTGCGGCCGTCACGGAACACACCCGCATCGTGTTTCTGGCGAACCCCAACAACCCGACGGGCAGCCTGCTGCCGCAACCCGAAGTGGAGCGCTTGCGCGCCGGCCTGCCGCCCGACGTGCTGTTGGTACTGGACGCGGCCTACGCCGAGTACGTCGATCGCCCCGATTACGACCCCGGCGTGACCCTGGTGGACGCCGGTGACAACACGGTCATGACGCGCACGTTCAGCAAGATCTTCGGCGTGGGTGGATTGCGGCTGGGTTGGTGCTACGCGCCGCCGGCCGTGGCGGACGTGCTGAACCGGGTGCGCGGGCCGTTCAACGTGAGCCTGGCGGCCCAGGCCGCCGGCATCGCCGCCGTGTCCGACCCGGCCTGGATCGCCGATGGCCGCCGCCACAACAACACGCAGCGCGCGTGGCTGACGATCGCGTTGGAGCGGGCGGGCCTGACCGTCTGGCCGAGCGAGGGTAACTTCCTGCTGACCCAGTTCGCCAGTGCCCCGGCGGCACAGGCGGCGGACCAGGCGTTGCGGGCGCGGGGCGTCATCGTTCGCGCTATGGCGGGCTACGGCCTGCCGGATTGCCTGCGCATCACGATCGGCACAGCCGAGGAGTGCGCGATGGTGGCGGATATTCTGGAGCACCATTTGCTGCCCCGACATGGGTGAATTCACCCGGCTGGCGATTATCGGCGCGGGATTGCAGGGCGGGTCCGTCGCCCGCGCCGCCCGCGCCCGGGGTGGTATGGCGGCGTCGGTGGTGATGTACGACAGCAGCGCCGCCGTCCGCGCCCGCGTGCAGGATCTGGGAATCGCCGACCACGTGGCACCCACGCTGGCGGACGCGGTTACGGGCGCCGATTGCGTCATGCTGTGCGTGCCCGTGGGCGCCATGGCGGCGGTCGCGGCCGAGATGGCGCCGTATTTGGCACCCGGCACCATCGTCACCGACGTCGGTAGCACGAAGCTGTCCGTCATCCACGACGTGGCCCCGCTATTGCCGTCCCACGTCCATTTCGTTCCCGCCCACCCGATGGCAGGCACCGAGTTCTCCGGCCCCGATTCCGGGTTCGCATCGCTGTATGAAGGTCGCTGGTGCCTGATCGTACCCCCGCCCGGGACCGACCCGGCCGCGATCCAGCGCGTCGCCGATTTATGGCGCGCGGCCGGCAGCATGGTGGAGGAGATGGACGCAACCCACCACGACCGGGTCTTGGCGATCGTCAGCCACCTGCCGCATCTGATCGCGTTCACCATCTGCGGTACTGCCGGCACGCTAGGCGACGAAGGCACCGGCGAGGTGCTGAAGTTCGCCGCGTCGGGGTTCCGCGACTTCACCCGCATCGCTGCCAGTGACCCGGTGATGTGGCGCGACATCTTCCTCAATAACCGCTCGGCGTTACTTGAAATGCTCGACCGGTTCAGCGCCGACGCGCAGACGATGGCCGCCGCGATACGGGGCGGCGACGGCGCGTATATCGAACAGCAGGTCGAGCGCGGCCGCACCATTCGGGCCGGTTTGATCGAGGCGAAGCAGGCGTGAGCGTCACGCTATGGGATTGGCGCCGCCGGGTTGCGGATTTGTACGCTGATGTGCGCGCCAATCCGGACCCGCACGCGGCCTGGCTGCATTGGCGCGCCGGGCGGGATGCGCTGTTCGCGACACATCCGCAAACCCCGCTGGATGGCCCGGCGGTTCAACTGGCGTTCTTCGATTACGACCCGGCGATGCGATTCGTCGTTCCGCTCGAACCCAGCGATGGCGATCCGGTGCCGTTCGACGCCGGCGGGGATGGCACGATTATGATGCGCCCGTTTGCCCGGTGCACGCTGGGTGGGTTGGGGTCGCTGACCTTATTCTGGATTTTAGGCTATGGCGGCGGCGCCTTCCTGCCGTTCCGGGATGGTACGTCGGCGCGGGAAACGTACGGCGCCGGGCGATACGTGCTGGATACGATCAAGGGTGCCGATCTGGGCCATGCAGGCGGCGACGCGGCCGTGATCGACCTCAACTTCGCGTACAACCCATCCTGCGCCTACTCGCCGCGCTACGTCTGCCCGCTGGCGCCGATGGAGAACCGGCTCATGGGTGCGGTGCGGGCCGGGGAGCGGACGCCGGGCTAAAAACGGCGGTGCCCGTCTGGGCGTCGCCGATCACGAACCGGCTAATTATTGATCCCGCCGAACGGCGCCGACAGGTTGGCCAAAAGAGACCACCAGGACAGCAGCCCCTGCCGGTGTAAGGCAGGTATGGCCGGTTCGTGTCCCGCCTAAACCATGCCACACTTACCGGACAAGAGACGACGGAGCGGCATGGGCATGGTCGATACAAACGCGATGCGCATGCCGTGGTGGGCCTGGGCCTGGCCGTTGCTGGCCTGCGCGCTGTTCGCGTCACGGGCGGCCGGCATTACGGGCACCGTGTTCGCGGCGGCTGCGGCGGTCGTACTGGTCGCCACGGTGTTCGCGGCTGTCTACCATGCGGAGGTGGTGGCGCACCGGGTCGGTGAGCCGTTCGGCACGCTCATACTGGCCCTGGCGGTAACGGTTATAGAGATGGCGCTGATCGTCTCGATCATGCTGGGCGGCGGGCCGGAGACGGCAACGCTTGCCCGCGATACGGTGTTTGCCGCGGTCATGATCATCTGCAACGGCGTGGTCGGCTTATGCCTGCTCTCCGGCGGCGCACGCCACCATGAGCAGGGGTTTCAGGCCCAGGGTGCGAATGCGTCGCTGGCGGTGCTGACGACGATGGTCACGCTCTCGCTCGTGCTGCCCAATTATACCACCAGCGCGGCCGGGCCTTTGTTCAGCGTCTCACAACTCGTGTTCGCCGGTACCGTGTCGTTAGTGCTGTATGGCACGTTCCTGTTTGTACAAACCGTGCGGCACCGCGACTATTTCCTGCCGCAAGTTGACCCGGCCCAGGCCGATCCAGCCCTGGCCGCGGATGAGGAAACCCATGCGCCCCCGCCCTCCAACGCCGCGACGTTCGCAAGCCTCGTGCTGCTGCTGATTGCTTTGGTGGCCGTCGTGGGGCTGGCCAAGGCGCTGACCCCCACGCTGGAAGCGATCGTGGATAGCGCCGGGGCACCGAGAGCCGTGGTAGGTATCGCGATCGCCGCCGTGGTTCTGTTGCCCGAGGGTTTGGCCGCGCTGCGGGCCGCGCGCATGAACCGGTTGCAGACCAGCATGAACCTGGCGCTTGGCTCGGCGCTCGCGACCATCGGCCTCACGATCCCGGCGGTGGCGGCTGTCTCGGTCGCGCTGGGTAAACCATTGGCGCTCGGTTTGGGTCCAAAGGAGACGGTGCTGCTCGCGGTGACCGTGCTGATCAGCGTCATGACGCTCGGCACCGGGCGGACCACGATACTGCAAGGGGTCGTGCACCTCGTCATCCTAGCCGCTTTCTTATTCCTGGCCGTTGTACCCTAGAGCGGCCCCAGTCAGGGTCCCGGTCAAGGCCCTATTTCAGCGCACTGACGACGGTGGCTGCCTCGTGTGTTTTGCAGAAGCGGCAGTCCGAGTGAGCCAGAAAAGCCACCGAGCCACTTACCGACGTGAGTTACCAGCCAGTCCGTGCCATTATGAATGTAATGGACCCCTCATTCGACACGGCCGAGGGCCGGCGCCTGCGTTCGATCGGGCCGGGCGCCCGCTGGCGGCGATGGGGCCCGTATCTCAGCGACCGACAATGGGGCACCGTGCGCGAGGATTACTCGCCCGACGGTACGGCGTGGGATTACTTGCCCCACGACCATGCCCGCAGCCGCGCCTATCGCTGGGGTGAGGATGGGCTGGCCGGATTTTGCGACGATCAGCAGCTGTGGTGTCTATCGGTGGCACTATGGAATGAAAATGATCCGATCCTGAAAGAACGATTATTCGGCCTGACCAATAGTCAGGGTAATCATGGTGAGGATGTTAAGGAGCAGTACTTCTTCCTCGACGGTACGCCCACCCACTCCTACATGAAAATGCTGTATCGCTATCCGCATGCCGCATTCCCGTATGAGGACCTGATCGAGAAGAACGGCTGCCGCAGCGTCGACGATCGCGAGTACGAGCTGGCCGATACCGGCGTGATGAACGGCGGGTACTTCGACGTCGTTGTCGAATACGCGAAGGACACGCCCGACGACGTGCTGATGCTCATCACCGTCCATAATCGCGGGCCGGAGCATGCGCTGCACGTCCTGCCGCAGCTCTGGGCCCGCAACACCTGGTCATGGGACGACCACGCGCCCCGCCCACATCTGACCGCGCAGCCCGACGGCACCGTGCGCGCCGCCCGCATGCACTGGCGCGCCCGGGTGTGGGACGTGCCGGATAGCGCCCGCGTCGTCTTTTGCGAGAACGAAACCAACACGCCGCGCCTGTTTGGTACCGAGGCGCCAGGACCGTTCAAGGACGGCTTCGGCGATTGGCTGATCCATGGCCAGGCCGGTGCCATCCGCGACGATGGCGGTACGAAATGCGCGGCGCACCAGCGGCTCGTCATTCCCGCTGGCGGCAGCGTGCAAATCCGTACCCGGCTACGGATGTCGATCGGTGCGACCGACCCCGGCGGTGAATTCGGTACGGTTATGGCGCTGCGCCGGGCCGAGGCGAACGAGTTTTACGACGCTGTTAGCCAGCACATCGCCTCCGACGACGCGAAGCTTGTGCAGCGCCAGGCCTTTGCCGGGCTGCTATGGACGAAGCAGTATTATCATTTCACCTTACCCCTTTGGCTGGACGGTGACCCGGCGCAACCGCCACCGCCGCCTGAGCGCAAGGCCGGCCGCAATATCGACTGGCGGCATGTGAACAACGCCGACGTGCTGTCGATGCCCGATTCGTGGGAGTACCCGTGGTTCGCCGCCTGGGACCTCGGGTTCCACGCCGTAGCGTTCGCGTCGATCGATCTCGAATTCGCCAAGCAGCAGCTGCTGGTCATGACGCGCGAGTGGTACATGCACCCGAACGGGCAGTTGCCGGCGTATGAATGGGCGTTGGGCGACGTGAACCCGCCCGTCCACGCCTGGGCCGCGCTGCGCGTGTACCAGCGCGAATGCAGCATGACCGGCACGGGGGACCGCGACTTTCTGGAACGTGTCTTTCACAAGCTGATGCTGAACTTCGCCTGGTGGGTAAACCGCAAAGATCCGGGCGGGCGCAACGTGTTTCAGGGCGGGTTCCTGGGCCTGGATAACATTTCGCTGTTCGATCGCTCGAAGCCGCTGCCGACCGGTGGCTCGCTGGATCAGGCGGACGGCACGGCGTGGATGGCGATGTATGCGTTGAACCTGATGCGGATCGCACTTGTGCTGGCCGAGACGAACAAGGTGTACGAAGACATCGCGTCCAAGTTCTTCGAGCACTTCCTGCTTATTGCCGAGTCGATGGCGCAGCTCGGCAACGGCGGACTGTGGAATGAGGAAGAGGGGTTTTTCTACGATGTGATCCGCCTGCCGGACGGGACGGCGCGCAGCCTGCGGGTGCGGACGATGGTCGGGCTGATACCGCTATTTGCGGTCGAGGTGTTGGAGCCGGATCAGTTGACGCGGGTGCCGGATTTTGCCGCCCGGCTCGAGTGGTTTCTGCAGTACCGCCCTGACCTTGCGAACCTAGTATCACGCTGGCGGGAGAAGGGGGCGGGGGAGACAACGCTGCTTTCGCTGCTGCGCGGCCATCGGATGAACGCGCTGCTGGTACGCATGCTGGACGAGACGGAGTTCCTGTCCGATTATGGCGTGCGGTCCCTGTCGAAGGCGTTCCAGGCAAAGCCGTATCAGTGGACCCAGGGCGACCAGTGCTTTGAAATCGGGTACGTGCCCGGCGAGGGCACTAGCCGCGCATTCGGCGGCAACAGCAACTGGCGCGGCCCGGTGTGGATGCCGGTGAACGTGCTGCTGATCGACAGCCTGCGTGAGTTCCACCGGTATTACGGCGATGATTTTCGCGTCGAATGCCCGGTCGGCAGCGGCACAATGCTGTCGCTGGCGGAGGTGGCGGACGAGCTGTCGGCGCGCCTGTGCCGCTTGTTCCTGCGCGGTCCGGACGGGCGTCGCCCGGCAATGGGCGATGGCCAGGAAGACGGGATGGTGCTGTTCCACGAGTACTTTGACGGCGATACCGGCCGTGGCGTGGGTGCGTCGCATCAGACGGGGTGGACGGCGGCGGTGGTAGGGCTGCTGCGGTAACGATTGGGTAAGGTTTCAACTCTAACGTCTCAGAAATGGGACAGACGTTGTGACCGATCCTTGTACTCCGACGATTATTGTTGTGAGCCGGGCCGCGCGCTTGGCGTGGCGGCTGCGGCACCCGCTCGGCCGCGCTATGCACCCGCATGGGCCGGCCGCGGTCACGCCGGCGCGGCTGCTGGGCAAGTGTGAGGGGCTTGTCGCGCCGGACGGCAGCCGGGTGCTACCTGCGCTGCCTGGGGGCAAGACGGCAGCGATCGCTGCAGGTTCGGCGGCTGCCGCGGGCGCAGCCTTCACAGCCGGGGCGGCCTTAGCTGGCGCTGGTGCCGGCGGATCGGGTAGCGGCGGATCGGGTAGTGGCGGAACGCCGGGGGCCAGCGCCGGCCGATCCTCGGTCACCGCGTTGGCAACCGTTAACGGACCATTCTCACCGTCGGTCTACAACACGTCAGGAACGCTGGCGCCGGACAGTATCCACGTCACTACGGCTGACACTGACCCTGCCCCCTGTGTGCCTCCGTTTATGAGCAGAGTCCGTTTTCCGTATGCCCCTGCTTGGGGCGGGTTGCAAAGGCTGCTGGGGTGAGGCCGTGCAGGCTCGTGTGAGGGCGGGCTGTATTGTAGTCGATCCTCCATGCCTC
>JANPPS010000117.1:0-12497 GCA_031428635.1 Rhodospirillales bacterium
CATGTCTTCCAGAAACGGTACCCACTTGGTCCGTAGGTTCTGGCTGCCGTCGGTGGCGACGAGGCCAAAGTTCAACTCGGTCAAGGCCTCCTGCGCATGACCGGCCCCGGGGCCGGCTGCCAGCGAGGCAGCGGCCAGGGATAATGCAATGAGTGTGCGGCGGGCTATCGGGAGCATCGTGGCTTTTCCTTAATCGGTCAGGCTTGGGCGTATGCGGGGCAGGCGACTGGGTCCGGCACCGCATTGAACACGGGGTCGGGCACGGGCTCGGTTACCGGCTCGGGCATTTCCGCGCCGTAGATTTCGGCCAGTATGCCGGGCGTGAGCGCCTCGGGCGGCCCGTCGAACAGGATGCGGCCCGCCCGCAGGGCCACGATGCGGCGGCAATAGCGCACCGCGATATCGACCTGATGAAGCGACACCACAACGGTGATGCCATCCTGGCGGTTCAAGTCGGTCAGCGTCTGCATGACGCGGCGCGAACTCTCCGGATCCAGTGAGGCGATCGGTTCGTCGGCCAGGATGATTTTCGCCCCCTGGACCAGCGCCCGCGCGATCGCAGCGCGCTGTTGCTGCCCGCCGGAAAGGGTCGACGCTCGCTGCTGCGATAGGTCGGCGATACCGACCCGGGCCATGGCCGTGCGTGCCCGCGCCCGTTCACCGGCCGGGAACCAACCCGTTAGGGTTCGCCACAGCGGTAAGCGCGACAGGGCGCCCGCCAGAACGTTGGTTTCGACCGGCAGCCGCCCGACCAGATTGAATTGCTGAAAGACGAAGCCGATACCCGCGCGCGAACGCCGGACGTCTTTTCCCAGCCGCCCCCGCCGCTGGATACACCGGCCATCGACGCTGATGGCGCTTTGCCCCGCGCGATCCGCCTCCATCAACCCGGACAGATGGCGAAGCAGGGTCGACTTACCGGACCCCGACGCGCCGATTAGCGCGACCATCTCGCCGTGATCAACCGTCAGGCGGTCGATACTAAGGGCGCACCGCCCAGAGCGGAACGTTTTGGTTAGCGCCTCGATCTGAACAGCGGGATGCAGAATAGCGCCCTCGGCAAGTGTAGACGACACGGGTTATCCGACGTCCTACGCCCGCTGTGCATGTCTCTTTCGTGACAACATGGCCGGACGCGCACGGGTCGGGGCCAGGGTCGGCTAAACTTGCGCGTGACGTGCCGGTTAAGCTCCGGCTTGCGCGTCCCACGTCAGTCGATAGCCACGGCCCGTAGCAGTGACCCGAATGCGGGGGTCGCGCCCGAAGACGGTCGCCTTCATCGTTCTAATATCGCGGGAAATCACCGATCTTGCGCGTGGCAAGGCCGCCCCGTTTCTGATGGCGAGTAGTGTTGAGATCGAAACCTCTTGTCCCTCCGCAAACAGCAGCGCCGCGGCAATCCAGAAGTGCGAAATTTTCAGGAACATGCGCTGGCCAGCGATCACGATAATGACGGCCTCGAAGTCGAGGATCACGTCGCCAAGCACGACCGTGGAGAGGCAGATCGGCTTCGGCTCCGTTATGTCCATAACCGCCGGGACCGGCTCGCGCCGAGGCCACTTCCAGTTCTGAAGTCGCCGCGTCAGCGGTTGGCCGGCGTCCGGTTCAGAGTTGCTCGGTATCGAGCGCATAGCCGGCCGCGCGAACGGTGCGGACCACGTCCAGCTCGCCCTCGCCATTGATCGACTTACGCAGCCGGCGGATGTGCACATCGACCGTGCGGGGCTCCACATGAATATCCGGCCCCCAGACCGAATTCAGCAGCTCCTCCCGCGAGAACACCCGGCGCGGGTGCTGCATCAGGAACTCGAGTAGGCGGAACTCTGTCGGACCGAGATGGATCGGGCGGTTGTTCCGCTGCACCCGGTGTGCCGTAAGGTCCATGGTGATGTCGTGGAACACGTGTTGACCACGAACCGGAACGGCACCGGACCGCCGCAGCAGCGCCCGCATGCGCGCTAGCAGCGCCTCCATATTAAAGGGCTTAGTGATGTAGTCGTCGGCCCCGGTATTCAGGCCGCGCACGGAATCCTGGTCCTCGGTCCGGGCCGTGACCATGATGACAGGCAGGTCGCGGGTCTGCGGGCTACGCCGGATTTGCCGGCACACCTCGATCCCGGACATTACTGGCAACATCCAGTCCAGCAGCACGATATCGGGCTTCGTTTCGGAAATCCGGGTCAGGGCTTCCTGCCCATCCACCGCTTCGTCCACCCGAAAGCCCTGCTTTTCGAGGTTGTAGCGCAGCATCGTTGCCAGCGCCGCCTCATCCTCGACGACAAGGACCAGTGGCTTCGTACCGCTGCCGGCGATGGCCGACATCATTGCGCGTCACCCACGACAATTTCGGCCTCGGGTGGCCGCACCACAGCGTACGCGGTACCGACGCCTTTCGGCCGCTCATCGGGAAGCATCTGCCCCGTGACTGCATAGTGTACATACTCGGCGATGTTGGTGACGTGGTCGCCCATCCGCTCGAGGTTCTTGGCAATAAACAGCAGATGCGTGCAGGGCGTGATGTTACGGGCGTCTTCCATCATGTACGTCACAAGCTCACGAAAGATCGAGTTATAAAGGTCGTCGATGGCCTCGTCCGACCGCCAGGCTTGTATGGCTTTCTCGTCGTCGTCTTCCGTGGCTGCGTCGATGACTAGGCGCAGATTCTCCTGAACGAGCCGGGCCATCGCCGTGATCGCCGTCAGCGTAAACGGCAGCCGGAACTGCCCGAGTACGATGCTGCGCTTAGCCACGTTCTTGGCGTAGTCGCCGATCCTCTCGAGTGCGGCAGTAATCTTCAATGCGGCGACGACGTCACGCAGATCGGCCGCCATGGGCTGGCGCAGTGCAAGCAGGGTGATGACCAATTGCTCGACCCGGCGCTCCATCGCATCGACGGCTGGATCCTGGTCGACCGCCCGCGCTGCGATCGCGGGGTCGGCGTCGATGACGGCCTGGGTGGCCAACGCGACCTGGTTCTCCACCAAACCGCCCATCTCCGATATGAGATCGCGGATTTGCTGCAGCTCCAGGGAGTAGCTGTTCACAATGTGCGGTGCCTTCGACATCTGCGTGCTCCCGATCAGCCGAAGCGGCCGGTGATGTATTCCTGAGTGCGTTTTTGCTGCGGGGCGGTAAACATCTGTGCGGCGGCGCCGACCTCGATCACTTCGCCCAAGTAGAAGAATGCGACTCGGTCCGCGCAGCGTGCCGCCTGCTGCATGTTATGGGTCACGATCGCCAGGGTGAAATCGTTCTTCAACTCGTCGATCAGCTCCTCGACCTTCAGCGTGCTGATCGGGTCGAGCGCCGATGTCGGCTCGTCGAGCAAAATGACCTCCGGTTTGATGGCAATCGTGCGTGCGATGCACAGGCGCTGCTGCTGGCCGCCGGATAGCCCCATGGCGGAGGAGCCAAGCCGGTCCTTCACCTCGCCCCATAATGCCGCCCGCGTCAGGGACCACTCGACCCGCTCGTCCATATCGGCGCGGGACAGGCTCTCGTGCAGCTTGATGCCGAACTTGATGTTGTCGGCGATGCTCATGGGGAAACAGGTCGGCTTTTGGAACACCATACCGATCCGGCTGCGCAGCGCGTTCAGGTCGATGCCGGGATCGATGATGTTGACACCATCCAGGTTTGCCTCACCCGTCGCCCGCTGGCCCGGATAAAGGTCGTACATTCGGTTCAACACGCGGAGCAGCGTGCTTTTACCGCAGCCCGACGGGCCGATCATCCCGGTCACCTGCCGATCCGGGAGATCGAGATTGATCCCCTTCAAGGCTTGATTCGTACCGTAGAAAAAATCCAGGTTTTTAATTTCGATACGCGGCGGGGTCGCGGCGATATCGGAGAGCGGGCGCGCTGACGTCAACGTATCGTCACCTCGGTAAAGGGCGGCTTGGGGATCAGCCATTATAACTCTCCTAGGACACGCGGGTTCGAAGTAGGAAGCGGGCGCCGACCGATAGGATCAGTACAAACAAGGTCATCACTAACGCCCCGGCCCAGGCTAGTGAATGCCACGCGCTGTAGGGAGACAGCGCGAATTGGAAGATGACGACCGGTATATTCGCCATCGGTTCGGCCATACTGGACGTGAAGTACTGATTGTTTAGCGCCGTAAATAACAGCGGCGCCGTCTCACCGCTGATGCGTGCGATGCCCAGCAGCAATCCGGTCAGGATCCCTGTCCGCGCGGCCGGGTACAGCACCATGGTGATGACCTTCCACTGCGGTGCGCCCAACGCAAGCGCAGCTTCCCGCAGCGGTACTGGCACTAGACGCATCGTCTCGTCGGTCGTGCGGACAACGACCGGTAGAAGAATGAACGCCAGCGCGACAGCGCCGGCCCAGCCGGAGAAGTGGCCGCTAGTGCGAACCACCAGCTCATACACGAACAGGCCGATGACGATGGACGGTGCCGAGAGCAGGATGTCGTTCACGAAGCGGATCACCTCGGCGACGGGGCGTTTCTTACCGTATTCCGCGAGATGCGTGCCAGCGAGGATGCCGATAGGCGCACCCAGCAGGACGGCGACCAAGATCATCACCCCACTGCCGTAGATGGCGTTCAGTAGGCCACCATCCTTGCCTGGCGGCGGCGTCATCTCGGTAATGAGCTTCAGGTTCAATGCCTCGGCACCGTTCACGACCGTAGTGAACAAGATCCAGACCAGCCAGAACACACCGAACAGGGTCGCAGCGGTCGAGAGCGCCATTGCGACAAGGCTGACGACCTTACGGCGTTGCGCCCTAGCGCTACTTTTGGGGCCGCTGCTTCTGGGTGCGCTCATCGTGGCCGACATCTACGTGCCCTCCGACCGGGCCAACCGCATCAGCATCAGCTTGGCCCCGGCCAGGACGATGAACGTGACGACGAATAACAGGAAGCCGAGGGCGATCAGCGATGACAGGTACATGGCGGAGTCGGCCTCGGTGAACTCGTTCGCGATGGCCGCGGCGATCGAGTTGCCGGGCTCCATCAAAGACGCCTTTAGTCGGTGTGCGTTGCCGAGCACGAAGGTCACAGCCATCGTCTCACCAAGGGCGCGGCCCAGGCCGAGGAAGATGCCGCCGACGACCGCGGTGCGGGTGTAGGGCAAGACGACGCCACGGATGACTTCCCACCGGGTTGCGCCCAGGCTGAAGGCAGCTTCACGGAGTTGACCGGGTACGAGGCTGAAAACATCGCGCATGACCGAGGAGATGAAGGGGATCACCATGATGCCGAGGATGATACCAGCGGTCAGCATGCCGATGCCGAGCGGCGCACCCTGAAACAAATATCCGATTATTGGTAGCGGACCGAGATTGGCGATCAGCCATGGCTGAACATGGTCGGACATGACGGGCACGAAGACGAACAGGCCCCACATGCCGTAGATGATGGACGGAATACCCGCCAACAGCTCGACGGCCGACGCGACGGGGCCACGCATCCAGTTGGGGCTTACTTCCGTCAGGAATATCGCGACGCCGAAGCTGACGGGAACGGCGATGATCATGGCGAGCAATGAGGTGACGAGCGTGCCGAAGATCGGTACCAGCGCGCCGAACTGTTCCCGCACCGGGTTCCATTCGGACGTGTAGACAAAGGCGAGGCCGAACTTACGAAATGCAGGGAGCCCACCCACGAACATCGACAGGGCAACGGCGCCGAGGCTGATCAACACGAAGAACGCGGCACTCGCGACCACCACACGGAAGATCGGGTCGCCCAGACCACGGCGGCGAGCCTTGCCGGATGTGGTCGGCCCGCCTGGGATGCCAGCTTCGATCGTGACTGCTTGCTGCATAACCGCGTAGGCCTCTTCGAACGCAGGTGCGGGGCGGGCCATTAATGGACCGCCCCGTTGGACGTTGTGGCAGCTTACTTGATGTCGGTCTTCCAAGACGCCTCGATCTGCGTCACGAGCGTGCTCGGCAGTGGGACATAATCAAGCAGGGCAGCCTGGTCCTGACCCTTGTCCAGCGCCCAACGGAAGAACTCGAGGGCGGCGGCGGACCGGGCCGGGTTCTTGGGCGTCTGGTACATGAGAATGAAAACGGTCGCCGAAATCGGATAGGCCGTCGCACCCGGGGCGTTGGTGATCACCAGGTAATAGCTGTCTGCCTTTGCCCAGTCCGCGCTGGCGGCGGCGGCCTGGAAGTTGGCGGCAGTGGGCGTGATGAACGCGCCGGTACTGTTTTGTACTTGGCCGTAGGTCATCTTGTTCTGGATGACGTACGCGTACTCGACATACCCGATCGAACCCTTGATGCGGTTCACGTATTCGGCGACGCCCTCGTTGCCCTTACCGCCGACACCCACGGGCCATGAGACCGAGGTGCCCTCGCCGATCTTCTCTTTCCACTCGGGGCTGATCTTCGACAGGTAGTTAACCCAATTGAACGTCGTGCCCGAGCCGTCCGAGCGGTGAACGATCGTCACGAGCTGGTCGGGCAGGGTCACGCCAGGATTGACGGCGGCGATGGCCGGGTCGTTCCAGTTCTTGATATTGCCGAGATACAAATCGGCGAGCAGCTTGCCAGTGAACTTGAGTTGGCCGGGGTTGATGCCCTGCAGGTTCACAACCGGAACCACGCCGCCGATGACCAGGGGAAACTGCGTCAGGCCGGCGGCCTTCAGGGCGTCCGGTGTCAGCGGCGCGTCCGACGCGCCGAAATCAACGGTCGCGGCCTTGATCTGCGCGATGCCACCGCCGGAACCGATGGACTGGTAGTTTACCTGCGTGCCTTTCTGCTTGCTGTAGGCGTCGGACCATGCCGACAGAACCGGGTAGACGAACGTCGAGCCCGCGCCAGTAATCTGCTGCTGTGCCATGGCGGGAAGGCTGGCCGCGCAGGTCAACGCCAGTGCGAGCAGTTTGGGAGCGAGTTTCATGGGCATCCTCCAGAATAGTGCATTCAGCCGCGTTCGCAGCATGCCGAGCGGGGAGAGGCCCTCTGCCCGCCCTAACTCGTTCGCGCAACCTAGTCAGGCGGTAAGACAGCCACGTTGCAATTCGATGACATTATGATGACAGCTACCGCGTTCGAAACGGAGGTGCGCAGCAGTTGAACCGTGCGGGTTCATATCGGCAGGTGGCAATTAGACCGCCGACATCGACCGCCCCTTCCAGTCAGCCAAAAATTTTGTGGCACCCTGTGTCCCTCGCCCACGACAAGGGTAATCGGCCGTCGCCGCACCCCCGACCAATGATTTCTGCACTGCCGAAACGCAGCGTTGGCAGCAGCGCGTTGTCGCTGACATCGATCTGGCTGACTTTGAGCGCGCTAGCCGCCACGTAACCGTCATCGGCAACGTCTGCCCCAGCGGCAGCATTTACGTGACGGAGGACTTCTTCACCGTCGGGGTTACCGGGCACAGATGAGGACGTTCCGCGAACACCTGGTGCTCTACTGCATGACCGTTACGGGCCGGGCGATCGGCGAGAACATCGCGGGCGCCCAAGTCACCAATCCAGACGTGATCTGCCCGCCCTCGACCCCAGCCTATGGCGAGGGGTCGTCGCTAGCGATGCTGCGCGGCACTTGGCTCCCAACGGGGCGGTCATCAAATCGGCGGCGATGGACCAGCGGTTCCTGCTGCACTTCGGTCCCGCTGCTACCTGACGACAGCGGCGGGCTGTTCAACAATGCCCGCGCGCTGTTTTGGCCACTGGTGGCAGTCCTCGCCGTGATCGTGCTCGGCCACTACCCCCGCCGCACCCCCGTAAACTGCACCAGCCCCTTCGACACGCCCGTGAGGTTAGCCCGGTACGCGACCGGCTGCTGATACGAGCCGAGCGGCAGATACGGCACGTCCTCGAACGCCTGGACCTGCAACGCCTGGGCGATGCGGACCTGGTCGGCCGGATCGGCGAACAGCCATTCGTCGCGCAGCGCCTCCAGCTTCGGCAGCGTTGGCCAGCCGTTATAGGCACCGTCGCCATTGCCGCGCATCAACTGGTGTGAACCCGGCGTGCTCATGTCGTAGCCGCCGCTGAATGCCACGAACGCGTTCCATCCGCCCTCACCCGGCGGCTTGCGATTGGTGCTACGCTGCACCGTCGTGCCCCAATCGGTCGCGATCAGGTCGACGTTCATTCCCAGTTGTCGCAGCATGTCTGCGCCCACTTCTCCGATCGCATTGATGCGCGGCACGTCGGTTGGCTCGAGGAACGTGACCTTCTCGCCTTTGTACCCGGCCGCAATCAGCTCGCGCTTCAGGGCCGCCATGTCGTTGGTACCGCTCAGAACCGCCATGCCCGCGTCGTTGGCCATCGGCATACCGCTGGTGAACAGGCCGGTTTGCGCGTCATAGGCGGCGTTGGTGCCGACGACGGCCTCCATGAACTCCTTCTGGTTCACGGCCTTCAGCGCCACGCGACGGATGGCCGGGTTGTCGAATGGCGGGAACATCTGGTTGAAGCGCAAGAAACCGATCAGGCCCTTAGTCTCTACGACCTCGACCTTGATGGCCCGGTTGGCGCGCAGCTGGGGGACAAGATCCATCAATGGCTGCTCGACGAAATCGACTTCGTTATTCGTAAGGGCCGCGACCTGGGTAGCCGGGTCGGGGGTGGTGAGCCACTCGACGCGGTCGAAATGGGCGATTTTCGCGCCGGCCGTAAAGCTCGCTGCATCCTGGCGCGGCACATAGCCTTCGAACCGGGCATAGACGTTGCGGGCGCCCGGTACGCGCTCGTTAGCCACGTAGCGGAACGGGCCGCTGCCGACCATCTCGATTAGGCGAGTGCTGGCGGGGGTTTGCGCCAGGCGTTCGGGCATAATGGCGGCCATGGTGTTGGTGGGGTGGGCCAACGCGTCGGGCAGTAGCGGGAACCGCCGCTTGAGGCGGAACAGTACTGTGCGGTCGTCGGGGGCCGACAGGTCGGCGGTGGCCAGCGCCAGCCCCTGGCCGAACGCGTCCAGCACCCACCAGCGGCGCAGGCTGGCGACGGCGTCCCGTGCCAGGACGGGCGTATTGTCGTGGAATTTCAGGCCATCGCGTAGCGTGAGGGTCCAGGTCAGGCCGTCCTCACTGGTGGTGTACCCGGCCAGCATCTGCGGCAGCACCCGCCCGGCTTCGTCCACGCCGAACAGGGTGTCGAACACCATGAGAACGTGGTTGCGGGTCACGAACGAGCTGACGGCCGGGTCGAGCAGGACGAGGTCGGCGTAGGGCACGAACTTAAGCGTAGTTGCGGTTTGCGCGCGGACCAAAGCGGGGCGTGCGAGCAGGGCTGCGCCGGTGGCAGCGATAAAGGCGCGTCGGTCCATAGGCGATGTTCCTGCGAGTGCGGTCTGCGCCATGCAAAACTCAGACCACCTGCAACTATCGGACTGTGGTACCGTCGCGGTTCATCCGGTTCCCGGTGCCGACAACACGGTCCACGCTCCGTTGGGCGGGGCCCAGATCTTCTCCCTGGCCGCCGCGAAACAAGGTTGGCCCCAGAGCACAGCGGCCGAGATCGTAGGGCACCGCTAGCGTACTAAGCCCAACAGTCGAGCCCGGCCGCCCTGCAACAGGTGGGATCCAAGCTTACGGCGTACTCATCCAGCGATTAGTCTGCGATGCACACGCCCGCCCGGGCAAGGTTCTATCCCGGGCGACCCTACTACGGCTCTGCTACCCTCGCGCGGCCCGCGGCGACTTACGGCTCGCGTACGACCGCCCCGGCTGCGCGCCCGAGGTTCGTATGTCCGACCCCGCCGTGCTCGGCTCGATCGCAACCTCGCCCTCCTTGACCGGTATGGCCATCACGTTGGCTGCAAACCGCTCGGCAGCTTCGGACGTGATCTCAAACCGAGTGTCGGTGTCGAAAATCCGGATCGCGCCGATATCGGCCTTGGTAACCGCGCCCATGCGGCAAATCAGTGGGATCAGCCACTTCGGATCGGCGTTTTGGCGGCGGCCCACCGTCAGGCGGAACCAGGCGCCGCCCCCGGCACTGCGGGCGGGTTCGGCGCGGGCACCCTTTACGAACCGTGCGCCAGGATCCTGACTTTGCTGGGGCGGCGCGTCGAACTCCTCCTCCGGTACCGGCAGCCGGGCGCGATAGGTGCGAACCAGTGCGGCGGCGATCCACTCAGCCGGACGGCCTTCGAGCAACGTACGGGCCAGCACCAGATCTTCCTCCGCCGGCTCCTCCGCCAGGATCGGATCAGCCAGCAGGCGCTCCTGATCGCGGCCGCGGATCAGTTCGGCGCTGGGCGGGTCGCTCCAGCCGGCGTTGATGCCTGCAGCCGTCAGCAGCTGCTCCGCCCGACGGCGCTTCGGGTACGGCACCAGCAGGACGGACGTGCCCTTGCGCCCTGCGCGACCGGTACGGCCACTGCGGTGCAACAGCGTCTCCTTATTCGTCGGCAGGTCCGCGTGGATCACCAGGTCCAGGTCCGGAAGGTCCAACCCTCGCGCGGCCACGTCTGTCGCCACGCAGACCCGGCTGCGGCCGTCGCGCAGCGATTGCAGCGCCGACGTGCGCTCATGCTGACTTAGCTCACCCGACAGGGCCACGGCGTCGAAGCCCCGCTCCTGCAGGCGCCCATGCAGACGGCGCACACCCTCACGCGTCGCGCAGAACACCAGCGTGGCCCGGCTGTCGAAGTAGCGCAGTAGGTTTACGGCCGCGCGTTCGGCGTCATGGGGCGCCATCGTCACCGCCCGGTATTCGATGTCGCGATGCGGCTCACGCGAGCCGCCAACGTCGATTCGCAGCGCGTCACGCTGGTAGCGCCGGGCGAGCGAGGCGATCTCCTTGGGGATCGTGGCGCTGAACAGCAATGTGCGGCGCTGGGCGCGCTGCTCCTCGGGGGTCGCGTCGAGGATGAACTCGAGGTCCTCGCGAAAGCCCAGGTCGAGCATCTCATCCGCCTCGTCCAACACGGCGACGCGCAGGTGCGACAGATCTAGGCGCCCGCGCTCGATATGGTCGCGTAGGCGTCCGGGCGTACCGACGACGATGTGGGTACCCCCTGCCAGCACGCGCTGCTCTGCCTTGCTATCCATGCCACCAACGCAGGTTGCGATCCGGGCACCCGTTTCGGCGTACAGCCAGGCGAGTTCCGTTTTGACCTGCATCGCCAGTTCCCGCGTGGGGGCGATCACCAGGGCGAGCGGCGCGCCAGCCCGTTCGAAGCGGTCGGCGTCCCCCAGCAGCGTCGGTGCCGTGGCCAGACCGTAGGCGACGGTTTTACCCGACCCGGTCTGCGCCGACACCAGCAGATCGCGCTCGGCGGCGTCGGGTACCAGGACGGCGGATTGGACGCTGGTCGGCTCGTTATAGTCGCGTGCAGCGAGGGCGCGCGCGAGGGCAGGGGTAATTTCGGGAAATGGCATGGTGCGTATCTAGGCGCGCCCACCCGCATAAGCTAGCGAAGGTATGATGTGCGACGTGGGACGTGTCTCAAGACCAGTGACTAGTCGTTAACGTCGCTGCTGCATAACGGACTGATCGACCATCGGGGATCATCATGCCGACCATCGCGCGCCGAACCATTCTTGCGGGAATCTTCGCGGGTGCCGTCGCGTCCGCGGCGCTACCGGCCCGGGCGGAGGACACGCTGTGGCCGAACGTCGACCTGATCGACGCGAACGGTGCGACCTTCCAACTATGCTCCATGGACGCACGACTGACCGTTGTGCACATCTGGGCGCATTGGTGCGCGCCGTGCCTGGCGGAGCTTCCGGCGTTGGCGGCCGTGGCGCAGCGGATCGGTCCGCGCGCGTCGGTGCTGTTGGTCAGCCACCCGCAGAACTGGGCGGCGGACGTGGCGTATGCGCAGCGCCGTGGTCTGCCGTTCCGGGTGGCGACGCTGGCACCCGGTGCCGCGCCCTGGGTTCGCCCGGCGGTGTTCGAAGAGCATAACGGCCGCTACACCGTGCCGCGTACGCTGCTGTTTCGGGCAAAGGATCAGGCTATGCTGCCAGGCGATGTGCAGTGGGGCAGCCCGGCGGCGATGGAGCGGCTGACGCGGCTGATGGGCTAACGCCTACGCTATGCGGTGCGATGGCATCCGATCGGTCGCAATGGCGGGCGGGGCGATCGAAGACAGCGTGATCGGGACGAACTGGCCGCCTTACGTAGCCGGGCGCGTTCGTCATCTGCGTGCCACCGGAGCAGACGCGCCAGGTCGTGACCGTATTTACCTGGGTAGGCGACACCTGGGTGGAGGACATAATATCCGGCGGCGTAAGGCCGAAGGCTGGGATCGAAGGGCCCCTGCCCAGGCTCTGTGCGGACAACGATCTATCGAACGAAGACTAGCTCGTTCGGCGTAGTCCGCGGCGGCGCAGTGCAATGGTCAGCAGCGCGGCGACGCCGAGCAGCGCCGTCGTGCTTGGCGCAGGAATGGCCTGGGCGGTGTTGATTCTGCCCCCTGTGTGCCTCCGTTTATGAGCAGAGTCCGTTTTCCGTATGCCCCTGCTTGGGGCGGGTTGCAAAGGCTGCTGGGGTGAGGCCGTGCAGGCTCGTGTGAGGGCGGGCTGTATTGTAGTCGATCCTCCATGCCTC
>JANPPS010000118.1:0-8756 GCA_031428635.1 Rhodospirillales bacterium
CGCTACGAGCGATCTGCTGCTACCCGAAACCCTGGCCGTTATGGCAGCATCCGGCGCACAGACCCACGTCGTCCCAGGCGCCGGCCATGCACCAGCCCTCATGGACGCGCCCACGATTGCCGTTATCGCTTCATTTTTGGGGGAGTAGCCCATGAAACGCATCACGACACTTCTTCTCGCCCTGATGACAGTACCGGCCTTGGCGGAGCCCGTGACGATCGAGTCTGGCACCGTGGCGTTGCGCGCCGAGTTTGACCGCCCGGCCGGAGCAGCCCAGGCCGGCATCGTGGCCCTGCATGGCTGCGGTGGGTTGTTCCCCCGGCGCGACGGGTTCTGGCGTGACCAATTACTGGCTATGGGGCACGCCGTCGTCTTTCCCGACAGCTTCGTCAGCCGGGGCCTCGGCTCGCAATGCCAGGAAGCGAACCGGACTGTCACAGCCGGCGGCGCGCGGCGGCAGGATGCGTATGCTTCGGCGGCGTGGCTTGCGGCCCAGCCAGGTACGCCGCCGGGCGGGGTTGTGCTGATAGGATGGTCCGATGGTGGCAGCACCGTTTTGGCGGCCGCGAACAACCCGCCACCGGGCTTGCTGCGCGGTATCGTGGCCTTCTACCCCGGCTGTCGCGGCTGGGCGGCAAACGCCAATTGGGTGCCGGCGGTGCCGATTTTGATCCTGATGGGCGCCGATGATGACTGGACACCGGTCGAGCCATGCCGGACGTTAGCGGCCCGCTATCCGGCGCAAATCAAGCTGGTTCTGTACCCGGGCGCCTACCACGACTTCGACGTGCCTAACCTGCCGATCGTCGTCCGCACTGGCCTCGCGTACACCGCCACCGGTAGCGGCAGCGCCCATACCGGCTCCGACCCTGCCGGCCAGGCGGACGCGCTGCGGCAAGTGCCAGCCTTTTTTGCCCAATTGCCGCCTGCAGTGGCCGCCCCTAAGTAAGACAACCAAAGCCCGAGGGAACGATGAACGAGCAAAGCGCTACCAACAGCCTCCACCGCTTCTTCACTGCCAGCCTGCAGGAGGCGGACCCGGCGTTGGCCGACGCGATCGGCGCGGAGCTACGCCGTCAGCAAGATGGCATCGAGTTGATCGCCAGCGAAAACATCGTAAGCCGCGCCGTTCTGGAGGCGCAGGGTAGCGTACTGACCAATAAATATGCCGAGGGTTATCCGGGCCGTCGCTATTATGGCGGTTGCGTCGAGGTGGATAAGGCGGAGCAGTTGGCGATCGATCGCGCCAAAGAGTTGTTCGGTGCCGGGTTCGCAAACGTGCAGCCGCACTCGGGCGCGCAGGCAAACCAGGCCGTATTCCTGGCGCTGCTGCAGCCCGGCGACTGCATCCTGGGCATGTCGCTGGCGGCGGGCGGACATCTGACGCATGGCGCTGCGCCAAACCTGTCAGGCAAGTGGTTCCGCGCCGTGCAGTACGGGGTGCGCCCGGACGACGGCCTGCTGGACTATGAGGAGCTGGAGCGGCTGGCCCGCGCCGAGCGACCGAAGATGATCATCGCCGGCGGCAGTTCGTACCCGCGTGCGATCGACTTTGCGCGCATCCGTGCTGTAGCGGACGAGGTTGGTGCGTATTTCCTAGTGGACATGGCCCATTACTCCGGGCTGATCGCAGCCGGGGTCTACCCGACGCCTGTGCCGCACGCGCACGTGACGACAACCACGACGCATAAGACATTGCGCGGCCCCCGTGGCGGTATGATCCTGACGAATGACGAGGCGTTGGCGAAGAAGTTTAACTCCGCCGTATTCCCCGGGCTGCAGGGCGGGCCGTTGATGCACGTGGTCGCGGCCAAAGCGGTCGCGTTCGGTGAGGCGTTGCGGCCGGAGTTCCGCATCTACCAGCGCGCCATTCTCGACAATGCCCGTATGCTGGCCGAGACGCTGATCGAGCAGGGTTGCGCCATCGTCACCGGCGGTACCGACTGCCACATCGCCCTGGTCGATCTGCGGCCGAAGCGCGTGACGGGTAAGGCGGCGGAGGCGACGCTGGAGCGGGCGCACATGACCGCCAACAAGAACGCCATCCCGTTCGACCCAGAAAAGCCGGCCATTACGTCCGGTATTCGATTGGGCACGCCCGCCGCCACCACGCGTGGTTTCGGCACCGCCGAGTTCCGGGAGGTCGGTATGATGATCGGCGAGGTGCTGGACGGTTTGGCGCGTAGCAATGATGGTACGAACGCGATGATTGAAGCCGCCGTCGGCGCGCGGGTGCAGGCCATGTGCGCACGGTTCCCGATCTACATGTGAGCTAGGCGGGGGTGAATTGCCCGTTCTGCGGACATAATGACACGCAGGTAAAGGATAGCCGACCGACGGATGACGGTTCGGCTATCCGACGCCGGCGGTTTTGCGGCGCGTGCAGCCAGCGGTTCACGACGGTCGAGCGCGTGCAGCTGCGTGAGTTGACGGTGCTGAAATCCGATGGTCGGCGGGTGCCATTCGACCGCGATAAGCTGATGCGCAGCATTCGGATCGCGTTGCGCAAACGCCCGGTGGCGGAAGAGCGGGTCGAGCGGGTTGTGAACGGCATCGTGCGCCAGTTAGAAGCAAGCGGCGAGACGGACGTGCCGAGCAAGCAGCTGGGCGAGCTGGTGATGGAGACGCTGAAAGAAGTGGACGCGGTGGCGTATATCCGCTTTGCCAGCGTGTACCGGGATTTTCAGGAAACGAAGGATTTCAATACTTTCCTGGGTTCTCTTGATGAGCCGGAGAAGCCTAAGGATACACTGCTATAAGCGACGAGCCGTTCATGCGGTCCGCCATCGCCCTTGCCCGGCGGGGGCTCGGATACACGTGGCCGAACCCGTCGGTCGGATGCGTCATCGCGGCCCACGGGCGCGCGGTGGGCCGTGGACGGACCGCGCCGGGCGGACGGCCGCATGCGGAGACAGTGGCCCTGGCAATGGCCGGGCCGGCGGCGCATGGGGCGACGGCGTATGTCACGCTGGAGCCGTGCAGCCATCACGGCCAAACTCCGCCATGCGCCGATGCGCTCATCGCAGCCGGCGTGGCACGCGTTGTGGTGGCGTGCGGCGACCCGGACCCGCGCGTGGACGGGCGCGGCCTGACCCGGCTGCGCGAGGCGGGATTGGCGGTGGAAACGGGCGTACTGGCCGATGCGGCGCAGGAAACCCTGGCTGGGTTCATGTGCCGCGTCCGTCATGGCCGGCCGTTGGTAACGCTGAAATTAGCCAGCACCTTGGATGGCCGGATCGCGACCGCTACGGGCGAAAGCCGCTGGATCACGGGTGCCGCCGCCCGCCGGGTCGCGCATGTGGCCCGCGCGCAGCACGACGCGATCCTGGTTGGCATCGGTACGATTCTGGCCGACGACCCGGCGCTGACCTGCCGTTTGCCGGGGCTCCGCAATCCGGTGCGCGTGGTGCTGGACCGCACGTTGCGTACGCCGGCGCGGGCGGCGGTGCTGGATGATAGCGCGCCCACCTGGCTGATCCATGACGGCTCCGGGTTCCGCATGGATGCCCGGTTGCTGACTGCGCCTACGACGCCGGACGGTCTGGATCCGGCCGTGGTGTTGCGGGCGTTGGGCGATGCGGGGCTCACATCCGTGCTGGTCGAGGGCGGGGCCGCCGTCGCCGGTAGCCTGCTGCGCGCCGGGCTGGTCGATCGCGTGCTATGGTTCCACGCGCCGGCGATCATGGGTGACGACGGATGGCCGGCGCTGCGGCTCGCATCCCGGGCTATGGCGGAGTTGCGCCGCTTCACCCATGTACGGCACGAGCGCCTAGGGGATGACATGCTAACGATGTTGCACGCCTAATGTTTACCGGGATCGTAACCGCAACTGGTGCCGTCCGCGCCATGGCGCCCGTTGGTGACGGCAAAGACATGCGTATCGTGATCGAGGCACCGTGGCCCGACACCGCCGCAATCTCCGTGGGCGCCAGTATCGCCTGCGCCGGTTGTTGCCTCACGGCCGTAATGGTCGGACCCGACTGGTTCGCGGCCGACGTGTCGGGCGAAACGCTGGCCTGCACCACGCTGGGCGAGTGGACGCCGGGCTCACGCATGAACCTCGAACGCTCCCTGCGTGTGGGGGACGAGCTGGGTGGACATATCGTCAGCGGGCACGTCGACGGTCTGGGCACGGTGCGGTCGGTGGTCGCCGAAAACGGGTCATGGCGCGTCACTATTGCTGTGCCGCGCACGCTGGCCCGGTTCATCGCCGCCAAGGGCAGCGTCGCGGTCGACGGCGTGTCGTTGACGGTCAACTCGGCCGGACTTGAGGAGAGTGGAGGCGACGTGTTCGGCATCAACATCATCCCGCACACCTGGGACCACACAACGCTCGGCACCCTTACGCCCGGCGCGTCCGTCCATATCGAGATCGACATGCTCGCCCGCTACGTCGCGCGTCTGGCGGAGGTGCCGGTATGACCCAGGACATGAAGACGGCCAACCTATCCGACTATCTATGCAGCACCGAGGACCTTATCGAGGAGGCGCGCGCCGGCCGGATGTTCATTCTGGTCGATGACGAGGACCGGGAAAACGAGGGTGACCTGGTCATCCCGGCACAGTTCGCGACTCCGGACGCCGTCAACTTTATGGCGCGCCATGCCCGTGGCCTGATTTGCCTGGCGATGACGCGTGCGCGGGTCGACCAGCTCGGTCTGCATTTGATGAGCCAGTCGAACAGTACGCGCCACCAGACGGCGTTCACGGTATCGATCGAGGCCCGGGACGGCGTCACGACCGGCATCAGCGCCGCCGACCGGGCGCGCACGATTGCGGTGGCGATCAATGCGGACACGGGGCGGGACGGCATCGTGACGCCGGGCCACGTGTTTCCGCTGGTCGCGCGCGATGGCGGCACGCTAATTCGCGCGGGCCATACGGAGGCCGCGGTGGACCTCGCACGGCTGGCAGGCCTGAACCCGGCCGGCGTGATTTGCGAGATTATGAACGACGACGGCACCATGGCCCGGCTGCCCGACCTGGTCAGCTTCGCGCAGCACCATGGGCTCAAACTAGGCACGATCGCCGACCTGATCGCACACCGCCGCCGGACGGAACGGCTGGTAGTACGCCGGCATGAAACGACGCTCGAGCATGCTGTGGGCGGGGACTGGCGCATGCTGGTGTATGCCAACACCGTCGATGGGTCGGAGCATTTGGTGCTGACGAAGGGCGACGTCGCGTCCCCGGAGCCGGTGCTGGTGCGGATGCACCTGGTCGAATTGGTGAGCGACATGCTGGGCGGGCCGCAATCGTCAGCGCTTCATGGCGCGATGGAGGCGGTGGCCACCGAGGGACGGGGCGCCATCGTGCTGATCCGCGACCAACGGCCCGGCGCGTTGGGTGATCGGGTGGCGGCCATGCAGGGCAGTCCGCGGCCAACGCCGTTTTTACGCGATTACGGGATCGGCGCGCAGATCCTGGTAGATTTGGGCGTGCGGGACATGGTGCTGCTGAGCAATCACCGGCGCACCGTTATTGGTTTGGAAGGATATGGATTGAACATCGTGGACCAGCGGCCGATCGAGGGTGCGCCCGAGTGATACAGTCATGAGCACGGCCGACATGCCGGAGCCAGTCGCGCCGCAGGTGGCCGCGCACGTGTTGGTGGTGCGGGCACCGTATTATCGTGACGTGGTGGACGGCATGGCCCGGGGTGCCGCGCGCATCTTGGCCGATGCCGGCGCCACGCACGACACGCTGGATGTGGCCGGCGCGTTCGAGCTGGCACAGGCCGTGCGGATCGCGCTGCGCGGGCCGGTGCGGTATGACGGGTACGTGGCGCTGGGCTGCGTCGTGCGTGGGGAGACTGACCATTATGAATTTATTTGCGGCACGAGCCTGGACGGCCTGATGCAGGTTGCGTTGCAATACGGGATCGCGATGGGCACGGGGCTGTTGACGGTGCACGATTTGGCGCAGGCCACGGCGCGGTCGGGCGATGACAGCCACAACAAGGGTGCGGAAGCCGCGGCCGCGTGCCTGACCCAGGTCGCGATCCGGCGCCGGTTCACCTGATGTCCAAAAAACCCCAGGGACGCCCGCGTACCGCCAGCCGCGTCGCCGCCGTTCAGGCGCTGTTCCAAAGCGAGCAGGGCGGTGAGACGGCTGAGACCGTCATCCAGCAATTCATCCGCCACCGGCTGGGCGAACTGCCGGGCCCCGAGCATCTAGGCGGCGGCGGGTTCGAGGAGGGCAGGGCGCCCGATGCGCACGTGCCGCTATTTCAGGAAATCGTGCGCACCGCCGTGCTGCAGCAAGATCGGCTGGATGCGATGATTGTCGCAGCCCTGCCGCCCGAGTGGCCGATTTCTCGGCTGGACCCGGTGCTGCGCGCCCTGATCCGCTGTGCGGGCGCCGAGTTGACGCTGGCGGACGGGCCGCCCGCGCGGGTCGTGATCAGCGAGTACCTGGATGTGGCCCACGGGTTCTTCACCGGTGAGGAGCCGCGGATGGTAAACGGGCTACTAGACCGGTTGGCGCATGAGCTGCGGCCCGGCGATTTCGCGCCCGCGGTGGCGTGAGCGGTACGCCGTTACCGGCCGAGTTTGGGCTGATCGCCCGGCATTTCCGTCCGTTGGCGGGGCCGGGTTCGTTGAACTTGATGGATGACGCGGCAGTGGTGATGCCGCCGCCGGGGCGGGAATTAGTGCTGACGACGGACACCATCGTCGCGGGCGTGCATTTCCTACCGGACGATCCGCCGGGCACGGTGGCGCAGAAGCTGTTGCGCGTCAGCCTGTCCGATTTGGCGGCGATGGGCGCGGATCCGTGGGCGTATTTACTGAATGTGTCGGTACCGCGCGACACCGGGGCGGGCTGGTGGACAGCGTTCGCGGCCGGTCTGGCGTTGGATCAGGCGACGTACGGGCTGACGCTGCTCGGTGGGGACACAACGTCGACGCCCGGACCGGTGTCGTTGACGGCGACGTTGTTGGGCACCGTGGTACCAGGTCAGGCGCTACGGCGCGTGGGGGCCGTGGCCGGCGACGGGCTGTATGTTTCGGGGACCATTGGTGACGGCGCGCTGGGGCTGCGCGCGTTGCGGGGGGAGGTGTCGGACCCGGACGGATATTTGGCGGAGCGGTATCGGCGGCCGGTACCCCGGTTGGGGTTGGTGCGGTTTAGCGACGTGCATGCGTGCATGGATGTGTCGGACGGGCTGCTTCAGGACGCCGGGCATTTGGCTCGGGCGGCGGGGTTGGGGGTGGTGGTGGATGCGGGGCTGGTGCCGCTATCGGACGCGGCCCGGGCGTGCGGGGCGGAGTGGTTGGAGGTTTGTCTGACGAGGGGGGATGATTATGAGTTGCTGGTGGCGGCTCCTGCTGGTGGGTTGGCGGGGATGACGCGGGTGGGGGAGTTTGTGGTGGGGGACGGGGTAAGCACCCAATCATTTCCTAGAATTAGAAGCATTGGCTGGGACCATTTTGCCAGATAAACACTATAAGTCACGGTTCGCCAGCTTCTAATACTCATGCAGGCCTGCTTTCTTTTCAGCGCAGGAAGGCAACCATAGAGATCGTCCAGTAACAGGTTGAGTCAAGTGATTAGCTGTCAAAAGTGTCCGACCCGTGGGAGCTTTCGATGTAGACCGACGAGAATTACGTCTGGTACGACCGCGGTATGCTTTGCCACGCGAGCGATCTGACCAATGCTGAGTGAGCGCTGGTTCGGTAAAAGATCCCCCCGGGCCAAGCAGCATGGCAAGAAGCGCATTGTCGATGCGCGCGAGGTCGTCAACGGGCTCAGGTGGCTCCCGAGCACGGGCTACCAATGGCGTACGATCCCCAAAGATATGTCAGCGCAAAGCACCGGCGATTTCTACTTTTGCCGGGGGCAGTATGACGGCACCTTCGCCTGGTTGCCTCATACTCCCTCCGTACGGTGCCGGGAGAAAGCGGCGTGGGAGGCAAGCCCGATGGCAGCCGGGCTTCAATTGCGGCAAAAAGATCAAGGGCAAGGAGCGGCACGTCCTGGTCGATACGCAATGCCTGCTGATGGAGGCTACCGCATACGCTGCCGGCATCCAGGATCGCGATGGCGGCGTGATGCTCGCCGCGAGCCTGTTCGGCAGGTACCCAGTCTTGCTCAAGCTGTAGGCCGACGCGGACAGGTTCGTTGTGATACCCAAGCGCTGGATTGCGGAACGAACCATCGCCTGGCTGAACCGGTGTCGACGGTCGAGTAAGGACCGGGAGTGCTTGACCGCAACGCACTGAGCTTTCGATGCTGGGCATCCGCCAGGACGTTCGGTAGAAGGCTATGTCAGAATGCACAATGATCCTAGACCGACTTTTAGAGCCTGTCTCGAATCTGTCGTGCAACGGTATAGGTCATTGAGTTCACTCACTCCATTGCACCACGAGAAGAGGCCGCGTACCGCCAAAGCTCCTCAAACGCGCTTGAATGCGACGTTGCGGTTACATCTCGAAACAGCCTTTTACAGCGGTGCTTCCATAAACTGTCCAAACGCGCGCGCTAAACCTTGGTGGGAGCAACGGAATATCCTTCTAGTGCTTTTACTGATCGGGCTAACGCCGCTCTTATGGCCCGCGCTACCGCCGTTATTGGACCTGCCTGGGCATATGGCCCGGTGGTATATCGCAATCTCGATCAATCGATCCGCAGCGCTAGCCAGCTACTATACGTTCACATGGGCACCGGTTGGAAATCTTGGGATGGATTTACTGGTACCGGCACTTACCGCGTTGATGCCGTTCGAAACTGCGGCAAAAATCGGTGTTTTACTCATT
>JANPPS010000119.1:0-3640 GCA_031428635.1 Rhodospirillales bacterium
ATTGTCGGACTGACGCTTCGCAGCCGGCTTTGTCCGGCGGTCCCAGCGCCGGCTTCATCCCGGTCGAACCGCACGGTGCGTGGCGTCGCAGCACCCCGTCACGATCGCGGGCGTCACTGAGGGCCGACGAAGCCCAGCCCATAGCGGCAGGCGTCAAAGCTGTAGGGCGACTGGGCAGCACCGGCACCCGTCCAGTTGGCGGTCCGTTCATCCGCCTTCATCAACAGGCGCCATCGGTAGCGACGGCACATGCGCGCGCGGCACCGGCAGCGGCGGAACCCATGGACGGTCGCCCCGCGCCTGCCGATCGCTGAGCACGCGCACTCCGCCCGGCACGATCCAAACCGCGTGCGCGCCGTCCCGCCACACGCTGAACCGGTCCAGATACGGTACGCCACGCGGGCAAATATCGCGCGCGGGCTCGGCCGAGATCAGTAGGCTCACGCCCTCGCACGAATCGCGCCGCCCGGCGCCACGTACCAATCGCACCAGTTGACCGTCCCGCGCCACGTCGCACGCGGCCGGGCCGCACAGTGATGGCCGGTCGGTCACCAGGGTTTGGATCGGGCCGCTCGCCAAATGGTCCTGCCATGCCGACCGCACGAATGCCGCGCCGCCCCGGTCCTGCGCCCAGTACCCACCGTCCCGCAGCGCGATCAACCGGCCATCGGGCGATAGCAGCAGATCGGGCGGCACCGTCAGCAGCGGCGACAACAGGCCCGCCAGCATCGGCACCATGCCCAGCAGCCGCGGCCGGGTCCGCCACAGGCACAGCCACGCCAGCCCGATCGTAAAAACGCCGAGGCCCCAGCCCGGCATAGCCGGTAGCGCCACCGTCGCCGCCGGCAGCGCCGCCGTGCCGCGCGCGATCGCCAAAATCACATCGACGCCGTACCCCATCGGCACGAGCGCCAAATGCTCGAGTCCGAACGGCATAAGTAACAACGCCACCATCCCCGCCGGCAAAACCCATAGCGCCGTCAACGGCACCGCCAGCAGGTTGGCCAGGATAAAGTACAGCTGGAAATGCCCGAAATGGTATGCCGCAAACGGCGCCGACGCGGTGCCGGCCAGCAGGCTCGTCAGCGCCAACGTCGTCACGTGATGCAACGCCCGGCGTCGGTATAGCCGGGTCAGCCAGGGGCGCAGAGCCTCGTAGCCGGCAATCAACGCGAGTACGGCCGAAAAACTCATCTGAAAGCCTACGCCCACAACCTCCGACGGCAGCGCCAGCATCAGCCCGACGGCTGCCAACGCCAGGCCGCGGACCGACATCGCGCGCCGGCCGAGCACAAGGCCGAGTGTGACCAGGCTTGCCATCATGAAGCTGCGCAGGATCGGCAGATGCCCACCCGTCAGCAGCAGGTACATGCCGCCGCCGCCCAGCCCGGCCAGTGCCGCGATCGTTTTGCACGGCCAGAACAGCGCCGCCCGCTCACTCAGCGCCAGGCCGAACCGGGTGACGCCGATGAACAGGCCCATGACGATACCGATGTGCAGCCCGGCGACGGCCAGCAGATGGGCCAGCCCCGAATCCCGGAACGCCGCCCGGTCGTCCGCCGGGATCGCCGCCGTGCCACCCGTCAGTAGCGTGGCCGCCACGGCCCCCGCCGGCCCCGGCAGCCCGGCCATCACCCGCGCCGCCACCCCGTCCCGCACGCCCTGCAGCCACGCCCGCACGCCCGGCGTTCGGTGCTGAACGACCTCGACCAAACCCAGCGCCGTCCCATACCCGCCCAGCCCCGCAAAATACGCGTCCCGCTGCAGATCCCAGGCGCCCGGATAGGCCGGGGGTGCCGGGGGCCGTAGCAGCGCCCGCACCTGGACTGTGTCACCGGACCCGATTACCGCCCGATCGTCGGGCTTCAGCCGCACCCGCAGGCTTCGTGCGATCGGCGCGCCCCCCAACTCCGCGCTCCCCGACTCCCCGAATTCCGCCCTATCCAGCAGCAGACGTCGCCCTTCCGGCAAAACCTCCACGCCGCGGACCGTAGCGGTCACAAAAACAGCCTTCGCCGGAAGGGACACCGGTGGCGCGGCCCGGCCCGCCGCAACCTGCGCGGATACAAAGCCCAGCGCTGCCATCAGCCCGCACAGCGCCACGCCACGCGCCACCAGCGTGCGCCGGGCGATGGCGACGCATACGACCGCAAGCGCCAGGACGGCCAGCCCAGACCACCACGCCGGCTCCGTCGTGCGGGCAAAGTACGCCACCACGCCCATACCCATGCACACGGCCAACCAGGGAACGAAGCGGCCACGCTCCGCCTCGACCCACCCCAGCAGCGCGTCGCGGGGGACGATCAGCCGGCTATCGATTGCAAGCAGGACCTGGTGCACAACTTCTCCGTGTACACACTCTAACACTGCGGTCGAGCAGCAAGCTACGGGGCCCACTCTTCACGCCAACGGCTACCGTGTTAAGCAGGCGCCCATGGTCCGAACCCGCTTTGCCCCCAGCCCGACCGGGCACCTGCACATCGGCGGCGCCCGGGTGGCGCTGTTCAATTACTTATTCAGCCGCCACCACGGCGGGCAATACCTGCTGCGGATCGAGGATACCGACCGCGAACGCAGTACCCCTGCCTTCACCCAGGGCATCCTGGACGGGCTGCACTGGCTCGGCCTGGATGCCGACGAGCCGCCTGTGTTCCAGTCAACGCGCCAGGCCCGGCACGCCGAGATGGCGCAGCGTATGCTCGACACCGGTCACGCCTATCGCTGCTGGTGCACGCCGGACGAGCTGCGGGTAATGCGTGAAACCGCCGCCGCCGAGGGCCGGCCACCCCGCTACGACGGCACCTGGCGCGACCGTGACCCAGCCCTGGCACCGCCCGGCGTGCCCTCCGTCATTCGCCTACGCGCGCCGCAGACCGGACACACCGTGGTCGAGGACCTGGTCCAGGGCACTGTCCGCGTTGCCAATTCGGAGCTGGACGACCTTATTATTCTTCGCAGCGACGGGATGCCCACGTACTTGCACGCGGTGGTGGTGGACGACCACGACATGGGCATCACCCACGTGATCCGCGGCGACGACCACTTGACCAACACATTTCGCCAGATCGCGATCTACCACGCGCTCAATTGGGACCTGCCGCAATTCGCACACTTGCCGCTGATCCATGGGGCGGACGGGGCCAAGCTGTCGAAGCGGCACGGCGCCGTGGGTGTGCTGGAATACCGCGACCAGGGCGTCCTGCCGGAGGCACTGTGCAATTTCCTGCTCCGGCTCGGCTGGGGCCATGGCGATCTGGAGATCCTGGGCCGCGACGAGGCGATCCGTTTGTTCGACCTGGACGGCGTCGGGCAAGCCGCGAGCCGGATGGACGCGGCGCGATTGCAGCAGCTGAACGGCGTCTGGCTGCGGCAAACGGATGACGCACGCCTGACGGATTTGGTTGTGGAGCGTTTGCGGGCGCAGAGCCTGGAACCCGACCCGGTCCAGACCGCCCGCATCGCCATGCTGATGCCCGGCCTCAAGGAGCGCGCAAAGACGCTGGTCGACCTGACCCAGTCCGCTGCCTTCCTGGCCCGTGAGGTGCCGCTGCCGTTCGAGCCTAAAGCGCTGGCGCTGCTGACGCCCGAGGCCCGCGCGACACTGCACGCTCTGACACCCGCGCTGGAGGCCACCGACTTC
>JANPPS010000120.1:0-4516 GCA_031428635.1 Rhodospirillales bacterium
GACGCCATCGACGCGTTGGCTGACCTAGCAGCCGATATCAACGAACGGGTTGAGAATATCGGTGCCCGCCGCCTGTCGACAGTGTTAGAAAAACTGCTGGAGGAGATCAGCTTCACCGCCGCCGACCGACCCGGCGACGGAGTGGTGATAGACGCTGCATACGTGCATGAACGGGTAGCACCGCTGGCCGCTCGCGGGGACCTCAGCCGGTTCATCCTATAATAGAAAAACCTCACCAGCGGCACCGTAACATGCCTTGACAGGCAAGGCCGCTTCCTAGACTTGGGGACCTGCGATTACAGGAGAAAACCCAATGCGCGCACAGATTGCTATGTTCCTTATTGCCGCCGGTACCGTTGCCGGCTGCGCCAGCAACCCACCCCCGCCCGCGCCCATGGCGGACATGACGCCCGTCGCGCCGGTGGCACCGGCCCCGGTGACGATGGGTCCGGTCGACGGTACTTACACCGGTATGGCCGAGGCCGACGGCACGCTTGGCCGCGGTTGCGCCAAGGCCGGTGCGGTTACGACCCGCGTCCGCAACAACACGTTCGTGATCAAGGGCATCCGCGCCCGCGTGAACGCCGACGGCACGATCAGCAACATCTCACGCCGCGGCGGCACCGTCACCGGCACGCTCGCCAATGGCGCGATGGACCTGATGACCAAGGCCGGTCGTTGCAGCTACCACATCACTGCGACCCACGCCTAACTATCGCGTCTAAAACGGCCCTGTCCTTGGCTTTGGCCAGGGCGGGGCCGTTTCCGTTTTTAGTCCCCGCGCCATATGGGCTGGTATGACCAGCCCCTTCCTAATCCCTGCAGAGCCCACCGCCGCCGCCGCCATCGCCGCAATTGGCGAAGAGTTGGAGGTGTTCGACGACTGGATGGACCGCTACCAGTTCCTTATCGAACTCGGCCGTAAGCTGCCCGCGTTCCCGCGCGACTGGCAGGACGACGCGCACCGGGTCCCGGGCTGCCAATCGCAGGTCTGGATGGAAGCGGAGCGCGAGGGTGACCGTCTCGTGTTGGCCGGCGCTTCAGACGCGGCAATTGTGTCGGGGCTCGTGGCACTGCTGCTTCGCGTCTACTCCGGCCGTTCTCCGTCCGAGATTCTGGCGACCGATCCGGGTTTCCTGCGGGACCTCGGCCTGATTGAGGCACTGTCTACCAATCGCGGTAATGGCGTCGCTGCGATGGCCCGACGCATTCAGGATGCGGCCCGCCACTTTGAGAGTGTCACAGAGAGTTGATGTCATATAACGGTCATGAAACGACAACATAAGTGTTGTTAAGACTTGTTAAAGGGCGCTCAAGAACTCTGGAGTTGCCCTCATGTCTTCATCTCGTATGGTCTTACTTGCCTCCGTCGCCCTAGCTGCTCCAATGGTCGCGTCGATGCCGGCCACCGCTGGAACGTTGCTGACGCCGGGTGACCTGGTTGTCAGCAGCACGCTCTACGAGGGTAACGCCGGCACACTAGCCGTAGGACAAACCTTGCCGTCCGGCTTCACGGCCACCTACAACGGTAGTTTTCCGAACGTATTCAGGAACACGACGCCCGACCCCAGCTTCGGCGTCACGTCGCCTATTTTTCTCACCCAGTACATGCTGGGCGGCACGAATGCGGCCCCGGTCGTGACCAAGCAGAACACGATCGACTTCACAGCCCTGACCGGCATCGTCACAAGCTTCGCGTCGAAGTCGGAGGGCGCGCTGAGTGTGTCGCCCAATGGTCAGAATCTAACGCTGCTGGACTACAAGACTACTGTGAACCAGTTCGACGTCTCGAACTCCAACTCGCCGGCCGTGCAGGAGCCGGGCAACTACACCGCCAACGCAACGGCGCGGACGATCGTGAACCTCACGACCAACGGTGTCACGGCTGTGCTGCCGACCAACGCTTATAACGGCAATAACGGCCGCGCGGCGATCAACGTGAACGGCGTGTATCAGCTTGTCGGCAATGCGGGTAACGCGAGCGGCAGCGCGGCCACGACCGCTGCGGCTGGTTTGCAGTTCCTGAACCCGACTACAGCCACGCAAACCGCCGGCGCCTACAACACCACGATGGGTGGCAGCTTCAACCTTGCCAACACGCCGGTTGGCGCCACGATCGATCCCGCAACCGGCAAGACGTATGCGTCTGAGGACAAGGCCGCCAAGGACAATAATTATCGCGGGATCGCCGTCCAGAGTGGCGTCACCTACGTTACCAAGGGCAGCGGCGGTAACGGTACCAACACCGTCTACCGGCTGGATAACAGCACCGGCACGCTCTCAATCCTACCAGGCTTCAACATGGTACCGTCGCGGACAAGCACGAACGTCTTTCCGTTCGCGTTGTTCTTTGCAAACGATACAACACTGTATGTAACGGACGAGGGCTCGGGCGCGAACAAAGCGTCGACTGCGGCAGGCGCTCTTACTGCCGCCGATCTGGCCACTGCCGCGGCGGATAGTCTGGCGGGCCTGCAAAAGTGGTCGTTGGTTAATGGCGTGTGGCAGTTGGACTACGTGCTGCAGTCCGGCCTCGGCCTCGGCACGACGTATACGGTGGCGGGCACCACAGCCGGCGGTGACACCGGCACCTACACCACTGCCACCGACGGCCTACGGAACATGACCGGCCGGGTCAACGCGGACGGCACCGTCAGCCTGGTCGCCGTCACGTCGACCATCAGCGCTGCGGGCGATGAGGGTGCGGATCCCACCAAGCTTGTGTACCTGAATGACCAAATCTCGGCCACGACGCTGCTGGACTCGGAGCAATTCCAGACCCTGCAGGCGGCGCAGTACGGCGAAGTGCTGCGCGGCGTCGCCTTCGCCCCGGCCGACATTGCCGTGCCGGAGCCCGCGTCGCTGGCGCTGCTCGGCATTGGTATCGCCGGAATTGCTGCCGCGCGCCGCCGGCTCTAATGCTCACCCCCTCTCTCGCTATCGGCGGGGGAGGGACCGCTTGCGCCATGATGGCACTTCCGCCATTTTCCAAAAATTGACGAGGGATACCGATGCCAATTACCGCGCACGCCATCGCGATCCTGAGTGACAATTACGCCTGGCTGCTGCGTGACGACACAGGCGCCACGGCAATCGTCGATCCGGCTGAGACGGCCCCCTGCATCGCCGCGATCGAGGCCGCGGGCAATCGGCTCGACATGATTCTGATCACTCATCACCACAGCGACCACATCGCCGCTGTCGATCCGGTCCGGGCGCAGTATAATTGTCCGGTTGTGGGGGCCGCCGCGGATGAGTACCGCCTACCTCGCCTCGACCGCGCCGTTCGGCCCGGCGACACCGTTATGCTCGGCGACACCGCGCTCATGATTATCGACACGCCGGGTCACACGCTGGGCCACATCGCCTATGCGGGCGGAGGCGTTTTGCTGAGTGGCGACACGCTGTTCAGCCTCGGCTGCGGCCGCCTTTTTGAGGGCACGGCCGCCGACATGTTCGGTAGTCTGCACCGGCTGGCGGCGCTACCGCCCGATACGCTGGTGTGCTGCGGGCACGAGTACACGCAGTCCAACGCCCGATTTGCCATTAATGTCGACCCGACCAACGCCGCGTTGCAGGCCCGTGCGGCGGAGGTCGACCGGCTGCGTGCCGCCGGGCTGGCAACCGTTCCCACGCGCCTTTCGTTAGAACTAGCTACGAACCCGTTTTTGCGCGCGCCCGACATCGCCACGCTCGCAACGCTACGGTCGGAAAAGGACGTCTTCCGGTGAAGCTGTACTACTCGCCGACCAGCCCGTTTGTGCGCAAGGTCGTGGTGACCGCAATCGAGGCCGGACTGGACGCGCAGATTACACGCATCCCCACCAACCCATGGCTGAACCCGCCCGAGCTGGTGCACGATAATCCGCTGAGCAAGGTGCCCTGCCTGGTAACTGCCGATGGCTTGGCGCTGTTCGATAGCTCCGTCATCTGTGAGTACCTGGACAGTGTCGGTGGCGGCACGATGGTACCCGTAGCCGGACCGGCGCGGTGGAGGGCGCTGCGATTGCAGGCGATCGGCGACGGGCTAATGGATGCGGCCATCAGCCGCCGTATGGACATGACCCGCCCGGCCGAGGACGCGCGCACCGCCGTCATGATGCGGCAGGCCGGGCTAGTGCTCAACGCACTTAATGCGCTGGAGCAGGAGTCGCTCACACAGCACATGGATATCGGCACCATGACAATTGCCTGCGCGCTCGGCTATCTCGATTTTCGGTTTCAGGATGAGCCATGGCGGGACGGTCGCCCATCCCTGACCAGCTGGTATACGATTTTCGCGACCCGTCCTTCGCTGGTGGCCACAAAATCCTAATTTGACTGCGCGGGCCGCTTACTGTGGGAGGTGGCGGTACCCGGCGAGCTGCGGGGCGCCTATCTGCCTACCGTACTGGGCGGCGCCGCGCCTGATGTCGCGCGCGGCAGCCCGTCGGTAATGGCCTGAATGTTGGCGTGTCGGAGGCGGCGTCGGACGTGGTAGTCCAAGGTCTGCGCATCCGCGAAATCGCGAAGCAGC
>JANPPS010000121.1:0-4669 GCA_031428635.1 Rhodospirillales bacterium
CCATGGCCTTGCGGCGGACTACCAATTCAAGTTCGCGACCAACATGGCGGTCGATCACCCGATGAACGTACGCGGTCAGCAGGCTTGCGACAGGATCGCGGCAGCGACGAACGGCCAGGTGTCGGTCAAGCTGTTTCCAAACAGCGCTCTCGGCTCCGACGGTGCGGTACTGGCTAACCTGCTGAAGGGTGAGATCGAGTTCTTCTTGATGGCCGGCTTCGTCATGTCGACTGTCGTGCCCCGCGCCTCCATCAACGGTATCGGCTACTCGTTCACCGAATACGGCCAGGTCTGGTCTGCGATGGACGGAAAGTTAGGTGCGTTTATCAAGGCGGAGATGGCGGGGCGCGGCCTGATCGCGATGGACCGCATTTGGAACGCCGGGTTCCGGCAGACCACCAGTAGCCTGCGCCCGATCAACACGCCCGGCGACTTCCGGGGCATGAAGGTCCGGGTGCCGCTCAGCCCGCTCTGGACGAGCATGTTCAGGGCGCTGGGGGCCGAGACGACGAGCCTCGATTTCAGTGAGGTCTACGGCGCGCTCGATAAGCAGCAGGTCGACGCGCAGGAGAACGCGCTGGCAGTCGTGCAAGCGTCCAAGTTCTACGAAGTGCAGAAATTTTGCAGCCTCACGAACCATATCTGGGATGGGAAATGGGTGGTGGCCAATGAACGGGTGTGGAAGGGCCTGACGCCCCGGCATCGCGACGTTATCGCCGCCGAATTCGACCGCGCCGCGACCGAGGAACGGGCCGACCTCAATCGTATGAACCCCGAGTTGCGCGGTGACCTTGCTGAGACCGGGTTGCTCATCAACAACGTCGATACGGGGGCGTTTCGGCACGCCCTGCAGCAGGCCGGGTTCTACGCCGAACAGCGCGAGCGCTACGGTGACGTCGGCTGGAACCTGCTGCAGGATCAGGTCGGCGCACTCTCGTAGTCCCGGGTGCAGCCGCATAGTTGCAGCACGGGCCCGGTTCGGCTATTTCCGCGCTTCGCTGGCACCCCTGGAGGCCGGCCGTTTTAGTTTGAAGGAATGCATCGTGGCCAATTTCGTAGCGATCGAGGCCGAGGCGCGCGAGCGGGCCGGTAAGGGGGCGGCACGCGCAACTCGGAGGTCGGGCATGGTCCCGGCCGTCATCTATGGTGCCAAGCAGACGCCGACGCTGTTGCAGCTCGACCCGCGCGTCATCATGCGGGAGCTGGTCCGCGGCGGTTGGCGTTCGCGCCTGTATGAGGTGAACGTCGGCGGTACACCGGCCCGTGCGCTGATGCGGGAAGTGCAGTACCACCCCGTCAGCGACGCGCCGATCCACGTCGACTTTCAGCGCCTGGCGCCCGGTGAGAAGATCCGTGTGTCGGTCAGCGTGAACTTCCTGAACGAAGCGACGTCACCTGGCCTAAAGCGTGGCGGCGTGCTGAACGTCGTGCGCCATGTAGTCGAAGTGATGGCTGATCCGGAGACAGTGCCGGAGCATTTCACGGCCGACCTCGCGACCCTAGACATCAACGACAACGTACGGTTCAGCGACCTGGCAGGTACGGGCGACGTGACGCCGGTGATCGTGGGCCGGGATTTCGTGATCGCGACCGTGGCGCCGACAAAGGGAATGGAGTCGGCTGCGACCGAAACCGCCGCCGCCGCACCCGCGGCCAAGGGCAAGGCTGCGCCCAAGGCCGCCGCCGCCGCCAAGGCACCGGCCAAGCCGGCCGCCAAGAAGTAACCTTGCTGCTCTGGGTCGGGCTCGGCAACCCCGAGCCCGGCATGGCGCGCCAGCGGCACAATGTCGGCTTCATGGCCCTGGACCGCATCGCGCACGTCCACGGTTTCGGTCCGTGGCGTCAGCGGTTCCGGGGGCTCGTGGCCGAGGGCTCGGTCGGCGGCGTACGGGTGTTAGCGTTAAAGCCGCTCACGTACATGAACGATAGCGGTAACAGCGTGCAGCCGGCGGCCGCTTTCTTTAAGTTGGAACCGCCCGCGATCACGGCATTTCATGACGAGCTGGACCTGGTGCCGGGCAAGGTCCGGGTGAAGCTGGGTGGTGGTGCCGCCGGGCATAACGGGCTGCGCAGCATGGATCGGTCTTTGGGCAGCCCCAACTACTGGCGCGTGCGGCTCGGTATCGGCCATCCGGGGCACAAGGACCGTGTGCAGGGCCACGTCCTGGGCGACTTTCATAAGACGGATAGCGTGTGGCTTAGTGCAACGCTGGATGCAGTGGCCGACGCGGCGCCGATGCTGGCCGCGGCCCGGCCCAATGACTTCATGACGCGCGTCGCACTGCTTACAGATGATTTAAGAAAAACTGGGGAAATACGGTAATGGGCTTTAACTGCGGCATCGTCGGCCTGCCTAATGTAGGCAAGAGCACGCTGTTCAACGCCCTAACCGCGACGGCCGCGGCGCAGGCGGCCAACTATCCGTTCTGCACGATCGAGCCAAACGTCGGCCGCGTGGCTGTACCGGACATACGCCTGGACACGCTCAGCCGCATCGGCAAGTCCAAGACGACGGTGCCGACCAGCCTCGAATTCGTGGATATCGCCGGGCTGGTGCGTGGCGCATCGAGGGGTGAGGGCCTGGGTAACCAGTTCCTGGGTAATATCCGCGAGGTTGACGCAATCATCCATGTGCTTCGGTGCTTCGAGGATCCGGACGTGACCCACGTCGAGGGTAGCGTCGACCCGGTGCGCGATGCCGAGACGGTGGAGACGGAGTTGATGCTCGCCGACCTGGATAGCCTGGAGCGGCGGCTTCCGGCATTTCAGAAAAAGGCGCGCGGCGCCGATCGGGAGGCAGCGCAGATGGTGGCGCTGATGGAGCCGATCGTCACGGCACTGCAGGCCGGCCTGCCCGCGCGCACGGTGATCCCGGCCGATCAGATCGAGGCGGCGAAGCGGCTACAACTGATGACCAGCAAGCCCGTGCTGTACGTCTGTAACGTCGAAGAAAGCGCGGCCGCGACCGGCAACGCTCAGTCCGAGCGTGTCCGCGTGCGTGCAGCGGCCGAAGGTGCGGCCATGGTGACCGTAAGCGCTGCGATCGAAGCCGATATTAGCCTGCTGGCCGAAAGCGACCGGCGGGAGTTTTTGGACGGCCTGGGGCTTCCGGATAGCGGCCTCGATCGGGTGATCCGCGCTGGGTACGGGCTACTGGGGCTGATCACGTATTTCACGGTGGGGCCGAAGGAGACGCGGGCCTGGACCATCACGACGGGTACAAAAGCACCACAGGCTGCGGCGGTGATCCACAACGATTTCGAGCGCGGTTTTATTGCCTGCGAGACGATCGCATATGACGATTTTACATCGCTCGGCGGTGAGGCTGGCGCGAAGGAGGCTGGGCGCATGCGGGTCGAGGGCCGGGAGTATACGGTGCGCGACGGGGACGTGCTGCTGTTCCGGTTCAACGTTTAGCGCTGATCACGACAAGGGTGAGGAACCGACCACGACGGTTAGAGCCGTTCTTGGCAGCAGGCGCACTCAGGGTAGGGCAACCCGGGTAGCTGGTACACGTCCATGGCGCAGTCCGAGTAGACAAGCGGTGGCGCGGGCTGATCGGGCCGGTATTGTCGCTGAGTTACTGCCGCCGTCCCGCCATACACTGCCGCCAACGCGCAATCGACCGTAGCCCGGCTGCGCAACCTACTGACACGGCCTCAATTTCCCGCGTCACCGTCATTACCGGTACAGGGGCGGTCCGGCATCGACCATCAAACTCCGGCCGCCATACTTAGCGCTTTACCGAAGCCCTGAGCGATCGAGGCCGACGAGTATGGCTTGGTAATGACTGCCGTAAGACGATGCTCAATCGGATAATCGATCCCATCGCCATATCCAGTCGCAAATACGTGAGGCACTCCGAGCGTTCGTAGGCGCGTGGCAATCGGCCAACTGGTCTCCCGGCCAAGATTGATGTCCAGCAAAGCAAAATTCGGTGTTTCGAGGTCAATCAATCGAAGCGCCTCGGCAACGTTACTCGCGACGACCACACGCTCGGCCCCCAAACCGATCAGGACATCCTCGACATCGAGTGCAATCAAAACATTGTCCTCCACGGCCAGGACCAGACCCGAAAGGCGTGACGGCGTTTCCGGGCGTGGAACGGCGATTGCTATCGGCTGAAACCCATCGCCGAGGACAATGTGCTGAGAAGGCAATACGAACTGCGCGTGAAGTCCCGAAGGCGCATAGTCGAGTGTCGCTTTTCCACCGAGCTCATGCGGTATCGATTGACGGATGATGGTCGTACCGAAGCCCTGTCGGTTTGGTTTTCCAACGAGCGCCCCGCCAGCCTCGGTCCAGTCCAGGGTGACGCTTCCTGCCGCGTCGTGTCGCCACGCAATGGTAACCCGTCCGGACGCGCCGGCCAAAGCGCCATGTTTTGCCGCGTTGGTCATCAACTCGTGGATTACCAACGCCACGGCCGAAAACGCCTGGGGCTGCAGATATATCGCGGGACCGCTGGCATCGATGCGCGACACGCCCTCCCCAAGGAATGCCCCAGCTTCGGTGGCGATCAGCGCCGCCAGCGAGCCCGGCCCCCAATTCTTGGCGGTAATCTGGTCGTGCGCGCGGGCCAACGCCTGCACCCGGTCGCCCAGGATTACTGCAAAGGTATCGACGTCGGCGGCGCTGGTACGGCTTTGCGACACCAGGCTGCGGATTA
>JANPPS010000122.1:0-5991 GCA_031428635.1 Rhodospirillales bacterium
CTCGGCCGTTACCGGGAACGCATAGCCCGTGCTGACTGCCACGCCGTCCCTGGCGCCCGGCCGGTGCGTAATCGTCAGTACCACGTCCCCCCGGCCAGGCACGGCGGGTGCGGAGCTGCTGGCGCGGGTGAAGGCGTAGCACACCGTCTGCCCTGCCTCCTGATGGGTAGCGGCTTGCCAATCGTCAAATTTACCCACGAGATGAGGGGCGGTGCCCGCCCGTCCAGGGTGGGTTGGCCTCGTCTGGGCGTCGGCGATATTGGTCAGAGTGAGGGCGGCCAGGGCGGCCAGTAACAGCACTTTCATGGCGCACAGATACGGCTCCGCCGGGTCCGCGACAAGCACGCCTGCCGCGGCGGCGGCGGCCGAGACGTGCCGCTACTCTTCCGGCTCGGTCGTGAATAACAGGGGGAAGCCCTCTTTGCGGCCATAATCGGTGGCGCTGGTGGCTTTGGCTTCCGCCACATCCTTTGTGAACACCGCCACCATGCACACGCCGCGCTGATGGGCGGTTATCATGACGCGGCTGGCCTGCTCCTCGGCCATACGAAACTCGATACGTAAAACGCGGGTTACAAAGTCGCGCGGCGTAAAGTCGTCATTGACAAGCATGACTTTGTGCAGCTTTGGCCGCTCGGTCTTGAGTTCAATCTCAACGCGGGGTGTCGTAGTCGTGTTGTCGCTCATGCGGGGCTCCATGCGCGCTACTATTTTGAGGCGGAGTGCCAGTCCGGCAAGGTGCGGCGGAACCGGGGGTCGCCATGACCAGCCCGTTCCGGGGCGGGACCGGGCTGACCGCCGGCAGTAACGGCCCGGTCGGCGAACCGTCCGTGTTGCATTAACCGGTCATACAGGACGATGGCGCCAGCCACTGCTAGATTAAGCGCGAATCGCGTTGGAATCCGGACCACGTGCTTGCAGGCCGCCAGCACGGGCGGCGACAGGCCCGATCGCTCCGGCCCCAGCACGTAGGCGGCGTTCAGCGGATGCCGGAAGCTGGGCAGATCGGTGGCGTCGTCCAATAACTCCACCCCGACCAGCGCGCATCCGGCCGGCAGGCGTAGCGCATCGAACGTCGCAAACCGCCACAGCGGCACATGGGACGGCGTGTCGGCCGTGTCTGCCTGTCGCCCGGCCCGGGCGTCGAACCCGGTGCCGATCGTGAAGCAGAACGCGGCCCCGAACGCGTGCCCGGTACGCAGCAATGCGCCGACGTTGGCCGACTTGCTCACACCCTCTGCGCCGATGCCGAAATAGCCGCGGGATTGCATGGCCTGGCGATAGCCCATCTGCCGGGTGCTGGATAGCGACGCCTACTCCGCCACTGCGCGTTGCTCGGCTGGACCGGCGGCTGAGCGGTTTGGCGCGCTAGCCACGATCGTTCGCCCATGCGTATTATCTCATTATGACCCGGCTTCACCCCGCCTGGCGCATCGCTGCCATCACGTTCGTCGTCCTGATGGTCGCGGCCGGGGTCCGGTCGGCGCCAAGCGTCTTAATCGTACCGTTCGAGCATGAGTTCGGCTGGTCCCGCGCCACTACCGGCTTCGCGATCGGCCTTAATATCCTGCTGTATGGCCTGGTCGGCCCGTTCGCAGCCGCGATCCTCGAGCGGTTCGGCATACGGCGCACCGTGGCGGTAGCACTGCTGATATTAGCGTCGGGCGTGGCGCTGACGCCGTTCATGACGAAATCCTGGCAGCTGGTGGCGCTATGGGGCGGCGTCGTCGGCAGCGCGTCGGGTGTGACGGCGTTGGTGTTGGCCGCGACCGTGGCCAACCGCTGGTTTGTGCAGCGGCGGGGCCTAGTAATGGGTGTGCTGACGGCCAGCACCGCCACGGGTCAGCTGGTATTCCTTCCCCTATTCGCGACGCTCGTGCAGCAGGTGGGCTGGCGCGCGGTCAGTATCGTCCTGGCCGGCATCGCGCTGGCATTGGTCGTGCCCGTCCTGATGCTGATGCGCGACCGGCCGTCCGATCTGGGCATCCCGCCCTATGGCGGCACCGCCGTGATCCCGCGGGCGCCGATACAGAACCCGGTCGGGCGAGCATTAGGGGCACTGCGCACCGGGCTCGGTCAGCGCGACTTCTGGCTGCTATCGGGCACGTTCTTCGTCTGCGGCGCCAGCACCAACGGGCTGATCGGCACCCACCTTATTTCCGCCTGCATCGATAGCGGCTGGGTGCCGGAGGTGATGGCCGCTGGCCTACTATGCGCCATGGGCGTGTTCGACCTGGTTGGAACCACGCTATCGGGCTGGCTATCCGACCGATGCGATAACCGGCAACTGCTCGCGTGGTATTATGGGTTGCGGGGCCTCAGCCTGCTATTTCTGCCGTTTGCGCTGGCGGGCGACGTTATCGGCGTGTCGGGGCTGGCCATTTTCGCGGTGTTCTACGGCCTCGATTGGATCGCGACCGTGCCCCCCACCGTTCGCCTGGCTGCCCGCAGCTTTGGTGATGAAAACGCAGCCGTCATGTTTGCCTGGATTGCCTGCGCGCATCAGATGGGGGCCAGTGCCGCGGCGTATGGCGGCGGGTTGATCCGGGTCAGCGCCGGCAGTTACGGCCCGGCGTTCCTGGGCGCGGGCGCGCTGTGCCTGGTGGCCAGCATTATGTCGCTCATGATCGGCCGCCACCCACAGCCCCGTCTTGTTACGGCTTAAGCAGGTACGCCACGACCGCGCCGACGAAGCTGAACGCGGCGAGGATGCCCACCGCCCGAGCGGCCCCTGTCTGCAGACTGTTGCCGAGCACGGCGCGTACGCTGCTCTCACTCTGATCGGCCATACTGTATCCTAGCGTTGCTGGTAGACGCGGGCAGGGCGCAGAATGCGAATTCCCTCCCAATGGTGCAAGCCTAACAGCTCCTCGTCCAAACTGACGATCACATCTGCCCGTGCGGCAATCGCCAGCTCCAGCACGCGGTTATTACTGGCCGAGAAGCAGTCCGTGACGGTAGCCGGCGGCTCAAACCACGTGGCATAGGCCCGCAGCGCGCCCAGGGCCGAACCCAGCTGCGCATAGTCCAATCGTCGTGCGATGAACGGGCGGCTCAGGATCGCGGCCAATGACGCCTCGACGGCCGCTGATAACGGCAGCCGGGAAAGCGACCAAAGCGTCCGCTCAGCCAACGTATCTTGCCCGACGAGGGCGTGGGCGAGCGTGGCCGGGTCGAGGATCACCGGATGCCGCCCTGTCGTTCTTCTGTTGCGAAGTAGCGAAGCTCCTCATCGAGCACGACTTCCGTCAGTCCGTTCCGGTGGGCGGTAACCTTCAGCTCGCCAATCGCCTGCATCAGCGTCATGCGGGGGTCGGACGCCGCGCGTGCGCGTAACATGGCGCTGACCATGGCCCCCAGCTCATTACGGGTTGCGGCATCGGCCAGGGCAGGCACCACATCCACGTCGATTGGTAGCTGCGGCGTGATGTCCGCCATCAGAAGCCGTACCCAACCCGGCGGCTATTACCCCGCCGCAGGTTGCGAAATCGCGCCAGCGCCATCAGCGGGAAGAACAGCCGGTATCCGTCGTACCGCAGGTAGAATACCCGCGGGAAACCGACGGCGGTGAACGCCTGCTCGTCCCACTCACCATCGTCGCGCTGGGTAGCGGCCAGGTACGCTGCCCCGCGTTCAACGGCGTCACCACACTCGCCGGCTGCCATCAGCCCGAGGATCGCCCACGCCGTTTGGCTGGCCGTGCTGGTGTGGTAGGTGCCCGGGGCAGCGTCGGCATAGCTCTCGCCGTCTTCGCCCCAGCCGCCATCGGATTGCTGCCGCTCGATCAGCCAAGTGCGGGCCCGGACCATGCAGGGATCGTCATGATCCACCCCGGCGGCGTTCAGCGCGCATAATACGGACCAGGTGCCATAGATATAGTTGGTGCCCCAACGGCCGAACCAGCTGCCATCGGCTTCCTGATCGTCCTTCAAGTATTGGATCGCACGGGCCATGCACGGTTCGGTCGGTGCCAGGCCGATCTGCGCCAGGAAGCTTACGCACCGCGCCGTCACGTCGGCCGTCGGCGGGTCGAGCAACGCCCCGTGGTCGGCGAACGGGATGTGGTTCAAAAACTCGTGGTTGTTATCGGCGTCGAACGCGCCCCAGCCGCCATTCTCGCTCTGCATGCCCAACACCCAATCGCGGGCGCGCGCCACGCTGTCGGCATGGGCCGGGTCACCGTTGCGATGCAGCAGCATGCCGACGACGGCCGTGTCGTCTACGTCCGGGTAATAGGCGTTCTCATACTGGAACGCCCACCCACCCGGCGTCGCGTCCGGCCGCATCACCGCCCAGTCTCCGCGCAGATCCGTCACCTGCCGGTCGACCAACCAGGCGCAGGCGGTATCGAGACTGGCGGACGCCACCCCCTGCGCCTCCGCCACCGCGTGCCCGGCCAGGCTCGTGTCCCAGATCGGCGATAGACAGGGCTGGCAGTAGGCCTCCGTCTCGTTCACGACCAACAGCTTTCGTACGCCGGCCCAGGCCATCGTCGCCTCCGGGGTTTCGGCACCGTGACCCAGCGCATCGAACATCATTACGCTGTTGGCCATGGCTGGGTAGATGGCGCCAAGCCCGTCTTCGCCATTCAGCCGATCGGTCACGAAACGCGTCGCGTCCTCGATCGCGCGGGCGCGCACTTTGGTCGGAAGCGCCGGTTCGGCGATGCGCACAACGTGATCCACCGCCATAAACACCCGGCCCCAGGCCGACCGATACGGGCCGCGCAGCCAGTTACGAATTTGCTCTGGCGGCGTGCAAAATAGCTCCTGCACGTCGACGCCGCGCGGATTGCGGGCGCGTGGACGCAGCGCCATCAGTACCAGCAGCGGTACCAGCACCGTGCGGGACCAGTACGACACCTTGCTAAGATGGAAAAAGAACCATCGCGGCAGGTGCATGATCTCGACCGGCATAACGGGCACGGCGCGCCACGGTACTTGGCCGTACAGTGCCAGTTGGATGCGCGTGAACACGTTCGCCCGCTCCGCCCCGCCGGCGGCCAGTATTGCGTCGCGCGCGGCCTGCATGTGCGGTGCGTCAGGGCTGTCCCCCACGCATTTCAGCGCATAATACGCCTTCACCGTCGCCGACAGGTCGAACGCGCCGTCATGAAACAGTGGCCAGCCGCCATGCGCACCCTGAACGCGGCGCAGGTAGACGGCGATCTTGGCCTGTAGCGGTGCGTCAATCCGATCGAGGTAATGCTCGAGCAGTATATATTCGGCCGGAATGGTCGCATCGGCCTCTAGCTCGAACATCCAGTGGCCGTCGGCATTCTGTCGGGCATCCAGTGCCTGGGACGCGCGATCGATGGCGCCGTCCAGGGCCCCGTCGATCGTGGCGGGCTCATGCACAGGTACCGCGTCCTGCGCGAAATAGTCCGGGGTCATCACGTCAGGGGGCATAAGTGGAATACAGCTCAGGATAGGGGGCGCAAAACTTTTGCTGCGGTGCGGCCGGACCTGATCGCACCTTCGATCGTTGCCGGCAACCCGGTCGCGGTCCAATCGCCGGCCAGCACGATGCGGGGATCGGCGGTGCGGGCGGGCGGGCGGCGTCGGTCTTGGTAGGGTGTCGCGGCAAAGGTGGCCCTCTTTTCTCTTACTACGCGATAGGGCGGCATTGGAGGCATGAGGTCCAGCGCCCTGTGCACATCCGACCACACCTGTTGCGCCAGAGCATCACCTGTCAGGTCCGCGCGGTCGTTACCGGCGCTGATGGTCGTGCTGACCACGCCGTCTTTGACGAATATCCATTCCGCCGTTCCACCCAGTAGGCCGATGAATCCTGCCTCCCCGGGATCGACGCTCAGGCGAAAGTGAACGTTTAGAATAGCCTCGAACGCATCGGGGACGACCAGTCCGGGCAGCAGCGTGGCCGCGACGGGCGCCGGAGTCGCGACTACGACAGCGTCGTCGGCGGTCAGCGCCAGATCGGCGATGGCACTGACACGGGTGCCCAGCCGGATGGTCGCTCCGTGCGCCGCCA
>JANPPS010000123.1:0-2621 GCA_031428635.1 Rhodospirillales bacterium
CGATAGCCATAAGAAGGCGTTCGTCCTCCACAGGGATGACGAGCCATCCGGACGCGGTGCGGACGAGGTAGTCGTCGGCCCCGAGCGGGATGGCGCCGCGCTGGCGCAGGTGGCCGACATCGTCGCGGAGGTCGGCGAGGCTTGCGGTCACGGCTTGCTCATGCTGCGCCATCCGGTCCTGGAACGATGCCGACGTGAGATGCGTGTGGTCGTTCTGCCGGACCAGGTGAGCGTAGTGGTCGGTCGCCTCGGCACGGCTGTGCGCAGCGGTGGCCTGCACCGCGGCAAGGGTGGCCTGCACCGCGGCAAGGGTGGCCTGGACGGCGGCAAGGGTGGCCTGGACGGCGGCAAGGGTGGCCTTGTGTGCGGCCAGGGCTTGCGCGAGGTGCTGGACGGCGTCGACCAACTTGTCGTGCCCTTGCCCGGCTTGCTCGAACGCCTGCTTGTGGCGGTTGGCTGCGTGGCTGTCGAGTTCGTTCAGGCGGCTGGCGGTCTGGCCGGCGAAGGCCGAGTGGTCGACGCCGGATCGGACCCGGAGATCGAGCCGGTACAGAAAGGGGGCGGCGAACGGCCGGAACAGGCGGAGACTGCGCCGTCCGACGACGCGCCACAGGGGCCGGCGGGGCATCGGCTGCTCCTCGGGCGGTGGCGGGATCGGCGGTGGCGGGATCGGCAGCGGCGGCTGGCGGGCCTCGGCGAGACCGAGTTCGAGCGTGTAGCGCGCCATCCCGGCCTGGATGGCCCGGTCGAGATCGGGCGACAGGTCAGACGGCACCGGTATCGGCCTCCGCGGCGGTACCCTGCAGGCGGCGCGCTTGTGAGATCGGGCGGTCGCGCAGAATCATGCGTCCGAGCCAGATGCAAGGCCGTTCGACGAGGCGTTCGCTAACTGCGGCGGCAGGAAGTGTCAGGGCCACGGAGGCGGTGGCCGAGAGGAGGCCCCAGAGAACGGCGTGGCGGCCGGGTTCGTCCACGCAGGTTTCAATCATGGCCCAGGTCATCTAAAGCGCGATCACGTTCAGCAAGTAGAAACTGTAGCTGATGCGTCCTAGGAAGACCATCGCACGTGCGGACAGGGTGCGTGTGACGGCGTCGTCGCGGTAGGCGATGCAGCCGACCAGCAGGGCAGCGGCCAGGCCTTGCGCGATGAGGCCTGAGATAGCCGCGCGGGAGGTGGCATGGCGTGCGGCGAGGAAGAGCGGGATTGCGACCCAGACCGCGGCGGGATGGAGGCCGCGGACCATAGTTGCCGTAGCGGGACTAGCGGCTAACATACCTAGTATAAACATGAATAAATAGGGCCACAGAGCCGGTAAACGGAAGACCAGGACGGGATACTCGATCGCGATCAGGGCGTAGACAAGCATGCAGAAAAGGCCCAGGAGACCGTAGCGGCGCCGGAGAAACTCGGCGGCGAGCAGGAACGGGATGCAGCAGACCTCGACTTGCACGCTCCAGGACGGCCCATGGATGGTGGGAGCGTAGAGCGCAGCGTTTTCAACCGCCTGCGCCCACGAGAAGGCCGGAAAGCGGCTGAATCCCACCTGCTGCGCGGCGAGCGAGAGGGCGAGCAACAGTGCCAAGCAGACGACCACCGCAGGGTAAATGCGGACGATGCGTTGAAAAGTGAAGATTGCAGCGGTGGCGGCGGTCGTCCTGCTGGACATCCGGGTCAGAGCACCCTGCAGGACGAAGCCGCTGAGGACGAAAAAGACGACGATAGACGACTCGCCGTTGAAGACGATCAGAAGAAGCTTCGTCCCTAACTCACCGCCTTCTACGGACAAAATAGGTTGGTAGAGGACGCGTTCGATTAACGTTGTGTCAAAGTGGAGTATTCCGTGGTAAAAAGCAACTCCAATCGCAGCTGCGGCTCTCAGTCCATCTAGCGGTTGCCGGCGCGTCGCATTTAATGACATTGAGGGTCGGGCGGCCTTCTCATTTCGTTAGCTTTGGGCCTAGCAGGTCGGTGTTGGTCTGTCACCAGCTTATCCTTGGGGCGGCGATCAGGCCTGCGACGCTTCGCTGGTTGCGGTATGGGCGGCGCGGCACCTACGGCGAGCGGTGCCATTCCGCACGCCTCGGCCACTTCGCCGGCGCTGCGAAGCGGGTCGACGGCTTTGCCCGCGCGGCTTGCGGTGGATAGGCCGCGGCAACCACGGACCCGGCTCGCTCCCCGTTGCCGCGCTCCTCCGGAGCGCGGGCGATCAGGATAGCCTCCCTGGCCAATTGTCTCGACCCGGAGCATCGCCCGCCAGCACGTGGTCGTCGGCAAGCCAGGTGAACTGCGCCAGGTTGTTGGAGGCTGGTTTTATCGGGTTACGTCGGTATGGCGAAGGGCTCGGTGCCGGTATGATAGCGCGCTTTGGCTTCGGCAGGCGGCATATTTCCGACCGGTTCGATCAGGCCACAACAAGTTAGAATTCACATCTGCGTTCCTGGCCGACCTACCGAAGTCGTGCTTTGTTCTCTAGTGAACCAAAAGCAAACCAAGATAGTTGCGGGTCTCCGCAACCACGATGGCAGCGGTAAACGAGGTGGCTCGCACGGTGCCCGACCAGGCAGCCGAGGCGCTCTCCGGAAGGATCGATGAGGTCATCGCATCCATCGACCGCAATTTC
>JANPPS010000124.1:0-5540 GCA_031428635.1 Rhodospirillales bacterium
AACGGCCGGGGCAAGGGCGAAGCCGGCTTACCGCGCGCGCTCGGCTGTTGAGGCAGCGGTCAGGCGATTAATTCAGATTATAGCCGTGTCCGAATTTCGCCAGCCACCTCTATTTCCCCGTACGCATGAAACGTGACTGGCGTTTCGTCCTCGAAACCCCCAATTCGGCGGTCGGGAGTGCCATAGACCCCACGACCTGGGTGATGCGGGCGACATAATAGGAATGAGCTTCAAATTGATGGAAAACTCGCTTCCAGTCCTGATGTCGCGTTTGGACTTTGGGTTGATCACGACGCTTCACATTCTTTACCCGCCGCTGACGATCGGGCTCGCCGCGATGATGTTCATTGGCGAGCTGGTCTGGATCCGGACCGCTGACGACCACTGGTATCGGCTATGCCGCTTCTTCGAGCGGTTGTTCATCATTAACTTCGCTGCCGGTGTCGCGACCGGCATTACAATGGAACTCGCCTTCGGCATCCTCTACGGCCCGTTCTCCCAGGCCGCCGGTCCTTTTTTCGGGCAAATCCTCGGTTACGAGACCATTACAGCCTTTATGTACGAGGCCGGCTTCATCGGGCTGATGATCTTCGGCTGGGGCAAGATCAGCCAGAAGATGCACCTTTTCGCGACGTTCAATGTCGCGCTCTCGTCGAGCCTTTCCGCGCTTTGGATCTTAGTCGCGAACTCCTGGATGCAGACCCCGACTGGCGTCACGCTCAGCCATGGGGTGTTCGTGGTCAAGGACTGGTGGCGATCCATCCTCAATCCAGATGTCATCTACGCCTTCCCGCATATGCTGGTTGCCTCGTTCGAGGTCGCGCTTGGCTTCGTCGCGGGAATATCGGCCTGGTATCTGCTGAAGCACCGCCATGTGGCGATGTTCCACCGCTCGCTGAAGGGCGCAATTCTTGCTCTGCTCGTTATCGCTCCGCTGCAGGTCTGGCTGGGGGATGCGATGGGCCTCACGGTCGCCAGGGAGCAGCCAACCGTGATTGCCGCGATGGAGGGGCACTGGCACGCCAACAACCCAGATGGCAGCCCTAACACCGACTGGAACTTGGTGGCGTGGCCGAACGCGGCAGGCGACGATAACGCGTGGGCGATCAAGATTCCGCATGTGCTGAGCCTGCTCGAAACCCATACCTGGAACGGCACGGTCCGCGGTATGGACGAATTCCCGCCAGAGGACCGGCCACCGATGCTGGTCCCGTTCTACGGTTTCCGCGTTATGGTCGCCTGCGGGTTTTTCATGGTCCTGATGGCCGGCTGGGGCACCTGGCTGATCGCGCGTAAGCGCCTGATCGTACGCACGGGTGGCACCACCACCTGGTTCCTCCGCGCAACCGTGTTCGCCGCTTTCGTGCCGTTCATCTCGGTTTGGGTTGGTTGGTGGACGCGTGAGGTCGGGCGCCAGCCTTGGGTCGTCTTCGGCCTGATGCGAACCTCGGAGGGCGTCAGCCGCATGTCGGTTGCCCAGGAAGTGATCTGGCTGGTCGGCTATGCCGGATTTGAGGTGATGGTCTGGGGGGCTACCTGGTGGTTCCTCGCCAAGGTTATTCGTGATGGCCCAGCTCTGAGCAACCCGATCCCCCGGGACGGCGACGAGGCTCTGGCTACCCCCGCCAGGGACGGATTGCCCGCGAATGGCATGGTCGAGACGCCAAAGGCAGAGACGGCGGTAAGGCCGGGGAAGCCGAGCCTACAACCGGTCTGACGTCACCGTGTTGCCTGGATCACAGACATAACCCTGGAGTTGATAGACAATGGAAGCTCTTACCCATGTCCAACATATGCTCGCCACCGGCTGGTGGCTCACCGTGGCCTTCTCGATCCTGCTTTACATCATCCTCGACGGCGCGGATCTCGGGGCCGGCATCTTTTCCCTGGCCGTCACCGACGCCGACGAGCGCGGCGCGATCATGCAAGCGATGGCTGGGACCTGGGATGCGAACGAAACCTGGCTCGTCGTCGCCGGCGGCGTCCTGTTAGTTCGTTCCCCTTCGCCTACGGCTCGGCGCTCAGTTACCTGATGATCCCGCTCACCCTTGTGCTGTGGGGCATCCTCACCCGCGCGGTCGCACTCGAGTTCCGCCATCTTGCCTCCGACAACACACGGCGCTTCACTGACTGGGCGTTCGGATTTTCGAGCCTGACCGTGACCTTCTTCGGCGGCATGTGCGTCGGCGCCTTGCTACATGGCTTTCCCCTGACGGACGAGCCGGACCAAATCCCGACCTACGTCGGCGGCGCGCTCCGCTTTATCAGCCCGTTCAGCATCTGGATCGGCGTGGCCGCTGTGATCTTGGTGTCGCTTTCGGGTGGGCTGTTCGTACGGGCCCGGTTCGAGGCGGAGGAATCGGTCCGCAAGCATGCCGCGGCCTGGACCCGCGTGGTGTTCTATCTGGCCATTGCCGCAGTCCCGATCTCTACGTTCTGGATCGCGGTCACTTTCCCCTGGGCGGGCCGCACCTGGTTCGGCCAGTATTTCTGGGCGTGGTGGCTGATCCCGACCGCGGCACTCGCCTCCTCGTTCATGATGCGTCGTGCCTGGGTCCGGGACCGCGATATCGCCGCCCTGCTTTGGCTCGACCTCACCATTGTTATCATGGCCGCGGGCCTACTCGCGACGATCTATCCGTACATGATCCCGGACACCTGGACCATCGACACAGCAGCGAGCAGGGAGATTTCGCCGGGTACGTTCTTCTTTACTGTCGCAGGCCTGTTCCCAGTCATGCTGATGTATAACTGGTACCAGATCTGGATCTTTCGGGCCCGCATCACCAAGCTCGCCTCATATCACGCATGAATGCGTCCGATCGCCGGCTGGTGTTTCAGGCACTGTGGAACTTACGCGCGCTGAGCCTGTTCCTGATCGGTCCGTTGATCGGCGTCTGGCTCGGCGCCGGCATCTTCGGCATGCCGCACACATTGCAAATCTCCGCCGCCATCATGTTCCTCTTTTCGCTCGGGATTTACGCCATGCTCGTCCGCGGCGAGTGGCGGCGCCTCCTGGGCGAGCGGTGAGCGTCGTGATTGCCGACGCTCAGAGATGACCGTCCACTCCGCACCGATGTCGGGTGCCGACCGTAAGAAGCTTGAGGGCTTTCTCCGTCGCAAGGCTTCCCTCGTTCGCGCGCCTCTGATCGCCGCAATCGCATTCGGGGCGGCCGGCGGCATAGCCCTGATCGCCCAGGCATGGCTGCTTGCACGCGTGGCCGATGCCGTGGTGATCGGCGGCCGGGGCTTGGAGGCGGTCTGGCCGTGGCTCTGGGCGTTGCTCGCCGTGTTCGTCCTGCGCACCATCGTGACCGCTATCGGCGACGCCGTGGCGTTCGAGGCGGGCGCGCGCGTTGTGCTCGCCGTCCGCGCTGCGTTGCAGACCCACATCGTCGAACTCGGTCCGTCCTGGACCCGGCGGCAACGCACCGGCGACGTCACCAACACCGTGTTCGACGCGGCCGAAAGTATCGGGCGATATTATACTGGCTATCTGCCGCAGCGGATCTTGATCGCGTTCATCCCGCTCGCGATCTTCGCCTTCGTCGTGCCGACCGACTGGGTGTCGGCGGTCATCCTGTTTGTCTCGGCCCCGTTGATTCCAATATTTATGGTGCTGATCGGACGCGGTACTGAGGCGCTGAACCAGGCTCAGTGGCGTAAGCTCGCCCATCTGGCGGCCTATCTATTCGACGCGATCGAAGGCTTGACCACACTCAAGCTGTTCAACGCCAGCCGCGCCGAAACGAGGGCCATCGCACAGGCCTCCGATGCCTACCGCACCAGCACGATGGAAGTCCTGCGCGTTGCATTCCTGTCTTCGCTCGCCCTGGAGTTCATAGCCACCATCAGCATCGCCATGGTCGCCGTCTATATCGGCTTCCGGCTTTATTACCGCGAACTGCACTTCCTGCCCGGCTTTGCCGTGTTGCTGCTTGCCCCAGAATTCTACCGGCCGCTCCGCGCGATGGGCACGCAATATCACGCGCGAATGGAGGCGATCGGCGCAGCGGACGCAATCGTCGCCCTCCTCGACACGCCCGTGCAGCCCGCCTCAGCGCGGCGCGGCATCCTGCCTGCCATCCCGATCCGGCAGATTCGCTTCGAGGAGGTCAGTTTCTCCTACGACGCGGCCCCAGGGCTCGACAGGATCGATTTCACGCTCACGCGGGGCCGCCGGGTCGCGCTGGTCGGCCCCTCCGGCGCGGGCAAGACCACCGTGAGCCAGCTCCTGCTTGGTTTCCTCACGCCCACACGCGGGCGCATCACCGTTGATGGCACCGACCTTGCCATTCTTCCAGCCGCGGCCTGGCGGGCACGTATCGCTTGGCTGCCGCAACGCCCGACGCTGTTCCATGGCACCGTTCTCGATAACATCCGCCTCGGCCGCCCCGATGCCGACCCGGCCCGCGTCCGGCGGGCCATCGAGCAGGCCGAAGCCTCCAGCCTAATCGATGGCCTGCCGCACGGCCTCGGTACGATGCTCGGCGACCGCGGCCAGGGTCTCTCCGGCGGCGAGATCCAGCGGATCGCACTGGCCCGCATCTTCCTTGAAGACGCTGAGCTCATTATTCTCGACGAGCCTGCTGCCGCCCTCGACCGTGAGACCGCCGCCGTCATCGCACGGTCGATCGATGCCTTGTCATCGCGCTGCGCCATACTGGTCATCGCCCACCGGCTGGAGACCGTCCGCGAGGCTGACGAAATTCTCGTCCTGCAGCACGGCGTCATCGTCGAACGCGGCCTACACTGCGACCTGGCCGCAAGCGGCGCGGCCTATGCCAACGTGATGGGCATCGTCGCGAGCTCGGACGCGTGAGGGATTTCCTTCGCCTGCTGTCGTTCTGCCGCCCTTATGTACGCTGGGTGGCGGCCGGCATCATACTCAACGTCGTGGTAATCCTCGCCAATGTCGGCCTACTCGCCATGTCCGGCTGGTTCATCGCATCGATGGCACTGGCGGGGATCGGCGTCATTCCCATTGAGTATTTCGCCCCTGCCGCCGCCATTCGTGGCCTCGCCGTGGTCCGCACCGTGGGACGCTACCTTGAGCGCCTGGTCACGCACGAGGCGACGCTCCGCCTGCTCGCCGAACTGCGTGTCTGGTTCTACGGGCATCTCGAGCCACTTGCACCGGCCGGGCTGCAGCTTCACCGCGGTGGCGATCTGCTGAGCCGTATCCGTGCCGATATCGACAGTCTCGACACGCTGTATCTCCGTGTCCTCGCACCAACCGCAGCCGCCGTGATCTCCGTCATAGCTCTGGTGGGCTTCCTCACCCTGTATAGCGGTTCCGTGGCCTGGATCGAGGCCGCGGGCTTGCTGGCGTCCGGCGTCGCCTTGCCATTACTCGCTCAGCGGTTCGGCCACGATCCGGGACGGCGTGCCGTCTCGATCCGTGCCGAACTGCGCGTCGTGGTGTCCGAAACGGTCCAAGGGCTCGGCGAACTACTGGTCGCGCAGGCAGCGGAGCGGCAGACCGCAGCGGTCGCGCAATTAGGCACCGCCCTGGTCGGCCAGCAACGCCTCCAGGCCTG
>JANPPS010000125.1:0-1785 GCA_031428635.1 Rhodospirillales bacterium
GCCGCGCCCAGCGACGCGGCCGTTTTCAAATAGTGTAGCGTCGCCGCGTAGCAGCCGGCCTGGATCATGTTCGGCGGCTGCGTCGGGCTTTTCGGCCGCATCCGCTCCCAGAACATCCGCGTGCGGTCGTTCAAATCCCAGTAGAAACTCTCGGTCATCACCAGCCCCTGGCTGTCCTCCAACCCGACCGAGCGCACATTGCCGTCGTACATCAGCATCGCCGCGATCTTCATAAACTTGGTCAGCCCAAACTCGTGCGCCTGCTTGATGCAGTTCACCGTGTCGGTACCCGAGTTGCATAGCCCCAGCACCTTGGCGCCCGACGACTGCGCCTGCAGCAGCAGCGAGCTGAAATCCGTCGTGTCCGGGAACGGATAGGCCCGCGAACCGAGTACCTTGCCGCCCGCCTCCTGCACGAACCGCGCTGTGTCGCGCTGCAGCTGTTGGCCGAACACGTAGTCGGCCGTGATCAAGAACCAGCTGTCGCCGCCGGACTTCACCATCGCCCCGCCGGTGGACTTCGCCAGCATGTAAGTGTCGTAGGTCCAATGCACGGTATTCGGGCTGCACTGCGCGCCGGTCAGGTCAGTCGTCGCCGCGCCCGAGTTCAAATAGACCTTGTTCTTCTCCCGGCAGACCGTGTTGACCGCCAATGCGACGGAGCTCGTGGGCACGTCGAGGATCGCGTCTACCCCGCCCTCGTCGAACCAGCGCCGGACGATGCTGGCACCGACGTCGGGCTTGTTCTGGTGGTCGGCCGAAAGCACCTCGACCTTGATTTCGGGATGCAGTTTGGCGAACTCCTCGACCGCCTGGCGCACACAGAGCACCGAGAGCGGCCCGGTGTCATCGCGGTAGTTGCCAGATTGGTCGTTCAGCACCCCAAGACGGATCGTCGTGTCCTGGGCGACGGCATGGCGGGACAGACCAGAGAGCATGATGGATGCGGCAGTGGCACCGAGCGCTGTGCGGCGGGTGGTGGACATGGGGCGATCCTCTCTTGGTAGCATTATTTTGTTGGGCAGGATCGTGCGGCGGAATGCGCGCCCGTTCAAGTGAGGCCCTATAGATGGGTCCCAAGCGGCTACAGCTCCAACTGCACTAATGCAGCATGGCCGACAGGGCGCGGGCCGAACGGCCGAACCAGGTATGGGCCACGGACATCACCTATATCCCAATGGCCCGTGGATTCATCTATCTGGCCGCTTTGGTGTACTGGTTTACCCGGTTGGTTTTGGCTTGGCGTGTATCGATCACGATGGAGGCGGATTTCTGCATCGGGGCGGTGGAAGAGGCTTTGTCTAGAAACGGGAAGCCAGAGATTTTCAACGCCGATCAGGTAAGCCAATTCACCAGTTTGCCGTTCACTGGGATGCTGCTGAAACATGGCATTGCGATCAGCATCGACGGTCGCGGCGCCTGGCGGGACAACATTTTTGTCGAGCGCCTGTGGCGATCTGTGACGTACGAGGAGGTCTCTCTTCGGGCCGATGATAGCGTGGCCGAAGACTGCGCCCCGATCGGCCGATATATGATTTTTACAACGCCCGCTGGCCTCATTCCAGCGTTGGCGCCAGGACACCAGACAACGCCTACTTCAACCACGAGCCGCTATCCGCGGCAGCGTGATTTCGGTGTAGGCGCCGGGTCACGTCCGTCAACGTGGTGGGAATTTGTTGTAGGTTGATGTGGCCACGGATCATTCGGCTGCGGTGGAAATCTGGGTTGGAAAGACCTCGACCATCGGCGGTGTAAGTTCGGCCATGGCCTCGGTCTGCATGTAGC
>JANPPS010000126.1:0-2705 GCA_031428635.1 Rhodospirillales bacterium
CCGCCATTGCCGTAAGCTTCGTGCAGCGCATGATCGTCATCGCTGGCACCGAGTATGGTGGGGAGATTAAGAAGTCGATCTTCGGCGTAATGAATTGGAAGCTGCCAGCCGAGGGCGTGATGCCCATGCACTGCAGCGCCAACGTGGGCCGTACGACCGACGGCTCCCCCGGCGACGTCGCGTTATTCTTCGGCTTGTCTGGCACGGGTAAGACCACGCTCAGCTCCGACCCGGACCGCCCGTTGATCGGCGATGACGAGCATGGCTGGGGCCCTGACGGCGTCTTCAATTTTGAGGGCGGGTGCTATGCCAAGGTTATTAACCTGAGCGCCACAGCCGAGCCCGAGATTTTCGCCGCCACCCACCGCTTCGGCACCGTGCTGGAAAACGTGGTCGCCGACGCGCACGGCCGGCTGGACCTTACCGATGGGTCGTTCACCGAAAATACGCGCTCCTGCTACCCGATCGAGTTTATTCCCAACTGTGACCTGTCGGGCCGGGGCGGCCAGCCGCGTAACGTCGTCATGCTGACTGCGGATGCGTTCGGCGTGTTGCCACCCATCAGCAAGCTATCGGCCGCGCAGGCCATGTACCACTTCATGTCCGGCTACACGGCAAAGGTTGCCGGCACCGAAAAGGGTTTAGGGCGGGAGCCGCAAGCGACGTTCAGCACCTGCTTCGGCGCACCCTTCATTCCCCGCCACCCGGAGGTGTATGGCCGCATGCTGGCCACCCTAATTGCCCAGCACGGCGCAGATTGCTGGCTGGTTAACACCGGCTGGACTGGCGGCGCGTACGGCACCGGATCGCGCATGAGCATCCAGCACACCCGCGCTTTGCTTGCCGCCGTGCTGAACGGTAGCCTGCGCGATGCACGGTATGTTCAGGATCCGTTTTTCGGCCTCATGCTGCCGCAGGACGTGCCTGGCATCCCGAACGCCGTGCTGGACCCGCGCCAGGCCTGGGCCGACGGCGCCGCCTACGACGCTGCCGCCCGCAACCTAGTTGGATTGTTCGAGAAGAATTTCGCCACGTTCGCCGGGTCCGTGTCGGACGAGGTGAAGGCGGCGGCAATTCGGGCGGCGGCGTAAAAAACGGTTCGGGTCTGGGTTACGCGCGCCGTGCTTGAGTCGGCACGATCCTTGTTGTGCGTTTGAAATTGGCTCCGGCAAGTCACTAGAACGACCGTCGCTGAGGTACACCTGAAGTCGCTTTACCCCAGCACCATCAACATTCACACAAGGCGGCAATATTTACGCGCAACCGGGTGACGACCGAGCCGCCTTGGATCGTCCCCTAGTCCGCATCGTCAGAAGTAATAGCGCTCGCCTAGGGCGTATGAGCCGCCGTTTCCGAGGTAGCGGGCTCTTCAGTCGGATCGGTCGTAACCTCTACCGCTTCTGCGACCTCCGCTGCCTCCACAACCTCGGCAACCGGTGCCTTCTCCGGCGGGGCTTCTTTGGCGCGGTCCCGGGCAGCGCCCAGGTAGTCGAACATAATCGGCTCGTGGCCTTCGAAGATCAGCTGGTATTCCGTACCCGCAACGACATGAGAGGCCTGGTCGATCTTGCTGGCCTTTTTAATGACCCAGCCCTCGCCGCGATCAACCACCGTCGGCGGCACGCTTACGATGCGGCTCGGCGGACGCTTTTCGTCACGGCTGCCACGGCCCGGACCGCCTGGACCACCTGGGCCGCCCTTGCCACCTTTGCGCTCGCGGCTGTTCATATCGAATTGCGCCGGGGCGGCCGTCTTGGGCTTGGGCGTGCCGGGTGGTTTAGCCATCGAAAATCTCCTGAATCTAGCTGAAAGGGACCGCCAGACTTAACGAAAATCGACGGCGATAGATATAGATCATCCCGGCCTGGCGGCACCGACGAGCAAAACAGTCGATACTCTTGTCTGGTTTAAATGAGAAATCGCACTGTTTGATCTTGTTTGCGGGTACGTGCGGTGCGCCATTCTCGGCTGGCCCTAGAAAGCCGAACGCTCGCATACCGGGCGGTTTCACGCGGGCTAAACACCGCATCGAGGCTGATGACCGCAGACGTCTGAGGTCATCGATCGATAGTCGCGCTACCGGGCTAGCTGCTGCTGGGAGCCGGCAGGGGTCGGAATCAAAAGCTGACCCACCACCGGTCTCCCGCGCAACGGTCGGCCAGGTTCGACGGCCTAGTCCATCACCTGGTCCAACGTGATCGGAAACCTCCGAACCCGCTTGCCCGTCGCATGCCAAATCGCATTGGCAATCGCCCCCGCCGTACCCGTGATACCGATCTCGCCCACGCCCTTGATACCGAGCACGTTCACCTGCACGTCGCGCTCTTCCACGATAGTCGCCTCGATGCTCGGCACGTCGGCGTTCACCGGAATGTGGTACTCGCCCAGGTTGGGGTTCATCGGCCGCCCGCTGCGACGATCGACCACCGCGTGCTCATGCAGCGCAAAGGACAGCCCCCAGATCATACCGCCGTAATACTGGCTCTGCACCAAACGCGGGTTGACCACTGTGCCGGCCGCGAATGCACCGACCAGCCGGGTCACGCGCACCTGACCGAAATCCGGATCGACCTTTACCTCGGCAAATACCGCGCCGTGGGCATACATCGCGTAGGCACCCTGTGCGGCCGGGTCCACGGCGCCAGTACCGGTGCCGTCGATCTCATCTAAACCGGCGCGACCCAGGATGTCGGCGTAAGACTCGC
>JANPPS010000127.1:0-1577 GCA_031428635.1 Rhodospirillales bacterium
CACGTGGCAGCGATCGCAAGCCGGATGGGAACATCAGAGGTCGCCATCGTGAGGATGCCAGCCATCGGCTCCGATCCGAGTTCTTCCCGTTTGGCTATGGCGACCACTTAAAATCGGTTCGCGCGTGACCTGGCTTGCGGACAAGGCTGGGAACACCGACCAACTGCGGTTCGAAGCATGACCTTACAGTCCCTGCCCGACCGGAGATCTATCAGATTGCCCACGTTGATAACCTTGCATCGATCGTCGCCAATGGCTGCTTGTGTTCGGATGCGCGATTGCTGCGCCAGACCAAGACGGTCCCGGCCCGTGCCGGTATTTGGTAGCGCCGCGCGGGCTCTTCCGCCCATTCAGTGTCCAGCCCGCCCGCTCCAACACAGCGCGGTAATCCATCCGAGCCGGTAGCTCAGTGAGTTCATCGACCGTCATACTTCTGTTTCCGACGAGTAAGCACGCCGGAACCGCCTGCCCCAGTGCGCCTACGCGACCTCGATCAGCCGCATTTCCTCAGACCACCTCCGTTGGCTGGGGCTTATTCCCACGATGGCTGCCCCGGTTCTATTCCGGCGCAGTTTGGGTCCTCAAGTACGGGCCCAAAAAGGCGAGAAAGAATGTCACTGCACAGCCTAGCGCCTGAAAAGACTGGCGGACCCGAAACGATTCGAACGTTCGGCCTCTGCCTTCGGAGGGCAGCGCTCTATCCAGCTGAGCTACGGGTCCAACAACCCAGACATAGCGCACCCAAGCCTGAAAAGCCAAGGTGCGATCGGAGCCGTACCCACCGGTGCCCGCGCATGACCACCATCGGCCTCATCGCAGACACGCACGGCCTGTTGCGCTCCGGGGCGCGGACCGGCTGGCTTTGCTGACTGCCATTCAGCGCAACATCGACAAAACCGCCCGGGCGCATGCGTTAGACCGCACTGCCGTGTTCGAAATGGATGACGCTTCCCTGACTGTCCTGGACGGCGGCACGGCGTGCACCACGTCGACCCCGGCAGCCGCGGTCCACACCGATCCTTGCTCCCAATCACAACCGGCCGCCTGATTGTGATTGGATCCGGAATTGCGCCCGCGATCATCTCGCTCCTCGCTGCGCCCACGCCGCCGCGCTGAAATCTGCCCCTGACGGGAGCCACGCCGCCGGATCACGTATCCAGGCCGCGATGTCCGCGATCGGCCCGGCCCGGCCTAAATCCTGCACCAACAGATGCCACCCGGCCGGATACACTGCCCGGCGTACGTTGGCCGGGGCCGCCCGCCAAACCTTCCGCATCGCCGGCGCCGGGACGAGCATGTCGTGCTCGCCATACAGCAGCAGCGTGTTGGCTGGCAGAAGCGGCGCCACGGCCTGTGCGTCGTCCATCAGATCCGTGAGGCCCCGGACCGTGTCGAGCCGGGTGCGCCGGATCGTCAGCGGGTTTCGCACGAGGGCCAGCAGCGCTGCACGGTTGTCACTGGCCCGCACGCGGAGTGGCACCTCGCCCCCCGTGACGGTCACGCCGGGTGCCACGCCGGCGATGACGAACAGCCCGCCCGCCAGCGTCGGCCCCTGCTGCGCGCGGCCCCACACGGCG
>JANPPS010000128.1:0-3800 GCA_031428635.1 Rhodospirillales bacterium
CCTGGCCGCAGCTTCGCTGGCAGGGGGCCCCGGGGCCGGCCATGCGCAGGAAGCCCTGACCGAGTTGAACTTTGGTCTGGTCGCCACTGACGGCAGCCAGAACCTACGAACCAAATGGGTGCCGTTCCTGGAAGACATGCAGAAAGCGATCGGCATCAAGGTGACGGGTTTCTACCCATCCGATTACGCCGGCGTCATCGAAGCGATGCGGTTCAGCAAGGTTCAGGTAGCCTGGTACGGCAACGCGTCTGCGATCCAGGCCGTAGATCGCGCCGATGGCGAAGTTTTCATGCAGAAATCCTACGCGAACGGGACGCTCGGCTATTACTCGTTGTTGATTGTACCTGCCGACAGCCCGCTAAAGTCCCTGGATGACGTGATCCATGCGCCGCTCGGCACGCTGAACTTCGGTAATGGTGACCCGAACAGCACCTCCGGCTTTCTGATCCCTAGCTACTATGCCTGGGCCAAGAACGGTGTCGATGTGCGCAAGCAATTCAAGAACATCGTCACCGCGAGCCACGGCGTGAACCTGCTAGCGATCGTTAACAAGCAGGTAGACCTCGCTACGAATAATACCGAGGACCTAGAAAACTTCACGAAGTCGCACCCCGAACAGGCTGCCAAAATCCGGGTGATTTGGAAGAGCCCGATCATTCCGGCCGACCCGATCGTGTGGCGTAAAGACCTGCCGGACGCCCTCAAGCAGAAGGTAAAAGCCTTTTTCCTTGCTTACGGTACCGAGCGGCCTGGCGCCGATGTGGCGCATGAGCGCCAGGTTCTGCTGGGCCTCGGTGAATGGGGCACATTCCATGCCTCGTCGAACGCGCAGTTGTTGCCGGTCCGCCAAGTCGCCGCCTTCCGTGAGCGGTTGACGACCGAGAACAACGCCAATCTTTCGGCCGAGGAGAAGGCCAAGAAGCTTGAGGAGATCGACGCGCGGCTGAAGGCTCTGGATGTGCAGATGGAGCAGGCCAAGACCGCCTCCTGATGCAAACCGACACGCTCACCGGGTCGCGTGCGCGCGGCCCGGGACTGATGAAGTTGCTGCCATGGGCGGCGCTGGCCGCAGCACTCGCCTGGTCGTGGGATGGCGCCGGTATCAAGCCGCTCGAACTGGTGCGCTACTCCGGCAACATCGTCACCTTAGTCCGGGACTTCTTCCCACCGGACTTTTCCGAGTGGCGGTCTTATGTTTCGGAGATGGTGCTCACGGTGCAAATCGCGCTGTGGGGCACGGGCCTCGCTATCGTCTGCGCCGTGCCGCTCGGCCTCATGTGTGCCGGCAACGTCGCGCCCTGGTGGGTCAGCCAGCCGACACGGCGCGTCATGGACATGTGCCGCTCCATCAACGAATTGGTGTTCGCGATGCTGTTCGTTGTGGCCGTCGGTCTCGGCCCGTTCGCGGGTGTGCTGGCGTTGTGGGTCCACACGACAGGCATCCTGGCAAAGCTGTTTGCAGAAGCGGTCGAAGCTATCGACCCAAGCCCCGTTGAGGGTATCAGGGCGACGGGCGCGCGGGGGATCGAGGAAATCGTCTACGGCGTCATCCCACAGGTCATGCCGTTATGGGTATCGTTTTCGCTGTACCGATTTGAGAGCAACGTCCGCTCCGCCTCTGTCATCGGTCTCGTCGGCGCGGGCGGCATCGGCCAGGTATTGTGGGAGATTATCCGGGCGTTCGAGTTTCGCCAGACGTGCGCCATCATGATCGTCATCGTCATTAGCGTCAGTCTGATCGACGCCGCGTCCCAGCAGTTGCGGCGGGCATTTATCTAGCGACGCCGCGGTACCGAACCCTGGGGGGCAACGTCACCCCAGTTCATCCATCTCCGGTAGTCCTTTCGATCGGTAGGCCCTCGGCCCGTACAAAGCGCGCTCCCATTGTCCCAATGCTCGGCGTCCACCGCACTGTCATCGCCGCCCATCGTCGAAACCCACCCAGGCTCACAAACAAAGCCCAAAACGCTCGTTCTAGGCCAGGCCCAGCGAGCCGGTTTGCCGCGATTGAGATTTTACACGTCGCGAAACCCGTCATACACCGATCATAACAATCGGGTGAACCAATGGCGCTCCACGATATCCTGGCCTCTCACAAAAGCCCCCGAGCCATTGGCGCACCCGGCCAGCCATGGCTATCTGGCCCAGCCCTACACGCCCTGGCCCACCAAACCGGCGCCGCCCTCAATGCCGGCGGCATCGGGCGTGACGACCGCGTTGCCATCGTCCTGCCCAATGGCCCCGCCATGGCCACCGTCTTCGTCAGCGTCGCCACCTTCGCCGCCGCTGCGCCGCTCAACCCCGGCTACAAGACCGACGAGTTCGAGTTCTATCTCTCTGACCTAGCACCCCGCGCCGTCCTGCTACGACACGGCGACGACACTCCCGCCCGCGCCGTCGCGAGCCGGCTTGGCATCCCCGTCGTGGACGTCATCGCCGACGACACCGGCCAGTTCACGCTGCGCGGCCTGACCCCGGCCGAGACAACCCGCCCTGGCCCGGCCACCAACGACGACCTCGCCCTCGTCCTCCACACCTCCGGCACTACGGCGCGGCCGAAGATCGTGCGCCTCACCAACGGTAACTTGTCCGCCTCCGCCCGCCACATCGCCGACAGCCTGGCGCTCACGTCCGACGATTTGTGCCTCAATGTCATGCCGCTGTTCCATATCCATGGCCTGATCGGCGCCGTACTCAGCAGCCTGCACGCGGGCGCCGCCGTCTGCTGCACGCCGGGCTTCAACGCGTTCAAGTTCGCCGAGTGGGTGGAGAGCGTACTACCCACCTGGTACACTGCCGTTCCCACCATGCATCAGGCCATCCTCATGCGTGCCCGCGCCACGCCCGACCGTGCCCGCGCCATGGGCCTGCGGCTTATCCGCAGCAGCAGCGCCTCCCTCCCGCCGCAGGTCATGCTGGAGCTGGAGAGTGTGTTCGGTTCTCCCGTCATCGAATCGTACGGCATGACGGAGGCCGCGCATCAGATGTGTGCCAACCCGCTGCCCCCCCGCGCCCGCAAGCCCGGCGCCGTGGGCTTGGCCGCCGGGCCGGAGGTCGCGGTCATGGACGAAGACGGCGTCATCTTGGCCCAAGGCGCCATCGGCGAAGTCGTAATCCGCGGACCGAACGTGACGCTGGGCTACGACAACAACCCCGACGCCAACGCCCGCGCCTTTACCGATGGCTGGTTCCGCACCGGGGACCAGGGCCGGATCGACGACGAAGGCTACCTGTTCCTCACCGGCCGCCTGAAGGAGCAAATCAATCGCGGTGGCGAGAAGATCAGTCCGCTCGAGATCGACACCGTTCTTCTAGATCATCCCGCGTTGGCCCAGGTTGTCACGTTCGGCATCCCGCACGACAAACTCGGTGAGGAAGTGGGCGTCGTCGTCGTCGTCCACCCCGGCGCCACGGTGACGGAGCAGGAAATCCGCGACTTCGCCGCCACTCGCCTGGCCGCGTTCAAGGTACCGCGCCGGGTGCTGGTGATGGACGACGTGCCGAAGGGTGCGACGGGCAAGGTGCAGCGCATCGGCCTGGCTGCGAAGCTGGCGGAGCAGTTGAACAAGTGACCAGCGTTTGCGTATTCGGTGCCGGCGCGATCGGCGGCTTCCTCGCGGCCCGGCTGGCGATGGCCGGCACGCCCGTGTCCGTCGTCGCGCGCGGCCCCCATTTGGCCGCGATGCAGGCGGATGGCCTGATCCTGCACACGAATGGCGAGCGTCACGTGACCCGCCCCACCGTCGGTGCAGACCCGGCCGCGCTCGGCCCGGGGGCTGCGCGTGCCGTCGGGCTCGCCC
>JANPPS010000129.1:0-22386 GCA_031428635.1 Rhodospirillales bacterium
GAATTTCCGCGTCACCCGCTTCGGCCACACGGACGGAGGCGGGCAATTCCACCGAGTCGGTGATTTCCTTGAACCGGGCCGAGGCTGTGCCAAGCGCCACGCCGACCGGCAGGTTGGCGCCAATCGTCGCGCGGCGTGCCCTCGCGGATCGATTCCACCGCGAATTCCACCAGCATGATGGCGTTCTTGGTGACGATGCCCATCAGCATCAGGATGCCGATGACGACGGGCATGCTGATTGGGTTGCCGGTCAGCAGCAGAGCGAGGATGACGCCACCCAGGGACAGCGGCAGGGACAGCAGGATGGTGATGGGCTGGAACACGTTGCGGAACAGCAGCACCAGCACGCCCAGCACGATCGTAAGCCCGGCGCCCATCGCCAGCCCAAACGCGCCGAACACCTCGGCCATGATCTCCGCGTCGCCACCATTCTTCAGCGTGACGCCCGGCGGCATACTCTGAGCCTCTGGCAGCGCGTACACCGACTTGATCGCCGCACCGAGGGCGAGGCCGCCGGTTAAATCGGCCCCCAGCACGACGCGGCGCACACGGTCGTAGCGTTCGATACTGGCCGGGCCCTGACCCATCGTGACGTCCGCCACCGCCAGCAACGGCACCGGGCCGTTGGCACCGCTGACCGTCAGCGACTCTAGCGCAGAGAGGTCCGTGCGGAGCCCGTCGGCGGCCTGCACCCGGATGGGGATCAGCCGGTCGCCGTCGCGGAACTTCGCAAGGTTCGCCGGCACGTCGCCGATTGTGGCAACCCGCACCGCCTCGCCGATCGCATCGGTGCTGACGCCGAGCCGCGCGGCCTCATCACCGCGGGGTACCACGCGGATTTCGGGCCGGTCCGCGCCGGCACTCGGGGCCACGTTGCCGAAGCCCGGCAGGCGTCGCATTGCCCCCTCTAGCTTCGCCACAGTGCGATCGAGTGCTCCCACGTCCTCACCCAACAGCGTCACCGACAACTCCCGCTCGCCCCGGTCGTTCACGTACCAGCCGCGTACGTCGGGGATGGTGGCGAGCCGATCCGTCAACTCCGCCTCGATCTGCTTTTGCGTGCGGGCGCGATCGCCCTTCAGGGTCAGGTTCACGATCAGCTTGGCCCGGCGGATCTCCTTACCCGCGCCGGTGGGCGTGGTGCCACCCACGACAAACACGCTCGTCACTTCCGGAATTTGGCGGAAATTGGCGGCGATCGCGTCCGTTTTCCGCGCGGTATCCTCAAGCGTCGAACCCGATGGCAGCTCGATCGATAGCGTCGTCCGGCTCTCATCCGGGGGAGGAATGAACCCGGTCGGCAGCAGTGTCGTGGACCAGATCGAAACGCCAAACGTCAGTAGACCGGCCAGCAGCGTCAGTCCGCGATGGCGTAGGGTGACGCCCAGAAATCGCGTGTACGTCCGCATTACCAAGCCGTCCCGATCTTGGTGCTCCCGCACCGGCACCAGCAGGTAGGCAGCCATCAGCGGCGTGATCAGCCGTGCCACCAGCAGCGACGCCAGCACGGCGGCGGCCACCGTCAGCCCGAACTGCTTGAAGAACTGCCCCGCGATCCCGCCCATAAAGCTAACCGGTGAGAACACGGCCACGATCGTGAACGTGATCGCAATGACGGCGAGCCCGATCTCGTCCGCCGCCTCCACCGCCGCCTCATACGGCCGTTTACCCATGCGCATGTGGCGCACGATGTTCTCGATCTCGACGATTGCATCGTCGACCAGGATGCCGGTCACCAGCGTGATCGCGAGCAAGCTGACGAAATTGAGGGTGAACCCCAAAAACTGCATGACCGCGAACGCCGGTATGATGCTCAGCGGCAACGCGATCGCCACTAGCGCTGTCGCCCGCCAATTGCGCAGGAAGATGAACACCACGACGATGGCCAGCAACGCACCCTCGATCAGGCCGTGCATCGCCGACAGGTAGGTGCCGCGCGACGACCGCACGCCGTCATCGATCAGCGTGTACTGCACGTCCGGATGCGCCACGCTCAACTCCGCCAGATGCGCGTTGACCCCGTCGGAGACGGCCACTTCACTGGCCCCCTTGGCGCGGTAGATCGCAAAACTGACGACCGGCGTGGTGCCGTTCAGGCGGGCGAAATCGCGCGGCTCCTCGAATGCGTCGGTGACGGTCGCGATGTCGGCCAGCCGCGCCTCACGCCCGCCAGGAAGGGCGATGCGGGTGGCGCGCAGTTGATCGAGCGTACGGGCGCCGGCGAGGGTGCGAATGGCCTGCTCCTGGCCACCGACCTCACCCCGGCCGCCCGATAAATCGGCGCTGGTGACGCGTAATTGCCTGTTCACGTCGGCAGCGGTGATGCCGAGGGCCGCGATCCGGTCCTGGTTCAGCGTCACCCGGATTTCGCGGTTCACGCCGCCGATGCGCTCGACGCGACCAACCCCCTTGATACCCTGCAGATCGCGGGTCACGGTGTCATCCACGAACCAGCTCAGTTGTTCGGCCGTCATGGCGGGCGCGGTCGTGGCGAACGTCAACACCGACTGACCGACAATATCGATCCGCTCGATGATCGGCTCGTCGATGCCGCGCGGCAGGTCCGCCCGAATCTTGGCCACCGCGTCCCGCACGTCGTTGATGGCGCGGTCGCTGCTGACCTCCAGCCGCAACTCGATCGCCGTCAGGCTACGGCCGTCGGTGATGGTACTCTGGACGTGTTTCACGCCCGTCACGTTGGCGATGCTGTCCTCGACCTTTTTCGTGACTTGCGCTTCCAACTCCGCCGGGGCGGCGCCGGGTTGGGTGACGGTGACCGCCACGAACGGGATGTCGATGTTGGGGGTGCGCGTGATCGGTAGCGCGTCGAACGCCCAGATACCCAGCAACGTCAGCACCGCAAACAGCACCAGCGGCGGGATCGGGTTACGGATCGCCGCACCCGAGATATTGAACGCCATCGGCTAGGACCCCTGCACGGCGGTCACCCGGTCGCCGGCGCGGACGAACGTACCGGACACGCTCACAATCGCCTCACCGTCGGTCACGCCTGCGGTAATCTCGGCCTGGGTCGCGTTACGTAGGCCCACCGTGACCCGGCGGCTATCGACCACCCCATCGCGCACAACCTGAACCAGGGCCCCGTCGGGCTGAAACATCACGGCCGATAGGGGTACCAGCACGCCATCATGCCGCGCGGTCTCGACCCGGGCGCGGGCGAAACTGCCGGTCACCAGCCCGTCGCCATCGACGGCCACGCGGACGCGACCGAGCCGGGTGGTGCGCCCAACTTCGGGCGAAACGAGCCGCACCTGGCCGGGACGCTCGCCGCCGACGGTATCGATTACGGCCGGCTGACCGGGGCGCAGCCGGGCCAGCAGCGTTTCGGGCACATCGGCCTCAAGCTCGACGACCCCGCCCGCAACAATACGGAACAGCGCGTCGCCGCCGCCGCTGACCACCGATCCCAGTCGGGCGGTGCGGCGGCTGACGAGGCCGGCCACGGGCGCCTGCATCTCCGTCCGCGCAAGTTTTACCAACAGCTCCTGTCGCTGCGCCGCAGCGAGCGCACGATCGGCCTCCGCCACCCGGATCGCGTTGCCAGCACTCTCGACCCGGGCGATCGCGGTCTGGGCCAGGGCTTGCCGCTGTTCCAGCACTTCCCGCGACGCGTTGCCGCCGGCGACCAGTTCGCGCGTACGATTAAATGCCAATTCGGCCTGTTGGCGGTTGGCCTGCACTTCGGCGGTCAGGCTACGGGCCTGGGCCACGGCGGCCTCGGCGCGGGCTAGTTGCGCGGTGTTCTGCGCGATGCTGGCGTCCAGCACGTCATGCGATAGCCGGGCCAGGATCTGCTGCGCATCCACGTGGTCGCCCTCCTCGGCCAGAATTTCGGTGATCGCCAGGCCGTCGATTTGGGGACTGACCATCACTTCCTCACGCGGAACCAGCGTGCCGGTGAGCGTCGCGGTTTCGGCGATCGGGCCGCGTGTTGCGTTGACGACCGTGACGGATGGCGGCCGTGGCTCGGCGGCCATCGCGGCAGCGGCGGGTACGGCAATGATTAGGGCGAGCAGAACAGGTAACCAACGCATTTGTGATATATAGGGCAGGTCCGGGCGGGCGTGATAGCGGACCGGAAGCGTTCCCTTCCCACGCGGCCATTGCTATGAAGCGTTGGTTCACGCGTGAACCAAGTTGAGAAGGAAAAACCTCATGACCATCGCATCCACCACCGCCCGCCGCGGTCTACTCGCCGGCATTGCCACTGCGACCGCAACCGCGACCGTCCTAGCCGCACCTGCCGCATTTGCTAAGCCGGTGCCGCCTGCCGCCCCCGGCCACAGCGGTAGCACGATCACGACGAAGGACGGCACATCGCTTTATTACAAGGACTGGGGCACCGGACAGCCGATCGTGTTCAGCCATGGCTGGCCGCTATCGTCCGACGCGTTCGAAGATCAGATGATGTTCCTCGCCAATAACGGCTACCGCTGCGTGGCCTATGATCGCCGTGGCCATGGCCGGTCGAGCCAGCCGTGGGGCGGCAATACGATGGACCAGTACGCGTCGGACCTCGATGATGTTGTGACGAAGCTGGGCCTGACGAACGCGATCTTCGTCGGCCACTCGACCGGCGGTGGTGAAGTGGCGCGGTTCGCGGCGCAGCACGCGCGCGGCCGGGCGGTGAAGCTGGTTCTGCTCGGCTCGGTCACGCCATTGATGCTGCAAACGCCCGCCAACCCCGGCGGCCTGCCGATCTCAACGTTCGACACCATCCGTGCCGGCGTGCAGGCCGACCGGGCGCAGTTCTTCCGCGACCTGAGCATGCCCTTCTACGGCGCCAACCGGCCCGGCTCGAAGGTCAGCCAGGGCGTGCGCGACACGTTCTGGATGCAGGGCATGATGGGCAGCCTGAAGGCCGAGTACGATTGCGTGAAGGCTTTCTCAGAAACGGACTTCACTGCCGACCTGAAGGCGATCACGATCCCGACGCTGGTTTTGCACGGCGAAGACGATCAGATCGTTCCGGTAGACGATAGCGCACGGCTGGCGGTGAAGCTACTACGGCAGGGAAAGCTGCAGCTGATCGCCGGCGCGCCGCACGGGATGTGCACGACGAACAAGAACGAGGTGAACGCCGCGTTGCTGGCTTTCGCCCGCAGCTAACCCGGTCGGGGCTGGCGGCTCACCATCGCCAGAATCGCCAGTCCCACCACCGCCGACACAATGCTGCCCGCAAACACCGCCAGCTTGACCACGTCGCCCTGCACGCTTTCATGAAACGCCAGTCCGTTGATAAACAGGCTCATGGTGAAACCGATGCCGCACAGCACCGCGCCGCCGTACAACTGCGCCGTGCTGACCCCAGATGGGCGTTGCGCCCAGCCCATGCGGATGGCCGCCATGACCGCTCCGAACACCCCAAGCTGCTTACCGGCGAATAGCCCGACCGCCACGCCGATCGCCAACGGATCCTGCAGTGCGCCCGGTGGTAACTGGTTCAGCTGCAACCCGGAATTAGCCAAGCCAAATAGCGGCAGGACGACAAATGCGACCCAGGGCGCCAGCCGGTGCTCCAGCCGCTCCGCCACCCCGTCATCACCCGCCTGTGGCACAATGAACGCGAGCGCCACGCCTGCCAGGGTCGCGTGCACCCCGCTTGAGTACACCAGCACCCACAGCACAACACCCCCGGCCAAATACGGCCAGATCGCCCGCACCCCGGCCCGGTTTAGCCCGTACAGCCCCGCCAGCACCGCCGCCGCACCGGCCAAGTTCAACAGTTCCAACCCGCGCGTATAGAACACCGCGATCACCGCGATCGCGCCCAGATCATCCATGATCGCCAGCGCCGTCAAAAACACCGCCAGCCCAATCGGCACCCGGCGCCCCAGCACGCGCAACACCGCAAGGGCAAAGGCAATATCGGTCGCGACCGGCACCGCCCACCCGCGCAGATTGCCCGGCGTATTCCAGTTCAGCGCCACGAAAATCAGTGCCGGCAACGCCATGCCGCCCAGCGCAGCGAACCCCGGCGCCGCGACCCGCCGCAATGACGCCAGCTCGCCCCGTACCATCTCCCGCCGCAACTCCAGCCCGACCAGCAGGAAGAACACGGCCATCAGCCCGTCATTGATCCATGTATGGACAGGCAGCGGCCCCAACTGCGCGTGCAAACCAGCGCGGTATAGGTCGCCAGCACCGGAGTTCGCCCACACCAGCGCAACCGACGCCAATAAAATCAGCGCCGCACCCCCTGCCGACTCGGAGCGGAGGAACTCGGCCAATGGCGCGAACGGATGGCGGCGGGTCGTAACCTGAGGCATCGGTGTCCTTTAGACCGTTAAAGCAACGTACGGCACCGGGCGGCGTTGGTGCGACCACAAATGCATCATGACCAGCCCCTCGCTCACTAAACCACGGCCCGCGCCTGACGCATCACAGGTTGGTGATCCCGACACCGCGTGGCTATCGGCGATGTACCGGGGCGACTGGGAGGCGGCCTGGACGGTGAACGACGCTGTGCTGGCCGCGCGCGATCCGGCCACCCGCGACGACCCGCGGCGTCCCTACCATGAGCGCTGGTTATGGGACGGCCGTCCGCTACGGGGGCGGGTACTGGTACGGTGCTATCACGGGCTTGGCGATTCGCTGCAGTTCTGGCGCTACGTCGCCCCACTCGCGGCGCAGGCCGATGTTTCAGTCGAGGTGCAGCCGGAACTGATCCCATTGCTAGCCGGCCGCGTTCCATTGATCCCGTTTAACCCAGCGCATCCGGTCGCGTCCCGCCATGATGTCGAGATCATGGAGTTGGCCCACGCCCTTCGTCTACCGCCGCCGCCGACGCCGTATCTGCGTGCGGCCTCGCTGACGCTCGATTTGCCGCGGCCTGTGATCGGCGTGTGCTGGGCAGCGGGCGAATGGGACGAGGCGCGGTCGGTGCCCTGGCCGTGGCTTACGGCGGTTGGGCACGTGGGCAGCGTCGTGTCGTTGCAGCGCGGCGGCGACCCAGCGGCGCCGTGGCCGGATCCGCTGGCTGGCAGCATGGACGTAGCCGCGACCGCCCGGCTTCTGATGGCCTGCGATCACGTCGTGACGGTGGACACGATGATCGCCCACCTGGCCGGGGCGCTAGGCCGTCCGACATCGGTGCTGCTGCGGGCCGACGCCGATTGGCGCTGGATGCGTGAGCGGGATGACAGCCCCTGGTACGCCGCCACCCGCCTGTATCGCCAGCCCGCGCCGGGCGATTGGGCCACGCCGGTCGCACGCCTGATTTGTGACATTGCTGGGAACTCGGCAGGGTGTGGAGGTTTGTAGGGCAATGAACGCCATGGGCGGACAGCGGGGAACGCACGCATGCGTATCGTAATCCTGGGCCTGACCATCACGTCGTCCTGGGGCAACGGACACGCCACCACCTATCGCGGCCTGATGCAGGGCCTGGTTCACCGCGGGCATGACGTGCTGTTTTTGGAGCGTGATCAGCCCTGGTACGCCGGCAACCGCGACCTGCCAGACCCGCCATATGGCCAGACGGCGCTGTATGACGGGCTGGATGCGCTACACGGCTGGGCCGAGATCATTGCCCGCGCCGACCTGGTCATCGTCGGATCGTTCGTGCCGGACGGGGCCGCGGTTGGCGCGTTCGTGCAGGCCCGGGCGCGCGCCTCCGCGTTCTATGACATCGACACGCCGGTGACACTGGTCGCACTGGCCGCCGGCACCTGCACGTACCTTACGCCTGAACTGGTGCGCGGTTATGGACTGTACTTGTCGTTCACCGGCGGACCGACGCTGCGGTACCTCGAAAACACCTGGGGGGCCCACGCGGCGCGGGCGCTGTATTGCTCGGCCAACCCGGCTATCTATCGGCCCGACCCGACGGTACCGGTCACGTGGGACCTGGGCTACCTCGGCACCTACTCGGACGACCGGCAACCGGTGCTGGATCGGCTGCTATGCGACCCGGCCCGCGACTGGCCGGACGGGCGCTTTATCGTGGCCGGGCCGCAATACCCGGACAGCATCCCGTGGCCGCCCAACGTCGGCCGCACAACGCACCTGTCGCCGCGCGAGCACCGGGCATTCTACGCCGCCCAGCGGTTCACGCTTAACGTCACCCGCGCCGACATGGTGCGCCGCGGCTACAGCCCCAGCGTGCGGCTGTTTGAAGCCGCGTGTTGCGGCGTGCCTGTCATCAGTGACGCCTGGCCGGGTCTGGACGCATTTTTCCACCCGGGCAGTGAGATTATTATCGCCGAAACCGCGGCCGACGTGCTGACCGCGCTGCGGACCATGCCTGGCGCCCAACGCCGAGCGATCGCCGCCGCCGCCCGCGCCCGGGTGCTGGCCGCGCATACCGGCGATCATCGCGCGGCCGAACTGGAAGCGTTCGCGGCCGAGCTACAGTCCCGGGTCGCGGCATGACCATCGTGATCTTCGGCCTTTCGGTCAGCTCATCCTGGGGCAACGGACACGCGGCGCTGTGGCGGGGGCTGATTTCGGGGCTGCTCGCGGCCGGGCACCGGGTGACGTTCTATGAGCGCGACGTGCCGTACTACGCCCAGCACCGCGACCTGCATGCGCTGTCGGCCGGAGCCGCGCTGGTTTTGTACCGCGACTGGCCGTCGCCATCGTTGGCGGACGCGGACGTGGCAATCGTAACATCGTATTGCCCCGACGCGGCGGCAGCCACGGACCTCGTGCTGCACAGCCGGGCACTGCGGGTGTTTTACGACCTCGACACGCCCGTGACCCTCGCGCGCCTGGATGCGGGGGAGCACGTAGACTACGTCGGCGCGGGTCTGGCCGGGTTCGATTTGGTACTGAGCTACACGGGCGGGCCGGCGCTGACCGCGCTGCAGACCCGGCTGGGCGCGCGCCGTGTGGTACCGATCTATGGCTCGGTCGACCCCACCGTGCATCGTCCCGTACCACCCCGCGACGATTACCGGGCGCTGCTATCGTATCTCGGAACCTATGCCGCCGACAGGCAGGCCACGCTCGAACGGCTGTTCGTCGAGCCTGCGCGCCTGCAACCCCACCAGCGATTTATCATCGGCGGCGCCCAGTACCCGGACGGTTTTCCGTGGACGGCCAACACGCACTTCGTCTGGCACCTACCGCCACCCGAGCACCCGGCGTTCTACAGCTCGTCCCGCCTGACGCTGAACGTCACCCGTGCGGCGATGGCGCAGATGGGCTGGTGCCCGTCCGGCCGCTTGTTCGAGGCGGCAGCGTGCGGCGTGCCGATTATGAGCGACGACTGGCCCGGCCTCGAGGAGTTCTTCGAGCCCGGCGCGGAAATACTGGTCGCGCGCACGACGGACGACGCAATGGCCGCCCTGGCTTTACCTGACGCCACTCTGGCTGCCGTCGCCCGCCGCGCCCGCGCCCGGACGCTGGCGCAGCACAGCGCCGAAGCGCGCGCGGCCGAGATGGTGCAGGCGTTCGAACACGTCCGGGAAACGGCCTGATGTGGGGCATCATTCCCGCCGCCGGCAGCGGCACCCGCATCCAGCCGCTGGCGTTCAGCAAGGAGCTACTGCCCGTCGGCTCCCGCGTCGACGAAGCCGGAGTGGAGCGGCCGCGCGCCGTTAGCGAATACCTGATCGAACGTATGGTGCGGGCCGGGGCGGATAAAATCTGTTTTGTCATTTCACCGGGCAAGTCCGACATCCTCCAGTATTACGGTGGGCAGGTGGGCGACGTGAGTATCGCCTACGTCTGCCAGCCGGGCGCGGGCGGACTGTGCGACGCGATCTTCCGCGCGCTGCCCCTGATACCGGCGGACGAGCCGGTGCTGATCGGCCTGCCGGACACGATCTGGTTCCCGGCCGACGCGCTATGCGCCCTGCCCGACGACCGGCTGAGCTTTTTGCTGTTCCCCGTCGAGCGGCCCGAGCTGTTCGACGCCGTCGATCACGATACGGCGGGCCGGGTGCGTCGTATCCAGGTGAAGTCCGCGATCGCGACCAGCAACTGGATCTGGGGGGCGTTTAAGATGCCCGGCGCCACGCTGCACGCGCTACACGCACTATGGATCGCCCGCGAAAGGCAGGACGAGTATATCGGCACGCTCGTGAATGCCTGGCTGGACGCGGGCCGCGACGCCTGGGCCGTGCGCGCCGGCACCGACTATGTCGACGTCGGAACGCTGAATGGCTACCGCGAGGCGATGCGCCTGCTGGGTGGCCAAACCGCGCCCGCGGACATGCCACCCCCCGACGCACGCCGCCGCCAGGGCGCCGCCTGGCTGGTACCAGACCAGGAGGCCACGCCGTGACGCGAGACGAAATCCGGACCCGGGCGGAGGCGCTGGGCCCCTGGTTCCATAATATGAACCTAGGCGGCGTGCAGACCGCGCCTGAACATTTCCTGGGCGACTATCCGGCCTGCAAATGGGACCGGTTTCAGCACGCGATCCCCACGGATTTGACAGGCAAGACGGTGCTCGACATCGGGTGCAACGCCGGATTCTACAGCATGGAAATGAAGCGCCGGGGTGCCGATCGGGTGTTGGCGATCGATTTCGACGAGGATTACTTGGCGCAGGCGCGGCTTGCGGCCGGCATTCACGGACTGGATATCGAGTTCGAGCAGATGTCTGTTTACGACGTGGGGGCGATCGGGGCCAAATTCGACGTCGTTTTCTTCATCGGCGTGTTCTATCACCTGCGTCACCCGATGCTGGCGTTGGATTTGATCCACGAACACGTCGCCGGTGACCTGCTGGTGTTTCAGTCGATGCAACGCGGCTCGGACGCCATGCCGCCCGTGGCGGCCGATTATCCGTTCCATGAGACGGCGGTGTTCGACGATCCCGGCTACCCAAAACTGCACTTCATCGAGCACAGCTACAGCCACGACAACACCAACTGGTGGGCACCGAACCGCGCGTGTTCCGCCGCGATGCTGCGCGCGGCCGGGTTCACGATCACGGACATGCCGGAGGAAGAGGTTTTTATCGCTCGCGCCTGCGCTCTGCCCGACGCTCGCTACGGCGCCGTGTACCCTGCCCGCGGAGCCGCATGATGAATAAGACCGCGCGCGGTCGCGCTAGATGATCGAAGCCGCGATGATCTGGAACGAGCCCAACAACAAATCGCACTGGGATTTCGAGAACGACCCGGGTTGGGCCACCTTCGGCGCCATGACCCGCCTGGCCGGGCAAGCGATCGCGGCCGAGGCGCCGGGCCTGACCCGCGTGCTGGGCGGCATCAGCCCGATCGACCCCGATTTCATTCGGGTCATGCAGGGCCTCGGCGCCCTGGACGAGCTCGACGCGGTAGCCGTGCATGGCTTCCCCATGGATTGGAACCACTGGATGGTCGATGACTGGCCGGAAAAATTGGCCAGCATTCAGGCGGTGACGCACCTGCCCGTCTGGGTCAGCGAAGTCGGCATCAGCACATTCGGCGCCGAAGAGGTGCAGGAGTGGGGCCTGCGCCATACCATGGGGCTGCTCGCCGGCCGGGCACCGCGCATTCACTGGTATTCGCTGTACGATCTGCCGGCCGCCTGGCCCGCCACGACCCGCCATCGCGAGGCGGAGGGCAGCAGCTATTTCCGCCATTTCCACATGGGCCTACTGGACGAGCACGGACGCCCCAAACGCGCGGCCAAAACGTTTCACGAGTTCACGCCCGACATCGGCCTCTGCCAGTGGTTCCATTTCGAGGACCATCGCCTGCATGACGCCGTCGGGCACATGAAGGACATGGGGGTCACGTACCTGCGCACCGGCCTGTCCTGGGCCGACTGGCTGCGTCCGGATGGCGAGCGGTGGTTCGATACGCAAATGGCGGCGCTGGCAGCCTTCAACGTAACAGTCACGTTCTGCTTCACGCCCGAGGAAGAGGGCCAGTGGCCGCACCACACCGCGGTGCCAAAACACCCGGAGCGGTTTGCCGAGTTCTGCGCCACCGTGACCCGGCGCTACGCCCGCGGATGACGCTGCTGGACGCCCTGGCCGGCCGAGTGCCGTGCGCGGATGTGGCGCTGGTGGTGGCGCATCCAGATGATGAGACACTGGCGCTGGGCGGCCTGTTCGCATGCGTGCCGGGCCTGCTGCTGGTGCATGTGACGAATGGGGCACCGCGCGATCTGCCGGATGCGGCGCGGCATGGGGGCGTGGCCGCCTATGCCGCATTGCGCGGGGCCGAACTGGAGCGCGCGCTGGCCATCGCGGCCGTACCCGGGTTGCGGCGCGTGATGTTGGGGATCCAGGATCAGGAAGCGGCGCTGCATATCGGCGTCATCACGACCAGCCTATCCAACCTGTTCGACCGGTATGGCGTGCAGACCGTCGTGACCCACGCGTATGAGGGCGGGCACCCCGATCACGACGCCCTCGCCTGCGCCGTTCAGCGCGCGGCCGGGTCATGCGCGGTTGTGGCGTTCGCGGGATACAACGCGCTGGGCGGCACGTTCCGGACCGATCCGCTACCGGGCGGGCCGATCACGACCGTAAGGCTAACGCCGCCCGAACAGGCGCAGCGCCGGGCGATGCTGGACTGCTTCGTGACCCAAACGGAATTTCTGTCCCGGTTCGATGACAGCCGGGTGCGGCTACGGCCGGCACCGGCCTACGACTTCGCCAGACCGCCCCACGACGGATTGCTGAATTACGAAACCTGGGGCTGGCCACTGACCGGAGCACGGTTCCGAGAATTGGCATGGCACTGACGGTCCTCAGCATCGCCTACCCTATGGCCGCCGTCGGGCCGGACGCCGTGGGCGGGTCGGAGCAGGTGCTGGCCGCACTCGATCGGGCGCTGGTCGAGGCCGGGCACCGCAGCATCGTGATCGCATGTGAGGGCTCCGTGGTCGCGGGCGAACTGGTGAGCTTCCCGGCCCCGCCCGGCCATACCATCACGCCGGGGTTACACGACGCGCGCCGGGCCGACATCCGGGCGCTGACGGCGGCGGTACTGGCGCGGGAGCGGGTGGACCTCATCCACATGCACGGCCTGGATTTCCACACCGTGATGCCCCCACCCGGGCCGCCGATGCTGGCCACGCTGCACCTGCCGCCCGACTGGTACCCGCCAGGGTCGCTCGCACTGACCCGGCCCGATAGCTGGGTGCATTGCGTATCCGTGAGCCAAGCCAGACATGCCGACAGCCCGGTAATGCTGCCGCCCATCCCGAACGGCGTACCGGTCAGCACGCTGGGCGCCGTCCATCCGCGCCGCGGTGGGTACGCGGTGGCGCTGGCCCGGGTGTGCCCGGAAAAAGGCCTGCACCACGCGTTGGATGCTGCCCGCGCCGCCGGTATGTCGCTCGTGATCGGCGGCCAGGTGTTTTCGTACGCGTCGCATGAGGCGTATTTTGCCTACGAGATTCAGCCCCGCCTCGACCGCCGCCGCCGCTTCGTGGGACCGGTCGGGTTCCGCCAAAAACGCCGCCTGCTGGCCGCCGCGCGCTGCCTGCTGATTCCGTCGCTGGTGGCCGAAACCAGTTCGTTGGTGGCGATGGAGGCCGCGGCGTGCGGCACGCCCGTGATCGCGTTCCGCATCGGGGCATTGCCGGAGGTGGTGGAGCACGGCCGCACCGGCTTCATCGTCGACGACGCGGCGGGTATGGCGGCGGCGCTGGGCCGGGTGGATGAGATCGACAACGACGTCTGCCGAGAGACGGCGCGGCGTCGGTTCCGTTTGGACGGGATGGTCGGCGCCTATTTCGACCGATACGCGGCCATGCTGAGCGACCCCCGCGCGCTGACCCAGGCTGCGTAAAGCGGGCACTGTGAAGCGGGTATCTTGATCCGGCGGCTGTCGGCGGACGCGGACCTGGTCGCAATCGCACCGGCCTGGGCGGCCCTTTGGCGAGCGCGTCCGGCCACGCCCTTCGCCCACCCGGCCTGGCTGCTGCCGTGGTGGCGGCAGTTCGGCACCGGGCGGCCGCGCGTGGCGGTGCGATATGACGGCGATCGGCTGACGGGCGTGCTGCCGCTGTATGAGTACCAGGGTCGGCTGCTACCGATCGGTGCCGGCCCGACCGATTATTGCGACGTGCTGGGCGACGATCCGGCGCCTATGCTGGCCGCGTTGCTCGATGACATACCGGCAGGCCTGGTGGACGTACCCCACGGGTCGTCGTTGCGCGCCGTGACACCCCCGCCCGGCTGGACGATCGCGTGGCAGGACGGCAATGCCTGCCCGGCGCTGCCCCTGCCCGCCACGATGGGCGCGTTGCTGGCCGCGATCCCGCATACGGCGCGAAATCTGCGCCTGAACCGCAACCGCGCCGCCCGCGCCGGGTCCGTCACGATCCGAACGGCGACGGCGGACACGCTGGGCGCAGACCTCGCGACGCTGATCCGCCTGCACCAGTCACGCTGGGTCGGACAGGGCGAGGCGGGCGTTTTGTCGGACCCGCTGGTGCTGGCATTCCACCGCGATTGCGCCCCCCGCCTGCTGCGCGCGGGCCTGCTGCGGCTGTGCGTGCTCGCCGTGAACAGCGTGCCGGCCGCCGCGATGTACGCCCTACTCAGCCCCGGGCGCATCCATTTCTACCTGAGCGGTTTCGACACTGCCCACACCGCCATCAGCCCCGGCAACCTATTGCTGGCCGCAATGCTGGCGCAGGCGATCGCCGAGGGCCGGGTGGAGGCGGATTTCTTGCGTGGGCAGGAACGGTACAAGTACGTGTGGGGCGCCGTGGACCGGATCAGCGCGCAGGCCCGTATCGAACAACGCGGGTTGTGATGCGGCCCACCGCCGCGCAATCGTCGGCCTTGCACAGGGCGATCGGGGGGAAACGGCTAACCTACTCGAGTTTGTCCTGTTTGGCGTGAAGCAGGCGTGGGCCGGCCTGCTCGGCCGAAAACGGTGAAACAGCCACCCGGGCCTGGGTGTATCCGCATCGGGCCGCGCGCTCGACGCCGGTCGGGCCAATCAATCGGGTCTCGTGGTCCCGGATCGAAGTATCGCTGGCCGCTGCGGCTCCTGCCGCCGCAGCGGCCAGCATCGTGCGACTACCGGCCTGGCTCACAGATAGACGCCGTCACGGACAGAGTACGTTCAAACCATCCACCCGCGCGCACCCGGCCCCCATCGTTATCAGGCTGCGCGACGCCGGCGCCACGTCGAACCGACGCATTAAATCCAGCGGCGTGCCCAGCACATGCGCCAGCATCGCCTTCAGCAGGTCCTGGTGGCTGACCAGCACGACCGTGCCGCCTCCGCCCGCCACGCGAAGCATGACGGCGACAGCGCGGGCCTGCGCGGCCAAAATCGTCTCGCCACCCGGCGGCACCGCCATGGCGCGATTGGTATTCCAGGCATCCCATTCCGGGCCATGCAGCGCGTCGAACGGCTGGCCGGTCCAGGTGCCGAAATCCACCTCCGTCAGGGCAGGATCGATCACCGGAACCAGTCCATGCCGGGCCGCGATCGGTGTCGCCGTCTCGATCGCCCGCTGCAGCGGGCTGGTCCATACGGCGCGGATCGCCTGTCCGGCCAGCGCGTCCGCCAGCGCCGCCGCCTGCGCGTGGCCCTCCGCACTCAGGCCGACGCCAGCCATGCGGCCAGCCAGCACGCGGCCCAGCAGGCCATGAACCGCATGCCGCACCAGGATCAGGGTCGTATCAGACAGGTCGGTCCGATCCCTCATCGGACGCCGCGCCCGCGAATGCGTCATCCAGCAACGGCGTCCACAGCTTCACCCCCCCGGTGATGCCGGCGTCGTTGCTGACCAGCCGGACATCGACCGGCAACGCCTCCTCGATAAGCCGGGCATTACCCCCGCCGACGAACAGCGTGTCGAAGTTGGTCAGCGTCCGCACGGCCTCGATCGCGCGGTCGACGCGCTTGCGCCAGCGCCTCTTACCCACCTCAGCCAATGCGGCGGCGCCTACATACTGGTCGTAGGTCAGGTCCTTGCGGGCGTTGTGCTGCCCCATCTCCATATGCGGGGCCAGCCGCCCATCCTGATACAGCGAGAAGCCGAAGCCAGTGCCGAGCGTAATCACGCACTCCAGCCCGTGCCCGGCGATCACGCCCAGCCCCTGCACCGTCGCGTCGTTCAGCATGCGCACCGGCTGCCCCAGCGCCCGCTGCAACGCGGCCGCCAGCGGATAACCGGACCAATGCTCGGTACCCAAGTTCGGTGCTGTTCGCACCACTCCCTGCCGCACGACGCCCGGAAAGCCGACCGATATGCGATTGAATGACCCCAGCGGACGCACGAGCGCCACTAATACCTCGACCACGTCCGACGGGTGGGCCGGGTGCGGCGTCGGCGCATGCACATGGGCGCCGACCATCTTGGCGCCCGCATCCAGCAGCCCAGCCTTCAGGTTCGTGCCGCCGATATCGATACCGAGCGTGACGGGTTGGTCAGTCATGGGCGATCCAATATGCGCACGCCCTGTTCGGTGGCTGCGATGACGCGGCTGGCCAAGCCAATGAAAAGGCCGTGGTCGACAACTCCGGTGACGGATTTCAGCTGCGTCGCCAGCGCGGCCGGGTCAGGGATCGGCACCAGGCAATCGAGCAGGTAGTTGCCATTATCCGTCACATACGGCGCACCGTCCCGCTGCCGCAGCACCATGTCCGGCATAAACCCACTGAGCCGCGCCCGCGTTGCCTGCCACCCGAACGGCACGATTTCGACCGGCAGGCGCACGCCGCCCCCCAGATGGTCCGTGAGCTTACTGCCATCCACGATCACGATCATCCGGCGGCTGGCGGTCGCCACGATCTTCTCCCGCAGCAGGGCGCCACCCAGACCCTTGATCAAATCGAGCGTCCCCGAGTGCACCGCGTCCGCGCCGTCAATCGTGAGGTCGATCACCGGATGCTCGGCTAGCGTGGTTAGCGGGATACCGAGCCCCCGCGCCTGCTCGGCCGTTGCTTCCGAAGTGGGGATGCCGGTTACCCGCAAGCCTGCCGCCACGCGACGTCCGAGTGCGGCGACGGCCAGCGCAGCGGTCGTACCGGTGCCCAGGCCCAGCACCATGCCGTCCTGGATTTCGGCGACTGCCGCCTCCGCCGCCTCGGCCTTTAGCGCATCCTGCGTGCTCACGGCTGACCCTCCAACTGGCTGACAATGTCGGCCACGATCGCGGCCGGCGAGCGTTCGATCTGCACAGTGATCGCATGCTCGTCCGGACCCGGCGGCTCCAGCGTCGCGAATTGGCTGTCGAGCAGGCTGGGTGGCATATAGTGGCCGGGCCGGGCCGCCTGACGCGCAGCGATGATGGCGTGATCGCCGTCCAGGTACACTAGCGCCACCCCAGTGCGCGGCCCGATCAGCACATCGCGATAGACCCGGCGTAATGCGCTGCAGGCAACGACGCCCGGGGCATCGGCGGTCCGGGTATCGATCCAGGCGGCGATGGCCCGCAACCAGGGCGCGCGGTCGGCGTCATCGAGCGGCCTGCCGGCTTTCATCTTCGCCACGTTAGCCGGTGGATGCAGATCGTCCCCGTCCAGAAACACGGCGCCCATGGCTGTCGCCAGCAGGGCGCCCACCGTGGACTTTCCCGATCCCGACACGCCCATCACGACAACCGCGCACTGCCCCATAGTGTTCGTTATAGCCGCCCGGTTGTGTTCAGCAATGATCGGGGCCGCCAGTGGCAAAGCGTAGCAGGCAGGGGCCGAACTGCTCGGCAAAATGCGCGCTGTTGCCGCCGAAATGCCCGGTAAAGCCCGGCGGCTGATCGATCGTTAGTAGGCCGCCGACGGTGGGGCGCAGTTGTTCGATTAGCGCGCGCCGGCCGGCCAGGTCGCCCGCGAACGGATCGGCTGCGAACTGGACGAAGGCCACCCGCGTACGGGCCGGACGCACGCCGGATATAAGCTGACGTAGGTCGTCGTACTGCGCGCTAAGGTTCGTGCTGCCGCCCGACCCGTGCGCGGCGGGTGATACGGCGATCACCACGTCCGCCAGCCCCGGCGTGGCCAGCATCATCAGCGCGGTCCAGGCACCCCGAGACTGCCCACCCACGACGATGCGCCGGTATCCGCGGGCACGCAGGTCGGTCAGCGTGTCCACCAGCCACCCCGCCGCCCGGACCCGGTCGCGATCGGCAATCGGATCGCGGTCGAACCGCACCACGTCGTAGCCCGCGTTGTTGAACTGGCGCACATGGGGCTGCGGCTGCTCTCCCCGGCTATCCACGTCGCCGCTCGTGCCGTGGCACCAGACGTACACTCCTGCCGCAGCCGCCGGACCGCGCCAGATATAGCGAATGTCGGGATCGACACTGTAATTCCAGGTCGACTGCAACGCGCCTGGCGGTAACGGCGGCGGCGGCTGGCCCGCGACACTGAGGTCGGTCGCATAGAGCCGGCAGTCGGTCGCGCCCCGCTTTGCACAACCATCCAGCGCCGAACGTTGCGCAACCACGGCCGACGCCGAACCGCCCGACCACCCGTATGCGCCCGAGCCGCCGCCCGTGCCGCCAATCGCGAACGCCCGCGGCAGGTTCGTGCGCAGAAACGACGCGTAGGCCGCCCGCCCCTCCTCCGTCAGACCCGGGACGGCGCCACCGTCCAGGACGGGCTGCGCCATGGCCGGCAGCCCGAATAACAGTAGAAACAGCAGGCGCATGACAGTGGTTCCCGCAATAGCTGGCCACTGTGGCAAACTCCGGTATAGAGCGCCAATGTTGACCGACCTGCCCAACGTGCTCACGCTGTGCCGCATCGCCGCCATCCCGGTCATCGTGGCACTTGTTGCATGGCGCACGCCGGTCGGCGACCTGCTGGCCTGCATCGTGTTCAGCGCGGCCGGGATTACCGACTACCTCGATGGGCATCTGGCCCGCACCCGCCGTCAGACGAGCGACCTGGGTCGCATGCTGGACCCGATCGCCGATAAGCTGCTGGTCGGTGCCACTCTCATGCTGCTGGCCGGACAGGACCGGCTCAGCGCCTGGGGCCTCTACCCCGCCATCGTCATCCTGCTGCGTGAAATCCTGGTCAGCGGCCTGCGCGAGCATCTGGCGGGCCTGCGCGTCGGTTTGCCCGTCACGCAGTTGGCCAAGTGGAAGACTGGTGTGCAGATGGGTGCGCTCGGGACGCTGCTGGCCGGGGACGACACGGCGGCGCTGCTCGGCCTGGGCTGGTTACCGGTGTCGTCGATCGGCGAGATAATGCTCTGGGCGGCGGCGGCGCTGACGCTCTGGACCGGGTGGGATTACCTGCTGACGGGCCTGCGCCACAGCACGGGTGCCCCACCGTCCCAGTCACTGCCCCCGTCGGTGCCGCAATCGGTGCCTCAGGCATCGAGCGCTCACACGGGCTTGAGCAAATGACGCCGGGCGGGCAAGGTCAGGCGTGCGGAACCTTCGCCACACCAGGAGCCTATTGACCCATGCGGCGATCCGCTTCCCTGGCCCTGTTCCTGGGCCTGACTGGCTGTACCGGCTTTGGCGAATTCGTCGACCACACGTTCACGCTGCCGGGCACAATCCCGACGCTGCCGATGGCCGATAGTGAGAACGTGCGCCGCGCCCTGGGCCAGCCCGCCGAGATCGAGCCGCTGGGTCCCGAACCCGGTAATGTCTGGCCCGCCAAACAGGGTCCAGAGCCGACGCTGTCTGATATTAGTAAGAATCAGGACACGGAGACGCAGCGCGGCTTTCCGGCAACGAGCGTTCCGGGTGGCACGCCCGGCCTGCCCGATCACCGTCAGCCTCGGCCGCGCGGCAGCTCAACTCCGCCAGGCAATGCGTCGCCGGGTCTGGACCGGCTCGCGCCGATTGGGGTGGCGCCAGCGCCCCGCTCGTCTGTGCCGGGTCCGGGGCCGGTTGGGGGGGTGATCAACACGCCGCAGGGTCCGGCGGTCGATACGGGCGGCACGCAGAGCTACCGGCAGTTGAATACGCCGCGCGGGCCGGGCGCGATCATGGTGCCGAACGGTAACGGGACCAGTACGATCATCAATCCGGACGGCAGCGTGCAGAACGTGCCGACCCCCCGGTGAGACGGCGATGACGCTGCTGTACTTTGCCTGGCTGCGCGAACGGATGGGCCGGGCGGAGGAGAGCCTCTCGCTACCGCCCGATGTCGCGACCGTCGCCGGGCTAATCCAATGGCTGCGCGACCGCGACCCGGCCGGCGCCGCCGCGTTCGCACCGGGCGCCCCGATCCGCGCCGCGGTGAACCAGGTTTTCGCCGATCCGGACACAGTGCTGGCAGACGGGGACGAGGTCGCGTTCTTCCCGCCCGTTACGGGCGGTTAGGCTGACGGGTGGTTGAGCCCGTCGTCCGGGTCCAGACCGAGCCGTTCGATGTCGGGGCGGAGTTGGCCCGCCTGACGGAGGGCCGGCATGACGTGGGCGGGGTTGGCTGCTTCGTGGGCATCGTACGTGACACGGCAGCCGGAATAGCGGCCCTGACGCTGGAGCAATACCCGGGCATGACCGAGCGGGCTTTGACGGCGGTCGCTGCCGACGCGGTTAAGCGGTTCGCGCTACTGGGCTGCACGGTCATCCATCGCCACGGCCGGCTGGTACTGGGCGAGCCGATCGTGCTGGTGCTGGCCGCCAGCGCCCACCGGCAACCGGCACTCGACGCGACGGCGTTCCTGATCGACTGGCTAAAAACCCAGGCGCCGTTCTGGAAGCAGGAGCACGGCGTCGATGGCTCCGCGCGCTGGGTGGAGGCGCGGGTGGAGGATGACGCGGCGGCGGCGCGGTGGGGTTAGGTCAAACGAGGGCCCTGCCCCTTCGTGGGGTTCGCCTAATGGACCGCCCTGGCCGGGAGCCCAAGGGCCTGTCTTACGACGGGTATCGTGGAGTGTTGGCCGTTCTAACTGGGGCGGCGCTGCTGCTGTGGCCCGCATTGTGGAATGGCTACCCGATCATGTTCAGCGATACGGGCGGGCTGATCGAGATGTCGCTCGAGCCGACGATGGGTTGGGACAAGCCCTGGATTTATGGCCCGTTCGTGCATTTGTTCCACTGGCGGATCTCGTTGTGGGCATCCGTGGTGGGGCAGGCCGTGCTGCTGTCCTGGGTGCTGTTTGCGGTCGCACGGCGGTTCGGGGTGCCGCGATGGCATGTTGCGCGCTGCGCCGTGCTGGCGGTGGGCTCGGCAGCACCATGGTTTGTGTCGTTGCTAATGCCAGACTTTTTTACGCCGGTCGTGGTGCTGTGCCTCGTATTGCTGGCCACGGGCGGGTCGATGGCGTGGGCGGTGTTGGGGGCGGTCGCGATCGCGGCGCATCTGTCGCATTTGGTGCTGGCGGCCGGGTGCATCGTGGCGCTGGGGGTGCTGCAGTGGCGCTGGCCCTGGCGGCCCGGGCTGGCGCTGGTGGGGGCTGTGGGGCTTTTGCTGGCCACCAACGTCGTGGGCTACGGGCGCTTCACGCTATCACCGAACGGCAGCGTATTCGCGCTGGCCCGGCTGATCGGCGACGGGCCGGGGCAGTGGTACATCGACCGTGTCTGCCCCGCTGCCGGGCTGAAATTATGTGCGTGGTCGGGGCGGCTCGCAACCAATAGCGACGATTTTCTATGGGCGCCATACGGGCCGCTATGGGATCGGGCGCTGTGGGGTGACGCGTTCGGCCCGGTGGCGCTGGCGCCCGAGGCGTCGCGGCTAGTCCCCGCCATCATCGCCGCCTACCCTGGCCCGGTGCTGGCGGCGGCGGTACGTAACGCATTGGCACAGCTGGCGCTGGTGCGCGTAGGCGACACGCTGGGGCCGGATTTTCTCGATGATGCCGTCGTGCCAAAGTTGGCGCTGTATTTTCCCGCAGCCGAGCTGGCCCGGTTTCGCGCCGGCCGACAGGCGCAGGGCACGCTGATGCCGCCGCCCTACGCCTTGCACTTGGTACTGCTCGGGGCCGGCCTGATCGGCACACTGGCGCTTTTGACCCAGGCCCGATGGCGACCCCTGGCGGGGGTCGTACTGGTCGCGTTGGTCGCCAACGCCGCCAGCACCGGCGCGCTATCCGCCCCGCACGACCGGTATCAGGCGCGGATTGCCTGGCTTGTGCTGGTGCCGCCGCTTTTGGTTGCGAGCTGCCCGCGCCGTTCCCTACGCGATGACGATGCTGAACGAACCGGCGCATAAGCCACGGTTTATCTGGGGCGAGTGGTCCTAGTCAGGACCGCAGGCTCCCTCGGCAGTACTCGGCGACAAGTTAAGGCATATCCGAACGCCGCAACCTGAACTGTTGGGGGCGATGCGTTAGTTGGACGCAGATGTCAGCAAGAGGGACGGCTACCATGCACCCGTCCCCCTCTTCGTGGCCCCGCATCGTGACGTTCGTCGTTGGTGTCGGCCCTACGCCGCCAAAGGCGTCTTACGCTCAACCTCTACCGGGCCCATCCGAACCAGCGCGTCGTATGATTTCAGCAGTGCTTCCGTGATCGGGCCGGGCGTGTAGTGGCGGCCGTCGATCTCACGTACCGGCGTCACCTCCGCCGCCGTGCCGACCAGGAAGACCTCGGTC
>JANPPS010000130.1:0-7188 GCA_031428635.1 Rhodospirillales bacterium
TCCCCGGTGTGCGGGTGCTGATGGGCACCGCGACCTCGTCGGTGAATAGCAATAATGGCGGCTATGGTGCGGTGGCCATCGACGAGAAACGCCAGGTGTTGAACGACTTTATCCGTAAGGCGGCGATCTTCGACGGTGTCGTGGATTTCGATGCCGCGACGGTGGACTTAAATACGCATGAACTAAAGGCGCAATTCCAGCCGAATTCCACCACTGGCGGGGCCGGGGACCGCCTGCATCCTAACCGAGCCGGCTACGAGGCGATGGCCGAAGCCATCGATTTGAAGAGCGTCGTGGGTAAATAATTCGGCCGGCACAGGCGCAACCTGCAAGCCTGATCATTTATCGTTCCGCGCCTCATAGCCCAATCAGCGACACCGGCAGCCATTTGGTATCGTCGTGCGGTCGAAGCTGCGCCGTGATCCATCGGGCGCGCCGTTACTCGCGGTCGGCAGGCAGGTCCCCAGCCGCGGCAACCCAGTACATGGCATATGCCATGATTGTGGCCAGCTGCCCTGGCCCGACGCGTAGCCGGGCGGTCAAGTCGCAGACCGCCGTCTGGGTGCCGGGACGCCGGAGCGCACAGCTAAGCTGACCAACGAGGCTTCGAGTACGGAGAGCCGCTGCTCGGTCTGAAGATGATCTGCTGGCCCCGGGAGGCCCCCTCCGGCTGGTCCAGCAGTTTGAGGTGCGAGTCCGCCACCAGCGCCCTCTGCATAACCGCGTAGGTCGGCGCCGACAGGCCTGCCTGTCCACCTACCTGACCGATGCCGACTCCGCGGCGTCCGCCAGGACTGCCCGTATGCGGTCCAAGGTCCAGGTCGCCGTCCCATCGGCGCCGGTGGACGGGTCGCTATGTCGGCAGAGCTGGCAGAGGCAGGGCAGGGAGTATGCGCCGCCATAATGGTATTCTCCTGGTTCTGTTTCTGTGGCGAGGCCGGCTGCGACGGCCGCCGCGATCGGACGGTCGTAACGCCACCGACCCGTCCGGCTGCGAGGGAATAACCGGGCTGAGAACCCGCACCAGCCGTTTCGACGACGGGAAAGGCAGATGCGTAGGCTCAGATCGCAGGGCTCAGCCCAGGTGTTCTGGTCCGTTCACTTGGCCGTCTGAAAGGTCTTCAACATCCAGCGCCACCTATGCACCCGCCGAACGATGCGAATGCTCCGGAATGCCGCGCACCATGACTGGCTGTCGGCGGCGACCGCCATGTGACGCTTACCTCGCCAGATCTGGTCCGGCTCACTCGCGGTGACCTGACAATGCCGCGGGGTATGGTCATGTACCAGCCAGCGCCAGGGCAGGCTAAGCGAATGGGGAAAGCGGCTAAAATGGTTAAGGTCTACCAGCCCCCGGTCGAAAACGCGGATGCCCCGGCCATCGTCACCGACCCGGCCAGTCTGAAGGCCGCGTGCTGATCTCGAGCATCGCTGTGGAACAAACCTGGCGTCCCGTCGTTCATGCGGCGCAGATGGCCGATCGGGCCACGTCACGGAAGGACTGGACATGCCTCACGACCGCTTTTCCCGCAGGGTTGTCGCCTGCGCGCTGGGGCTCAGTCTCGCTGTCGGCGGCGCGGCCGCGCAGGGCCAGGCCGTGAGTGCCGACAACCTTACCGCCGTCATGGCGGCGGCGATGGGACGGATGGACCATGACATGATGGCGCCCGCGACCGGCGATGCGGACCGCGATTTCGCGACGATGATGATCCCGCATCACCAGGGCGCGGTCGAGATGGCGGAGGCGGAGCTCCGCTTTGGCCGGGACCCCGTCCTGCGGCGCCTAGCCCAAGGAATCATTGTCGAGCAACGGCAGGAGATCGTCGTGATGCGCCAGGCCGTCGCGGCGCTTCCGGCCGTGCCCGCCGCCACGCCGACCCCGATGCACATGCATAAGGACCACTGACACAATGATTCGTCTCACCACGCTGCTGTTGCTGGGCACCACGCTGGCCGCGCAGGCCGGTCAAGCGCCATTCGCGGCTGCGGCGGCGGATATTCCCATCAGCGGTAGCGACCGTTTCTATACGTCGGACCAGTTCTCCAACACGGTTTCGGTCATCGATCCGGCTCAGGGCAAGCTGCTGGGTGTCATCCGCCTCGGTGACCCCACGCCGGGCAACCTTAGCCCACTCTACCGCGGACAGTTGCTGGTGCACGGCATGGGTTTCTCGGCCGACCGGAAGACCCTGGCCGTCGTTTCGATCGGGTCCAACTCCGTCACCTTTATCGACACCGCCACCAACGTCGTGAAGCATGTCACCTATTTCGGTCGCTCGCCGCACGAGGCGTTCTTCACGCCGGATGGTAAGGAGGTTTGGGTCAGCGTCCGCGGTGAGGACTATCTGGCGGTGCTGGACGGCAGGACATTCGTGGAGAAAAGCCGGATCAAGGTCCCGAACGGACCCGGGATGGTCATCTTCTCGCCGGACGGCAAGCTCGGTTACGTCGTTAGCAGCTTCACACCGGAGACGGTCGTGATCGCGACCGCCACACACAGGATCGTCGGCCGGGTGAAGCAGGAGAGCCCGTTCTCGCCCGACGTCGCCGCAACGCCGGACGGTAAGCAGGTGTGGCTGACGCTGAAGGACGTGGGTCGCACCATGGTGTTCAACGCCGTCGCACCGTTCGGTGTGTTGAAAGTCCTGGATACCGGGCCGATCACCAATCACGTCAACATCGTTCGCAACGTGCATGGCCAGTTCGCCTATGTGACGGTGGGCGGGCTGAACCAGGTGAAGGTGTTCCGCACCGACGACTACAGCCAGGTGGCGGTGATCGACGTCGGCGCCTTGCCGCACGGCATCTGGCCCTCTGGCGACGGTACGCGCGTGTATGTCGGGCTGGAAAACGCTGACAGCGCCGCAGTCATCGACACGCTGGAGAACACGCTAATCGCGACGATCCCATTGGGGCAGGGGCCGCAAGGTGTGGCGTATGTACCGGGGGCCGTGCCAGACGGGCCGGGGACGCAGAACCTGGTGCCGTTGGGTACGGCGGCGAACGCAGTCCAGCTTTCCCTGGGCGCCACCGGGGGCAAGCCGGTCACGCAGGTGACGCTGTTCGACCAAGGCCTCGTTCAGGTGGTTCAGGCTGGCGCGACGGGGCTGGAGCCGCGCAAACCCTATGTGCTGGCCTTGTCGATGGAGGCCGCTGGCGGCGGCACGCTGCAACCCCTGGCGGCGTTCATGACCAACCCGGCGGGTGCTGCCGTCGTCAACGCCATCGGGCCGATACGCCAGATGGTGCAGACCGATGCCGGAGCCGCGCGACGCTGGCTGGTGATCGCCCCTGGGACCCCTGCAGCGCCCGGTGCCGCCGTGCAAGTCCAGCAGTAAATACGAAGGCGGTGTGTACCAAAGTACACCCGCCATCGAGCATCCAGTGTCTGCACGTCGCATGAAGTCGGCGTCCGCCCTTACTTTGGTGGCGATTGTCAGCCTTGTCGTTCTTGCCTTGGCCGAGACGCCGGCGAACCTGTGGTCAAGTGACGGCAGCGAGGGTTGCAGAACCGCTCGATAGTGCCGAACAGGTCCGCCCGGGCCTGGTCCCTCGTGCGATACAATTTACGGGCGGTCCGCTCGGTGTTTAGCAAGGAGAAAAAGCTCTCCATCGCCGCGTTGTCCCAACCATTGCCCGACCGGCTCATGCTGCAACGGACGCCGTGATCAGCCGGCAGCGTCTGAGATTGCTCACTGCTGTATTGGCTGCCCTGATCCGAATGGTGCAGCAGCGCGTCCGGTCTGCCGGGGCGCCAGAGCGCCCTTGTCCGAAGACAGGCCCCGGCGGCGTGGGCAGGCCGGCAAGGCCTGCTGCTCCGGCTTGAGCTGGCCCTGGCTCGGGAGCTGCCTGCCCCGGATCAGCGGCGATCTCCTTGATCCGGGGCCGCAGAACACCCTCGCCCACATCCAGATCCCGGCTGGATTACTACCGCACCATTTACATCCTGCGACCGCGTCAAACACCCAGATCTCGGTGTCCACCGAACCGGCAGCAGTTCACTTCGACGCTTCTACCGATTCACGCTCCGGCGAACTCAAGCACGACCCGCGACGGCACATCGCCATGCGCCAAACGGTCTAATACCGTGTTGATCGCGGAGAGCGGCTGCATTTCGATGTCGGCATTCACCTTGCCTTCGGCCGCGAAGGCGAGCGCTTCCGCCATGTCCTTTCGTGTGCCGACGAACGAGCCGCGGATGGTGATGCAGTTTGCGACCACATCGAACAGCGGGACCGGAAACTCCCCGGGCGGCAGGCCGACCAGGACGCAGGTTCCGCGCTTGCGGGCCATGCCGATGCCCTGCTTGAAGGCGCCCAGAGATGGCGCGGTGATCAACACCCCATGCGCGCCCCCGTTGGTGCCCTTCCGCACAGACTCCACGGCATCCTCGGCCGTCGCGTTGACAACCAGATCGGCACCCAGCTGGGTCGCGTGGGCAAGCTTGCCGTCATCGATGTCGACGGCGCAGACCTGTAGACCCATCGCCTTCGCATACTGGATTGCCAGGTGACCGAGGCCCCCTGCGCCGGAGATTACGACCCACTCGCCCGGTCGTACGTCAGCGACCTTCAGGCCCTTGTAGGTGGTGATCCCCGCGCAGATCAGCGGTGCTGCGGCGCGCGGCGTCAGCCCGTTCGGGATGGACGCGACATAGTTGGGATCGGCCAGGATGTATTCGGCAAACCCGCCATTGCGCGTGTAGCCGCCGAACTCCGCCTCGCCACAAACCGTTTCCCAGGCCGATAGGCAATGCTCGCAATGACCGCAGGCGGAAAACAGCCAGGGTACGCCGACGCGGTCGCCCTCCTTCACGGCCCCCTTCATGCGATCGACGCCAGCGCCGGCGGCGACGACCCGGCCGATCCCCTCATGGCCCGGGATGAACGGCGGATTGGGCTTCAAAGGCCAGTCGCCATGGGCCGCGTGAAGGTCGGTGTGGCACACGCCACACGCCTCGGTCTTGACCAGGATCTGACCAGGCCCCGGCGTCGGCACGTCCCACTCCTGCAATTCGAGCGGCTTGCCGAAGCCGGTAACGACGGCGGCGTGCATCTTGTTGGCCATGGTTGATCCTCTGCCGTTCAGACCGGCGCCGCGAGGTTTGCGGTCCGGACCAGCTTTTTGTTGACGAACGCCTGGATGCCCATGTCGCCAAGCTCCCGGCCGTAGCCGCTATCCTTGATGCCGCCGAACGGCAGCTCCGCATCGGACCAGCTGATATTGTTGATGAACATCATTCCCGTCTCGACCCGGCTGGCCACACGCTGGCCGCGCTCGGCGCTGCCGGTGAATACAGAGCCGCCTAGGCCGAAGTCGCTGTCGTTCGCGAGCGCCACCGCCGCGTCCTCGTCCTTGACCCGGAAGAACATCGCGACGGGGCCGAAGAACTCGTCGCGAAAGGCCGGGTTATCAGGCGCTACGTCGGTCAGGATGGTTGGCTGCATAAAGAAGCCAGGGCGTTCGATCCGCTTGCCCCCCAGTGCCAGCGTGGCACCGTGCGCCACGGCCGTCTCGACCTGTTCGAGCAGTTGCACCAGCGCGCCTTCCGTCGAAAGCGGGCCAAGCGTGGTCTTCTCGTCCAAGGGATCGCCGGGTTCGAGCGCTGCGAGGGCTGCCTTGAACTTGGCGAGGAACGCGTCGGCCATGCTCTCGACGACGATAAAGCGCTTTGCGGCGCAACAGGTCTGCCCGTCATTGTACATCCGGCCCCAAACCGCCCATTTGATTGTGTGTTCGAGGTCCGCGTCCTCCAGCACGATAAAGGCGTCGCTACCGCCCAGCTCCATTGACGACGGCTTGAGGTTCTGGCCCGCGCGGGCCGCGAGGCTGCGCCCGGCGGCGACGCTACCGGTCAGTGCCACGCCCTTGATGCGCGGGTCGTCGACGACCTGGTTCGCCTGGTCGTGGGAGATCAGCAGGTTGGTATAGAGCCCGGCCGGCGCGCCCGCGTCCATGAACAACCTCTCGAACGCGATCGCGCATTGCGGGACGCAGCCGGCATGCTTGATGACCAGCACGTTGCCCGCCATCAAGTGCGGCCCGGCTACCCGCGCCAATTGGTAATAGGGGAAATTCCACGGCTCCACACCGAAGATCACGCCGATCGGAGTGCTCTCCATATGCGCCTCGCCCACGGTGGGATGCAGCGTCTCGGGTGCCAGGAAACGCTCGGCGTTGTGCGCATAGTAGGCGAGGATACTGGCGCTGAACTCCACCTCGCCGCGGGCCTCACCGATCTTCTTGCCCATCTCGAGGGTCATGGTGTGCGCGAACGTCTCGGACTGCTCATGCAACAGCACGGAGGCCCGTAGCAGGATCGCGGCACGGTCGGCGTAGCTGGTCAGCCGCCAGGTTCGATAGCAGGCCTCGGCGACGGCGAGCCTGGTTTCAAGCTCGGCGTCGGTCAGGTCCGGGAAGCTTATCAGCAGCTTGCCAGTGGCAGGATTGAGACTTTGGTAGGCCATGGATGTCTCCTGGAGTAAGCCTGTGCTGACTTTGCGGGCGGGTCCGCCCATTCAGCCCCGACGGCATGCGGCGGTATCGAAGCGGCGACTGCCGTCAACCAGACCTACCTGCAAAACCCGCCGCGGGAGGTGCATGAGTTCGGCTTTCGGCTGTGCAGATGTGCATCGGCCAATGACGTACGGCGTCGCGTTACTACTCCTGGTACTGAGCGGATCGGTTTGGCACCGCGATAACGGATGGCCGGAACCCTTAGGTCGCGGCAAAGCCCTGGCATTGCCGCGCCGGGCACCGCGGCTACTCACCCGACGTTCAGCGTGGACGAGACTGCTGCTAGCGCGAGCCCTCGTCGTCACCAGGCCGGGTTTAATTTGCATTTGGCACAGCCGAGGCGAAAGCGGGCGAGGCGAAAGCGGGCGAGACGGTCGCCCTGGCTGCCAATCATGTCTCTTACGGCGCTGGTTCCCGCGTCTTGCTGTCGTCGCGTAAACCGCCGCCCCGTAACCCGGCCACGACCGGCCCCACAAATAACGGCGCTGCATGCATCGCGAGCCGCCCAGCCTGGAACAAATGCGTCAGAACCAGCGCGACACCCAGCATCGCCGGCACCATCAGCGCGTCCGTCAGACGAAACCACGGCGCAGTCACCCCACGCCGCGCCGCGAACACGCCCAAACCGAACAGCACTACCGCCGGCAGCACATTCAGCACCACACCCCGTAC
>JANPPS010000131.1:0-6977 GCA_031428635.1 Rhodospirillales bacterium
TCCGGACAAACCGTTGAAACAGGCGCACTACGGTATTTTCTTAATTTCAAAAAGGATAAGTCAACTGCGTTGGAATCGCCTGACAGTTGTATCCGGTCGTCATCTCCTCCGATGCGGGATGCAGATTCCGCGGCCGGATGCACGCGTCCTCCCCCATTGGTGGGTCCCTCATTTATGAGGGGTCTTGACGCGCCGTGCGCGGGTGTTCTTGACGCGCCGTGCGCGGGGGCGCTTGTCGTGGCGTTGCTCGTGCGCTAAGTCCGGCGGCTCTTTCGTGAGTCGCTCCGGCTAAGCGGCGCGGGCGTGGTGAAATGGTAGACACGCCAGATTTAGGTTCTGGTGGCGCAAGCCGTGGGGGTTCAAGTCCCTCCGCCCGCACCAGGTCGTGCTGCGCTTAGAAGGGATTCACACGTTCATGCAGGTTACCGAGACGCTGTCCGACGGTCTTCGCCGAAGCTTTGCCATCGTCGTGCCCGCGGCCGATATCGAGGGTAAGCGCAGCCAGCGCCTGGCCGAGATCAGCAAGACGGTCAACATGCCCGGCTTCCGCCCCGGCAAGGTCCCGCTATCGATCGTGAGGCAGCGCTACGGAATGGCCGTCATGTCGGAGGTGCTGGAGGAGAGCGTGAATAGCGCCACCCAGCAGATGCTGAGCGAGCGCGGCCTACGCGCCGTGGGCCAGCCGAAGATCGAGGTGACAAAGGTCGCCGAAAAGCAGGACCTTGAGTTCTCGGTTGAGCTTGAGCTGCTACCCGAAATCACGATGCCCGATTTTGCCGCCCTGCAGCTGACCCAACTGAAGGCCGAGCCGACGGCCGAGGCGATCGAGCTGGCGCTGGCCGAGATTGCGAAGAGCCAGAAGGATTGGGAGCCCGTGACCGACGATCGCGGTGCCCAGACCGGCGATCAGCTAACGGTCGACTTCGTGGGTAAGGTGGACGGCGTGCCCTTCAGCGGCGGCACCGGCACGGCAATGCCGGTCGAGTTGGGTGCCGACGGCTTCATCCCCGGGTTTAGCGAGGGTATGGCCGGCATGAAGTCCGGCGAACAGCGTACGATCGAAGTGACGTTCCCGGAGCAATACCATTCGGCGGAGTTGGCGGGTAAGGCCGCGACGTTCGACCTCAACGCGACCGCCCTTGCCCAGCCCAAGCTGGCCGGCATCGACGACGTGCTGGCGACAAAGCTCGGGTTTGAGAGCCTAGAGCAGCTACGTGAGCGCGTGAGCGCGCAGATCCAGCGCGAGTATGATCGCGGTAGCCGTATGCGCCTGAAGCGCGTGCTGCTCGATCAACTGGCACAAGCGGCGACATTTCCTGTGCCGCCCAGCATGGTGGAAAGTGAGTTCGCCGCAATCTGGAACCGGGTCGAGCAGGACCGTAAGTCCGGCCAGGGTGACCCGGCCGATGCGGAGAAGGACGACGAAACGCTGCGGGCCGAGTACCGGGGCATCGCCGAGCGCCGGGTGCGACTGGGTCTGCTGCTGAGCGAGATCGGTCGCGCCAACGGCATCCAGGTCGGAACCGATGAGATGCAGCGCGCCATGCGCCAGGAGGCGATGCGCTACCCCGGCCAGGAGGCTGAGGTGATTAAGTTCTTCACCGAAAACCAGCAGGCCGCCGACACGCTGCGTGGCCCGCTGTATGAGGAGAAGGTCGTGGACTTCATTCTCGAGCTGGCACAGGTCGAGCAAAAGACGGTCACCGCCGAGGAACTGGCCGAGGACCCCCTGGAGGCGAAGCTGCCGGAGACGCAGGCGGCGTAATGCGCGGCTGCACTGCACAACTTGGCGTGGGGAGATCGAACGCCCACATGACTGAAGCAGATGAAGGATAAGAACATGAGGGATCGCGACCCAGTCGAGATCTATAATAACGCGCTGATACCGATGGTGGTCGAACAGACCGCCCGGGGTGAGCGTTCGTTTGACATCTACTCGCGCCTGCTCAAGGAGCGGATCATCTTTTTGACGGGCCCGGTGTACGACCAAGTCGCGTCCGTGATCTGCGCGCAGTTGCTGTTTCTGGAAAGCGATAATCCAAGCAAGGACATAGCGTTTTATATCAATAGTCCGGGCGGTGTCGTATCCGCCGGACTCGCGATTTATGACACCATGCAGTACGTGCGCAGCCCGATTAGCACTCTGTGCATCGGCCAGGCCGCCAGCATGGGCAGCCTGCTCCTTTGCGCCGGGGCAAAGGGCAAGCGCTTCGCAACCCCGAACTCCCGCGTGATGGTGCATCAGCCGTCAGGCGGCGCGCAGGGTCAGGCGTCGGACATCGAGATTCAGGCGCGTGAGATCCTGACACTTCGTAAGCGGCTGAATGAGATCTACGTTCACCACACTGGTCAGGAGTTGTCTGCGATCGAGGAGAAGCTCGAGCGCGATACCTATATGTCGGCCCAGGAAGCGATGGCGTTCGGGCTGGTGGATCAGGTGGTCGAGAACCGTCCGGTTCCGCCGGAAAAGCCGTAAGCCGGCGTTCGGTTGTGAGGTTTGTTGAGCGGGCGCTAGTATCGGTTTGTCCGGTTCGGCGTAGTGCGTCCGCGGTTACGAGGCAGGAGTGTTCATGAGCAAGCCGCCAGAATCCAAGAACACCCTCTATTGCTCATTCTGCGGCAAATCGCAGCATGAGGTTCGCAAGCTGATCGCCGGGCCAACGGTGTTCATCTGCAATGAGTGTGTCGAGCTTTGCATGGATATCATCCGTGAGGAGCATAAGACGCACCTAGTGCAGTCGCGCGATGGGGTGCCAACGCCGAAGGAAATTTGTAAGGTCTTGGACGACTACGTCATCGGCCAGGCCCACGCGAAGAAGGTCCTAAGCGTCGCGGTCCATAACCACTACAAGCGGTTGGCGCATGCGACGAAAAACACCGACGTCGAGATTGCAAAGAGCAACATCCTTCTTGTCGGCCCCACCGGCTCGGGCAAGACGTTGTTGGCGCAGACGCTGGCCCGCATCCTCGATGTGCCGTTTACGATGGCCGACGCGACCACGCTGACGGAGGCAGGGTACGTGGGTGAGGATGTGGAGAACATCATCCTCAAGTTGCTGCAATCGGCCGACTACAACGTCGAGCGGGCGCAGCGCGGCATCGTGTACATCGATGAAGTCGATAAGATCAGCCGCAAGTCTGACAACCCGTCCATCACCCGCGACGTGAGCGGGGAGGGCGTGCAGCAGGCGTTGCTGAAGATTATGGAAGGGACCGTGGCATCCGTGCCGCCGCAAGGGGGCCGTAAGCATCCGCAGCAGGAGTTCCTGCAAGTCGATACGACAAACATTCTGTTCATCTGCGGCGGTGCGTTCTCGGGTCTTGAAAAGATTATCGGTCAGCGCGGTAAGGGTTCCGGCATCGGTTATGGCGCCGAGGTGCGGGCGCCCGACGAGCGCCGAATGGGTGCGGTGTTGCGGGAGGTCGAGCCGGAGGATCTGCTGAAGTTCGGGCTAATCCCCGAGTTCATCGGTCGTCTGCCGGTGGTGGCAACGCTCGAGGACCTGGATGAGGCGGCGCTTGTTGAGATCCTGACCAAGCCAAAAAACGCACTGTCGAAGCAGTATGCGCGCCTGTTCGAGATGGAAGGCGTCAAGCTTTCGTTCACGGAGGATGCGCTAAAGTCAGTGTCTGTCAGGGCTATCGCGCGAAAGACCGGTGCGCGTGGGCTGCGATCGATTATGGAGTCGATCTTGCTAACCACCATGTTCGAACTGCCGGGCCTCGATGGGGTGGAGGAGGTGACGATCAACCGTGAAGTGGCGGAGGGTCGGGCCAACCCGCTGTATACCTACGGCAAGGAGCGCAAGGAGCGGGCCGAGGGCGGGAGCTAGCCGCACGCGCGTCGTCGGCTCCGGCGTGCGAGTACCCTTGTCGCGGGCGATCCCGCTGCCGATATCTAGTCACAAGATTGTAACGCTAGCCTTTCGCGTCCGGCGCGTGCCTAAATGGGCGCGTCGGATCGCCACCAGGGTCTGTAGCCAGACCGTTACCCTGACCGTCTATGCTGGAGGTCTACCACATGAGCGACTCCCCCCAATTCTATGCCGTCCTTCCACTGCGCGACATCGTTGTGTTCCCGCACATGATCGTTCCACTATTCGTCGGCCGCGAAAAGTCTGTTCGCGCGCTCGAAGCGGTCATGAAAGCCGACAAGCAGATACTGCTGGTGGCCCAGAAGAACGCGGCCCAGGACGATCCCGAGCCTGGCGACCTGTACACTGTCGGTACCGTGAGCACGATTCTGCAACTTTTGAAGCTACCGGACGGCACGGTCAAGGTGTTGGTCGAGGGTGGTGAACGCGCGACCGTCACCGGGTTCCGCGACACTGAAAGCTATTTCGAGGCGTACACGTCGCCGCTGCCTGACGAGAGTGGGGAGCCACGCGAGCTTGAGGCGCTTGGCCGGACTGTCGTCAGTCAGTTCGAGCAGTACATCAAGCTGAATAAAAAGATCGCGCCAGAGGTCTTGGTCTCGCTCAATCAGATCGAGGACCCGAGCAAGCTTGCTGATACCATCAGCAGCCATCTCAGCCTGAAAGTGGCGGAGAAGCAGGACCTGCTGCAGAGCGCGCGCGTCAGCGACCGGCTGGAGCGTGTGTTCGCCCATATGGAGTCTGAGATCGGCGTGTTGCAGGTCGAGAAGCGTATCCGCAACCGCGTGATGCGCCAGATGGAAAAGACACAGCGCGAGTACTATCTGAACGAGCAACTCAAGGCGATCCAGAAGGAACTGGGTGAGGGCGAGGATGGTAAGGACGAAACCGCCGAGCTCGAGGATCGCATCAAGAAGACTCGCTTCACGAAGGAAGCGCGTGAAAAGGCCATGTCTGAGCTGAAAAAGCTACGGACAATGAGCCCAATGAGCGCCGAGGCGACGGTCGTGCGCAACTACCTCGATTGGATGCTATCCATTCCATGGAAGAAGCGGAGCAAGGTCAGCACCGACATCCTCGAGGCCGAACGCATCCTGGACGCCGACCATTATGGCTTGGACAAGGTGAAGGAGCGTATCCTCGAATATCTAGCCGTGCAGTCGCGCAGCCCAAAGATCCGCGGCCCAATCCTCTGCTTGGTAGGTCCGCCTGGCGTGGGTAAGACAAGCCTGGGTAAGTCGATCGCGAGGGCTACCGGTCGCAGTTTCGTGCGCATGAGCCTGGGTGGCGTTCGTGACGAGGCAGAGATACGCGGCCATCGCCGGACCTACATCGGCTCCATGCCCGGCAAGGTCGTGCAGGGTATGAAGAAGGCTAAGATGAGTAACCCGTTGTTCTTGCTCGATGAGATCGACAAGCTCGGCAATGATTGGCGCGGCGATCCCAGCAGCGCGTTGCTCGAGGTGTTGGACCCGGAACAGAATGCGACGTTTGCCGACCATTATTTGGAGGTCGATTACGATCTGTCCGACGTGATGTTCGTGACCACCGCCAACAGCCTCAAGATGCCGCAGCCGCTGCTGGATCGGATGGAGATCATTCGCATCGCCGGGTACACCGAGGATGAGAAGGTTGAGATCTGCAAGCGCCATTTGGTGGCCAAGCAGGCCGAGGCGAACGGCTTGAAGCCCGAGGAGTGGTCGCTTAGCGAGGACGCAATCCGCGACATCGTGCGTTACTACACGCGTGAAGCCGGCGTGCGGAGCCTGGAGCGGGAGATCGCTAACGTGGCCCGTAAGGCCGTGAAGGAAATCGTGACCAAGAAGAGTAAGAAGGTCGCGATTACCCGCAAGAACCTCGAAAAGTACGCTGGCATCAAGCGCTTCCGGTACGGCGAGACCGAGGCTGAGGATATGGTCGGCGTCGTTACAGGGCTTGCGTGGACCGAGGTGGGTGGCGAGATCCTGACGATCGAAAGCGTGCTGCTGCCAGGTAAGGGCACCATCAAGCACACCGGTAAGCTCGGTGACGTCATGCAGGAGAGCGTGTCGGCGGCGCTGAGCTATGTGCGCAGCCGGTCGGTTACGTTCGGGATCAAGCCGAACGTCTTCGAGAAGCGCGATATCCACGTGCACGTGCCGGAGGGGGCGACCCCGAAGGACGGCCCGTCCGCCGGTATTGCGATGGCGACCAGCATCGTCAGTGTCATGACTGGCATTCCTGTCCGTCGTGACGTGGCGATGACTGGTGAGATCACTTTGCGGGGCCGGGTACTGCCGATCGGTGGGTTGAAGGAAAAGCTACTGGCGGCGTTACGGGCCGGCATCACGACCGTATTCATCCCGCGCGATAACGAGAAGGATATGGCCGACATCCCCGATAGCGTGAAACGTAACATCAAGGTGATACCCGTGGCGCATGTCGACGAAGTTATTAGGCAGGCCCTGGTTCGCAAGCCGATTGCAATCGAGTATGAGGAACCAGTGGAACTAGTGCCGGTGCCGGCTGCAGTGGTGCCGTCGCTACCACATTAGACGAGATGGGCGGTTAGCTCAGCGGTAGAGCGGCTCGTTTACACCGAGTTGGCCGGCGGTTCGATCCCGTCACCGCCCACCACGAAACGATACGACCGGTAGGCGCTGGCTGGGCGCCGGGTAGTTTGGGCCCAGCGGCGCCTGCTCCGCTTAGACTTCAGGGCAACATCCCGCCTGCAGTAAACTGCGGGTGATTCCTGGCCTTTCACCTCCTGCGCCGCTGACGGCCGCTGATATTACGATGGCAGCGCGGTCTAGTGTGGCTTTGGCACACGTACCGACGGGGTGGGCTAGGTCGGTATTTGATATCTAGGCTGGTGCCCAGGGCATCGCCATGGATGACATATCGATCACGCCGGGCCGGCGGCGGTCGCGTCGTTCTCGGTTGAGGCCAATGCTGGCGGGAAGCGACAAGTCGTAAGGTGCGCCGACCGCGACTATTTCGATTTGATTGATTCTATCAACCAGCTGGGCGTCCGCACGGTGATGAACCTCGGCGCTTGCAAAGAAGCTTTTACGCGCGGGCAAGCGTAGCCGCCGGTAGACGCCGATAGCGGTGTCGTATTCG
>JANPPS010000132.1:0-11624 GCA_031428635.1 Rhodospirillales bacterium
CAGCACAAACCCGATCGAGCGCGTCAACAAGGAGGTCAAGCGCCGCGCCGACGTCGTCGGCATCTTTCCCAACGAGGCATCCATCATCCGCCTCGTCGGCGCCGTGCTGCTCGAGCTCAACGACGAGTGGCAACTCCAGCATCGCTACATGCAGACCGAGGCCATGGCCGAACTTACACCGCCGATGGTCGAGGTGTTTCCAACCCAGATTTCCACCGCAGCCGAATTATCCGTGGCCACATCAACCTACAACAAATTCCCACCACGTTGACGGACGTGACCGCGAGACGATGGGTTACCGGCAGCTATGGCGGCCTCAAGCACGCACTGAGCGGAGGCCGGCGCTTCGCTCTCATTGCTGACAGCACGGCGATCGCCCGCTTCGAAAGCACCACGCGATGCTCCCTACCGGCCTTCATTCGGCGACCGGGTATCACCCACAGCGCCCTGCCCTCATCGATCTCGTCCCAGCGGGCGCCGATGACCTCCCTGGTGCGGGCTGCGGCGAGGATCTGAAACTCGAAACCTCCGGCCGCGATGCCGACCTCTGCGCCGAGATCGCGCATGAACGCGCCTATCTCGTCAAAGGGCAACGCAGGATGGTGCGCGACCGTCTGCACCCGGGACCGCTTCGGCAACAGCTGATCGAGATGACCCCGCCATAGTGCTGGGTTATCCCCTTCACGAAGGCGGCGGGCTTTAGCCCAGTCCAGCACTGCCTCCATACGGCCGCGCACTCGGCTCGCCGTCTCGGTCTTCGTGTGCCAAATCGGGTCGAGAACCTTCATCACCAGCGGCGTGTCGATATCCTGGATCGGTAATTCGCCGAAGATGGGGAGAGCATATGTCTTGAGCGTGCTGCGCCATTGTTCCGCATGCTTGGCGTTGCGCCACCCGGGCGCACGCGCCTCGATATACGCCTCCGCACACATATCGAACGTGATCGATCGAGCCTGGTGCACCTGTCGGGTCTGGCGAACCCTCGCTCTTTCTTCGATCGGGTCGACGCCTTCTTTGAGGAGCTTCCGGGACGAGAGTGAAGCCTGCCTAGCTTCCGCCAGCGATACGAGTGTGAGCTCGCCCAGGCCCATTTCCCTGGAACGCTTGTTGAGAGAGTACCGGAAGATCCAAGACTTGGTTCCGGTCGGGCTGACCTGTAAGTAAAGGCCGTTACCGTCAGGATGGTAGCCCGGCTTTGAGGCAGCGACGGCTGTGCGGGCTGATAGTCGATTGGACTGTCTTCCCAACTCGCCGACCCCCATTCCTACCCAGGTTTAGGCATCGGATCGTGCCGGACGAAGCTGGACGTGGCTAGACTGACGTCTCCAAGGATATGAGGCTGCATCGAAGAAATCGTACGGCCCTGGTCGTTGCTGGACGACACGAAAAAGGACACCCTCTCCGCCATCTTTCTCCCTTAGCTTACTGTTTTCACTGGCTTAACCGTAGGTACTTGTGGGGCAACTGACACTTTGGCGCGGGCTTTGCCGCTTAAGGCTGCTTGATTGGGTGCCGACCGGAGTGCCTGATCGTGGCTGCAACCTCTCCCGCAACCCTTCAGTCGCCGCGCCGCGCGCGCGGCGATATGGTACGGCGACGGAATAGCATTTGATCGGATTCCATTCCAGGCCAACGCCAGCGTCTAGCCCTGGCGAGCGCTCGCCAAGGCGTAGCTCCCCGCAGGGTCAGATATGATTTTTACCCGGGCTGCCGTCTTATCCGAACAGGAGCGGGGGCTTCCGGGTCCCTTCAATCAAATCAGACAAGCACGGGTATTTCGTTTCCTGTCCAGACGGAGCCTCTGCCATCTTTTTATTCAGGGTGTAGGGGTGGTGGTCGCCTCAGGAACAGGCGTTAGCAGAGCTTCGGTTACGCTCCCAGCATGCGTTCGCGATCAGTGTTCACGACGCTGAACTGTGGCGTAAGGTGATCACGTTCCGCGCGCAAGCGCTCGGCTCAGTGCATACCGCGCCTCCTAGTACAGCAACCACGCTGAACTGTTGGGCGTTGGGATTACCAAGGGGATGGGGTCAAACATCCCTGCCGACTTATAAAGTTGGAGACCACGGTGCCCCCTAATTTCTCGACGCACATTCTAAATTTCGTCATCGATTAGATTAGGGGCCGTCAGAGGGAACCGTCGCCGGGTCGAAGCAGGTGGGTACTGGGCGGTAACGATCTCCAACCCAAGCGCGCGCAGAGTGAACGCACCCAGCCGTTCCTTGCGTATCTTGGTAATCTCGCGGGAGAGCGCGGCCGCTGACGGTGTAAGATCTACTTTACACCAGGATCGTACCAAGACCGGATGATGCCTACGGTTGAGGGTAAATAACGCTAAGATAACGGTCTTGTGATAGTGGAAGCTTAAAACATCGGATTTACCCTTCGCGGACAGCTCGGATTTCCGGCAGTGACTGCATCAGGTTTGATGTGCGTTTTGCACAGCGGATTCTGCATAGGTGTGAAACATGATTCGTTCATTAATTGTTGCCGTAGCCGCAATGGCTGGTGCCGCAACACTCTCGGCTGCCCCCGCCCAAGCCAGTATCCTCGTCAGCCTGCTTGGCTCGCCCACGGCAACGGACGGCGGATTTAACTACACCTACGGTGCCACGCTGGCCCAGGACCAGCAGCTCGACACGTCCGTACAGCCGGTATTCTTTACGGTGTACGATTTCGGCCAGGCGACCCTGGGTGCCCGGACCGGCCTGATCGCGTCAAACTTCACGTTCGCGCTCAATGCTAATCAGTCGGTCGCGGCGAATGCAGTCTTGCCAAATAACAATCCCAGCATCTCCGACGTCCGGGCGACGTACGCTGGCCCGGTTGTGACCGGAACGGGGATTGGCACGGCGACGAGCAACCTCGGCACGTTCACGCTGTTCACGACCTTTACAGGACCGTATGCCGTTCAGCAGAACGCGCAAGACGCGCAGCTTGAAAAGTACTCGCCCGGTTCGCCGACGAACGACGCCCCCGCCTCTAACATCTCGGCCATCGCAATCCCGACGATCAGCACCGTGCCGGAGCCGGCCACGATGTCGCTGCTCGGCGTTGGCCTGCTTGGCCTGGGCGCAATGCGTCGCAAGCGCGCCTAACACGCAGGGGCATACGCCCGGGCTACCGCGGGGCAAGGATATTCCTTGCCCCGTTTGCTGTCTGACCCAAACCTTAGACACAATATTTCCCAAGCCACGACAACACCGGCCCGAAGACTTTACCGCCGATACATCAATCGCGCCCCACCCGGTTCCCGGCGCATCGCGTTCCCGCCCGGCAGAACCTCCAGCATGTCGCCGTCCACCTCTAGCAACCACGCCAGCCCCCAAGCTGGTGGGTAGGTAGCGGGAGCCAGCCGGTGCAGCCCGAATATGGCGAGCGTGTTTTATCCTGCCCCGTGCAACGCTGGGCCGTGCTAGCGCAGTAACTGGGCCGCCGTCGTGTAGAAAGCCCACCGCCGGGGTTTGGTGCTTGCCGGGCTTGGCAAGTAAGCGAGCCGCTCAACGCCCCCCTGCCAATGCGCCAACTCGGACAAAAGCCAGCGGATGACACATCACCTGGAAATATGACCCGGCAAACCTCGTTCCACTTCGTCAGTCGAGGCTTGTCGAACGTTGAACCGTCCGAGGTCGAACCGCCCGCGCAACAGAGGAGTCGTGCCCCGGTGATCGCTTCGTGAACGACGGGAGAAATAGAGCACGGTTTTCACTGACTAACCCCGTCAAGTATCGGATTATCGCCTTCGCGCGAGCCGGGGCGCGGACATCGATATGAGTGACCAACCAGTAAGAGCGGGTAAAACAGACTTGATCCACAAGAATGCGTCGCAAGTTCCTGTGCTGTACCGCCATAAAGCATGGAAGCGCGCAGACTCCATAACCTCCAAGGGTTGCCATCAATTGTGTGATGATATTGGAGATTTTCAGATCCGCCTCTCGCGTACCAGCTATCTTGCTTAGATAGCTGTGCGCGGTAGTAGGGAGCAGGTCAGGAATATATCCGATCAATTTGAATTCGTTGATGTCCAGATCGGCGTCGTCGTGTCCGGACAACAACTCGGTCGTGCCATACAGCCCATACTCGTAATCGGTCAGCTTCTGCGCTCGCAACGGACCCTCCGTCGGCCGTTCCATCGTCACCGCAAGATCGGCCTGTCGCTTGGTAAGGCTCACGATGCTGGGGTCGGCGATGAGCTCGAGCGTGACGCCTGGATGCGCCAGGGACAAGTCATGCAGATGATTAGCCACGAAATACGTGCCGAAGCCCTCGGGGGTGGCGAACCGGACGGGGCCGACCATCGCGGATTTGGCATTTTCGAGGTCCGACGAGATGCGCAAAGCGACGGTCTCAATCTTTTCGGCTTCACCGACGAGGCCCAACCCGGCTTCAGTGAGGAGGTAACCCGTCGGCAATCGATCGAACAACCGCGACTTTAGTGCGGTTTCCAACGAGGTGATCCGCCGGCTGAGCGTCGAGTGATCGACGCCGAGCTGCATGGCAGCGACCGTCAGGCGACCCGTCCGGACGACGGCCAAGAAAGACCGAAGATCGTCCCAATTGAAATCGGAGGTCTTGGGCTTTTTGCACATGGGGTTTGCTCCAATGCGCATTTTCACGCCAGTTTCTCTCGCATACAACCCACGTAATTAGAAACGAACCGACGCGGAAATTGCGCCGTTCAATCGAGGGAGAAGAAACAATGTCGATGTACGCCAAGCTCAAGCTGCGCGCGGCCAACGGTAACCCCGCCCGGGTGGGTTTGATCGGCGCTGGCAAGTTCGGCTCCATGTTTCTGTCGCAAGCATGGCGCACCCCCGGCGTTCACCTCGTGGGCGTGTCCGACCTGTCCCCGGCCCGCGCGCAGGAATCGATGCGGCGCGTCGGCTGGCCAGACTCGCGATTCGACAGCAACTCGCTGGAACAAGCCGCGCGAACCGCGACTACGTTCGTGACCGACGACACGCTCGCGATGATCGCCAGTCCGTTCATCGACATCGTTATCGACGCCACCGGCAGTCCCGCAGCCGGTATTCGGCATGTGTTGGCGGCGTGCGAGCACCGCAAACACATCATCATGGTCAACGTGGAGGCCGACGCTCTGGCCGGGCCGCTGCTGGCCCGGCGCGCTGCCGAGGCCGGTATCATTTACTCGATGGCGTCGGGCGACCAACCCGCCTTAATCGCTGAACTGGTCGACTGGGCGCGGGTCATCGGGCTCGATGTTATTTGTGCGGGTAAGGGCACCAAATACCTGCCGGTCTATCACCAGTCGACACCCGACACTGTGTGGGGCCATTACGGCTTCAGCGAGGAGCAGGTTGCCGGCGGCGACTTCAATCCGCAAATGTTTAACTCATTTCTTGACGGTACCAAATCCGCGCTCGAAATGGCCGCCGTTGCCAACGCTTGCGACTTAGCACCGCCCGATGACGGGTTGGCGTTTCCGCCCTGCGGCGTCGATGATCTGCCCAACCTACTGCGCCCAATCGAGGATGGCGGCATTCTGGCCAAGCGCGGCACGGTCGAAGTGGTATCGTCGCTAGAGCGTGACGGCCGCCCGGTGTTCCGCGACCTGCGCTGGGGCGTGTATGCGGTGTTCGACGCACCGACAAAGTACGTCCGTGATTGTTTCGAGCAATATGGCCTTAAAACCGATAGCAGCGGCCGCTATGCTGCGATGTACAAGCCCTATCACCTGATTGGGCTGGAACTCGGCACCTCGGTCGCCAGCATTGCCACCCGTGGCGAGCCGACCGGATCCACCACCGACTGGCGGGGCGATGTGATCGCCGTCTCCAAGCGCGCGCTCAACCCGGGCGACACGCTGGACGGTGAAGGTGGCTTCACGGTGTTCGGCAAGGTTGTGCCGGCCGAAACGTCGCTGGCGCTCGGCGCGGTGCCGATCGGTTTGGCCCACGGTATGACGCTTCGCCATGCCGTACCGGCCAACCGGCCGGTTAAGTGGACGGACGTAAACTGCGACACGACGGCCCAGGCCATTGCGTTCCGGCTAGAGATGGAAGCGCTATTCCGCAGCGAAAAGGCCATTGGAAAGGTAGCAACACCCCAACTCGTTACCGCCTAACGCCACGATATAAAAAATAAACAGTGAAACAATCGCTGATAGGGAGAGAATATCTTGTCCATCTCACGCCGCGTCCTGCTGACTTCGGCTGCCGCATCGACGGTAGTAGCTGCCCCTTTTATTCGTAGTGCCTGGGCGCAAACGCCGGAGTTCACCTATAAATACGCTAATAACGCGCCGGCCAGCCATCCGATGAACGTGCGGGCGCAACAAGCGTCAGCAAAGATACTGACCGAGACCGACGGCCGCTTCATGTTGAAAGTTTTCTCCAACAACCAGCTTGGCGGCGACCAAGACGTGTTGGGGCAGTTGCGTAGTGGCGCGGTCGAGTTCTTCTCCCTCTCACCGTTAATTCTGTCCACGCTCATTCCCAGCGCCTCGATCAGCGGCGTCGGCTTCGCGTTTGCCGACTATCCCGCTGTCTGGCGCGCCTTGGACGGCGAGCTCGGCGTCTACATGCGGGCGCAAATCGGCAAGGCCGGCCTCATGGCGATGGACAAGATCTGGGATAACGGGTTTCGCCAGATCACGACCTCGACCAAGCCGATCAACACGCCGGCAGATCTTGCCAACTTCAAGCTACGTGTGCTCGCTAGCCCCATTTCTAGTTCGATGTTCAAGGCGCTCGGTGCCTCGCCGGTGACAATATCGTTTGCCGAGACCTATTCCGCGTTGCAGACCCGGGTCACGGATGGACAGGAAAACCCGCTCGCCCTGATCTCGGCGGCAAAGCTGTACGAAGTACAGAAATACTGCTCGCTCACCAGCCACATGTGGGACGGCTATTGGTTCCTGGGTAATCGCCGGGCCTGGGAGCGGCTTCCCCCCGCGATCCGTGACATCGTGGCCAAGAACGTCAACGATGCCGGGCTTGCGGAGCGCGAGGACACGGCAGCCCTGAACGCGTCGTTGCAGACCGATCTGAGCGCAGGCGGCATGGTGTTCAACAAACCGGACCAGGAGGCGTTTCGCGATGTGCTGCGCAATGCCGGCTTCTATGCCGAGTGGAAAAGTAAGTTCGGCGAGGAAGCCTGGTCGTTGCTCGCAAATACGTCGGGGGGGCTGAATTGAACCATGGATCACGCCCTTATCTCCCGGACGCGTAACCCGGAGGCCTCTGCCGGCCCGCCCAATGGCTCCGGGCGCGGCTGGGCAACCCGGGCGAGCGCGATTCTCAAGCTCGCAATCGAGGTGCCGACGGCTCTGATCCTTTTGGTCGAGATCGTCGTCCTCTTTGCCGGTATTTTGGCCCGCTACGTGTTCCAATCCCCGCTGGTCTGGACCGACGAACTCGCGAGCATTCTGTTCCTCTGGTTGGCGATGCTGGGCTCCGTGCTCGCCTTTCAAAAGGGCGAGCACATGCGGATGACCGCCATTGTCGCCCGCCTATCGCCGGATGGTAAGGCGTTCCTCGAGGCTATTGCCGTGGTCGCTCCACTGGCGTTTCTCGTACTCTGCCTGCCTCCGGCCTACTTGTTCGCGTCCGACGAAGCATTTGTCACCACGCCCGTACTCGAAATCTCCAACGTCTGGCGGGCTGCCGCCATTCCAGTCGGGTTGGGGCTTATGGCGGTGGTGGCCCTGCTGCGCCTGATTGCGGAGACCCGGCCGCGGCACGTTATGGGCGCGGCATTGCTGGTTGGTACGCTTATCGGGGCTCTGTTTTTACTTTCGCCGACGCTCGTGCCGCTCGGTAATCTCAATCTGCTGATCTTCTTCGTCGGCTTGGTGGCGCTGATGGTGTTGGGCGCGGTGCCGATCGCCTTTTCGTTCGGCTTAGCCACCTTCGGCTACATCACCTTGACGACGTCCGTGCCGAGTGAGGTGGTGATCGGCCGCCTCGACGAGGGGATGAGCCACCTTATCTTGCTCGCCATACCGCTTTTCGTCTTCCTCGGGCTGATGATCGAGATGACGGGTATGGCCCGGGCGATGGTCGGCTTTCTCGCCTCGCTACTGGGGCATGTGCGCGGCGGTCTGCACTATGTGCTCGTGGCCGCCATGTATCTAGTCTCTGGCATTTCGGGCTCCAAGGCTGCCGATATGGCCGCGGTGGCACCCGTGCTGTTTCCCGAAATGCTGGCCCGCGGCGCCGATGAGGGCGATCTGGTGGCGCTGCTCGCCGCGACGGGCGCGCAGACCGAGACGATACCGCCCTCGATCGTGCTGATCACGATCGGATCGGTGACCGGCGTTTCGATCACCGCCCTGTTCACGGGCGGGCTGCTACCGGGCCTGGTGCTCGGCATCACGCTGTGCAGCCTCGTTTGGTGGCGTTACCGCGGCGAGGATATGAGCAACGCCGTGCGGCCGTCGGCGCGGGTCATTGCGCGGGCACTCGTCATCGCACTGCCTGCGCTGGCGCTGCCATTCGTGATCCGTGCCGCCGTGGTCGAGGGAGTGGCCACCGCCACCGAGGTTTCGACCATCGGTATCGCCTATTCGGTCGTGATCGGGTTGCTGGTCTATCGCCAGTTTGCCTGGCGGCGCCTGTTTCCGATGCTGATAACCACGGCGATACTGTCCGGCGCGATCCTGCTTATCATCGGTACGGCGACGGGTATGGCCTGGGCGCTCACGCAGTCGGGGTTCTCGTCGGCACTGGCCGCGTTCATGACGGGCTTACCGGGTGGTATCCCTACTTTTTTGGCGGTCAATATCGTGGCGTTCATCATTCTGGGCAGCGTGCTCGAGGGTATTCCAGCCATTGTGCTGTTCGGGCCACTTTTGTTTCCGATCGCACGGGCAGAGGGCGTGAACGAGGTTCACTACGCGATGGTGGTGATCCTCTCGATGGGTATTGGCCTGTTCGCCCCACCCTTTGGTGTCGGTTACTACGCGGCCTGCGCCGTCGCCCGGGTTAACCCCGACCGCGGCATGCGGCCGATCGTCGGTTACATGATCGCGCTGCTGATCGGCACCATCATTATTGCGGCCGTACCCTCGATATCGACAGCCTTTCTTTGACCGTAACTTCCATACTGGATCCCGGATACTTGTCATGAGCAGTCCAGTTATCAACCCGCTCGGCTTCGTGCTTCCAAACGGATGCCGGATCACCCACGGAACGGGTGCCAACGTCAAAAAGCCGTTCGCCACCATCCCGCTGACGATGCACGAGCTATATCCAGGCGCGGCCCTGGACGTGCCATCGAACGCGCGCGGGCAACTCGGTTTCATCCCCTTCACCCATGAACTTCGATTGCCGCGCCACGTGCATGTCACGATGGCGGACCGGGACGAGGACTGCCGCCTGCTGGCCGAGCGCATACTGGTACTGGGCGGGGCCGGTTTAGTGGAGCTGAACGGAGATATCTACGTCATCCCGCCTGGAACACTGGTCGACATACCCGAGGGTGTGCCGCACACGTGGTCCGCGTGCCCGGCAAACGTTGAGTTGCCGGACGGCACGGTGGCAACCGGCCAGTTTATGATGGTCTACGACTATGCGGAGCCGACCAGCTTTTTCCCGATCGAGGGTACGACGACACTGCATTCGATGTCGGATTACGTCCGTTACGACGGCGCGCTCGAAGACATCTGCTTCCCGTTGCTGACGGCGGGACAAGTGAAGGCAGCGGCGAAATTCGTGTGTAATGACGGCCTAGTGCGGGCCTGACCCGAACAAAAGAATAATAAACGGAGGACTGTAGTTATGACCGCACTGCGCGCACCCAATGATCGCTACACGAGCAAGCCCATCGAATACCGGAACTACATCGACGGCCGCTTCACCGACGCATCGGCCAGCAATATCGAGGTGTACAACCCGGCCAACGGTGCGCTTGTCGGCGTTGTTCCCGCCAGCACCGCCGGCGATGTCGATGCAGCGGTACAGGCGGCGCGGCGGGCCCAGATCGGCTGGGAAAAGCGCCCGGCGATCGAGCGCGCCGGCTTTCTGCGCCAAATCTCGGCCAAGCTACGCGCCCACCGGGTCGAGCTGGCGGACATCATCGTTCGCGAGCAAGGCAAAGTGCGTCCGCTAGCCCAGATCGAAGTCGATTTCACAGCCGACTACATCGACTACATGGCGGAGTGGGCGCGTCGTCTGGAAGGCGAGGTGATCACCAGCGACCGGGCCAAAGAAACCATCCTGATGATGCGCAAGCCGATCGGCACGGTTGCCGGTATCCTGCCGTGGAACTTTCCGTTCTTTTTGATCGCCCGCAAGCTGGCCCCGGCCCTGATCACTGGCAACACCATCGTGATCAAGCCGAGCGAGGAGACGCCGATCAACGCGTTCGTTTTCGCCGAACTGGTCGCCGAGACCGATTTGCCGCCCGGCGTCGTAAACGTCGTAGGCGGGCGCGGCGCCGACACGGGCCAGGCATTGGTCGAGCACAAGGGGATCGACCTGGTGACGTTCACCGGCAGCGTCGGCACCGGGTCGCGCATCATGCAGACGGCCGGCCGCAACCTGACGCGGGTCAACCTCGAACTCGGTGGCAAAGCGCCGGCGATCGTTCTGGCCAGCGCCGACCTCGACCTCGCGGCCAAGGCGATCTACGACTCACGGGTGATCAACACCGGACAGGTCTGTAACTGCGCCGAGCGTGTTTATGTCGAGCGCTCGGTCCACGACGCCTTCATCGACAAGCTCAAGACGCTGATGCAGGGTACCCGGTACGGCGATCCTTCCGTCGAAACCGGCCTGGACATGGGCCCGTTGGTCAACCGCGCCGGACTGGACAGAGTGGCGCAGGCGGTCGATCGGGCGCGCGCCGACGGTGCGTCGGTCATCACCGGCGGACGGATCGCAGACCGGCCGTCGGGGTACCATTACGAGCCAACCCTGATTACCGGTGCGCGGGCCGACCACGACATAATGCGCAGTGAGATCTTTGGCCCGGTCCTGCCTGTACAGGCGGTGGACGGTATCGACGAGGCAATCGCCCTATCCAACGATTCCGACTATGGCCTCACGTCGTCGATCTTTACCAACGATCTCAATGCCGCCCTACAAGCGAGCCGCGAGTTGAAGTTTGGCGAGACCTATATCAATCGCGAGCATTTCGAGGCCATGCAGGGCTACCATGCCGGCCGCCGCAAGTCCGGTATCGGGGGTGCCGACGGCAAACATGGCCTATATGAGTTTACGGAGACGCACGTCGTCTACATTCAAGGGCGTTGAGGCCTGGTCGCTGCGGGCATTAGTAAGCGTCCGCGGCGGCCGGATACGACTTTCACGGATCGGCAAGATGAACATTCGGGACTGCGTTAACTTTCACGACTTCCGTCGCCTCGCCAAGCGGCGTCTGCCGAAGCCGATCTTCGACTACATCGATGGCGGTGCCGACGATGAGACGACCTATCGCCGCAATACCGACGCCTTCGAAAACTGCGACCTTGTTCCGAACGTGCTGCGCGGGGTCAAGGACGTGGACATGTCGGTGACGGTCATGGGCCAAAAGCTGGCGATGCCGGTCTATTGCTCCCCGACGGCATTGCAGCGGCTATTCCACCATCAAGGCGAGCGCGCCGTGGCTGCGGCGGCGGCCAAATACGGGACAATGTTTGGCGTGTCGTCCCTGGGCACCGT
>JANPPS010000133.1:0-28587 GCA_031428635.1 Rhodospirillales bacterium
ACCGCGACGGCGCCGCCCCAGGCCGGCCGGTTCGCGAATAAATAGGCGATCGCCGCCGCCAGATAGTGGTTCGGGTTCATCAGCCCGCCCTGCCCGGCCACGATGCCATGCCGGTCGGCGTCGGTGTCGTTGGCAAATGACACGTCGAACGACCCAGCCAGGCCGATCAGCCGGTTCATGGCGTAGGATGAGGAGCAGTCCATGCGAATGCGACCGTCCCAGTCGGCGGTCATAAAGCGGAACGTCGGATCTACCACGTTGCTAACCACGGTCGCGGCGATACGGTAGCGGTCGATGATCGGCGCCCAGAACGGCACCGCGGCGCCGCCCAGCGGGTCAATCCCGATGCAAACCCCCGATGAACGGATCGCGTCCATGTCCACGACGTGGGCCAGGTCGGCGACGTAGAATCCGATGTAATCGTGCCGGTGGCAGTGGGCGGACGCGCGCGCCTGGCCGTACGGGATCCGCCGCACCGCCCCGGGCGATCCGGCAAGAAGGGCGTTGGCGGCTTTCTCGATCGCGCCGGTCACGTCGGTCCCGGCCGGGCCACCATGGGGCGGATTGTACTTGTAGCCGCCATCCTCCGGCGGGTTGTGCGATGGGCTAAGGACGATGCCATCCGCAAGCCCGCTCTTTCGACCCCGGTTATAGCTGAGGATGGCGTGAGAGATAACGGGGGTCGGTGTGGTGCCGTCATGCTCATCGATGAAGATGTCGACACCATTGGCGGTAAACACTTCCAGCGCGGTCGCGAGTGCAGGCCGCGACAGCGCGTGTGTGTCGATCCCGGCGAATAGCGGTCCGTCGATGCCTTTCTCAAGCCGGTGCTGGCATATCGCCTGACTGATCGCCAGCACGTGCGCCTCGTTGAAGCTGTCGTCGAACGCCGTGCCGCGGTGCCCGGACGTGCCGAAGGCGACGCGTTGCGCCGGGTTCGCGGGATCGGGACGCCCGGTGAAGTAGGCCGTGACCAGGCGCGGCACGTCCACCAGGAGCGATGGATCGAGCGTCTTACCGGCCAGTGGGCTGATCGTAGCCGTCATGCCGCCTGCTCCGCCGCGACGGCGCCGAGTGTCACGCCGAGGGTGTGCTGGGCGCCATCGTCGGCCAACGCCACCGTGCGGCCTGGAAGTACGACACCGTCCAGCATGATCGACCGGACCCCCTGGCTGACGCCGGAAGGATTATCGACTGTGATCGTATAGCGGGCAGACCGCCACGTGATGGTCGCCGTGAACCCCGGCCAGTGGTGCGGGATGCAGGGATCGATGCGCAGCGATGTGCCCAGGACACGGACGCCGAGGATGCCCTCGACCCCGACCCGCTGCATCCAGCCCGCGGACCCGGTGTACCACGACCAGCCACCGCGGCCGACATGCGGCGCCACGGAGTAGATGTCGGCCACGACCGCGTAGGGCTCGACCTTGTACCGCTCGGCGTCGGCCCGGGTATGTGCGTGGTTGATCGGGTTTAGCATGGCGAATAGCGCGCCCGCTCTATCACCATCGCCCAGGGCGGTGAACGCCAGGACCGCCCACGTGGCCGCATGGGTGTACTGGCCGCCATTTTCCCGAATACCCGGCGGATAGCCCGCGATGTAGCCGGGATCGATCGCCGGCTGGTCGAACGGGGGTGTCAGCACCAACACCAGCTTGTCGTCGGCGCGGACCAAATATCGCTCCAACGACGCCATCGAGCGCGCCGCATGGCCCGGCGGTGCCACGCCCGAGATCACGCCCCAGGACTGTGCGATCGAATCGATCATGCATTGCTCGTCGTTGTGCGAGCCCAGCGGCGTGCCGTCATCGTGGTAGGCCCGTAAATACCATTCGCCGTCCCAGCTGCGTTCCAGCGCCGGCAGAAGTGCGGCGACGTGCGCGCGCCAGTCCGTCGCCCGCGTTGTGTCATTACGCGCGTCGGCCAGAGGAATGAAGGCCGTCAGCGCGGCATGCAGGAACCAGCCGAGCCACACGCTCTCGCCACGCCCGGCTTCGCCAATCCGGTTCATTCCGTCGTTCCAGTCGCCCGTGCCCATCAACGGCAGGCCATGGCTTCCAACGGCCAGGCTGTGATCGAGGGCGCGGGCACAGTGCTCATAAAGCGGACCACTCTCGGGGGCAGCATTGGGCAGAAAGAAACGGTCGTGTTCGTCCGCATTCAGTGGCGGGCCGGTCAGGTAGCCGACCGGCTCGTTCAGCACGGCATCATCGCCCGTGGCTTCGACGTAATGCGCGACCGTGTAGGCCAGCCACGCGCAGTCGTCCGAAATGCGGGTCCGCACGCCACGGCCGGTTGCCGGCAGCCACCAATGCTGCACGTCGCCAGCCTCGAACTGCCGCCCTGCCGCGCGCAGCAGGTGTTCGCGCACCAAGTCCGGGCGCGAGGCGCAGAGCGCCAACCCGTCCTGGAGCTGGTCACGAAAGCCGTAAGCCCCGCTCGCCTGGTAAAACCCGGCACGCCCCCAAATCCGGCTCGCGACCGTCTGATACAGGAGCCAGCCGTTCAGCATGATGTCCATGCTCCGGTCGGGCGTCTTGACCTCGATCGCGCCGAGCACCTGGGCCCACTGCGTGCGGACGGCGTCGAGCACGACGTCGAGGTCGGCGCTGCGGTAGTACGTCACCAGCGCCCGTGCCGCGCCGGCATCCGCGGCGACGCCGAGCACCAGGGTCAGCTCCACCTCGCCGCCCGGCGGCAACTCGACCGTGGTCCGCAGCGCACCACAGGGGTCGAGGCCGGCACCGACCGTGTCCGATAGCGTCCGGCCCACCGCACGCGGTGCCGCGAGCGAACCGTTGCGGCCAACGAACTCGCGCCGGTCCCCGGTCCAGCTCGTCTGCTTGCCACCCAGGTCCATGAAGCCGACCTGAGCGCCCTGTTCCGCGTTCCACGGGTTGCGGGCGAACAAGGCGCCTGTTTCGGCATCGACCTCGGTCTGCACAAACGCAGCGGTGGCCGATCGCGACGGACCCAGCACCCATTCGACGTAGGCGCATACCGATATCGACCGCGCGGTGCCGGAGCTGTTCCGCAGATGTAGCCGCGAAATCTTCACCGGATCGGCAGGTGCGACGTATTGCAGCAGACTGCTGACGATGCCGTGGGCGGTGTGTTCGAAGCGGCTGTAGCCGTGGCCATGGCGGGCGACATAGGTGGCCGCCGGGTCGCGTACGGGTGCGGCGGTCGGGCACCAGAGCGCGCCGGTCGCTTCGTCGTGAAGGTAGAATGCCTCACCCGTACGATTGCTGACCGGGTCATTCGACCAGGGGGTGAGCTGGTTCTCGCGGCTGTTGCCCGCCCACGTGAAGCCGCTACCCTCCGCCGCGGCCTGGAAACCGAAACCGGGGTTGGCGACGATGTTGACCCAGGGCGCCGGCGTCGTCTGGCCTGGCCCGAGTAGGACGACGTATTCCCGGCCATCCTCGGCAAATCCGCCCAGCCCGTTGAACAGCTCAAGCGTGGGGCTCGGCGCTGGAATGGCGAGCGTCGGCCGGCGGGCTGGCGGCGCCGGCAGCGCAGACCCTAAGGCCTTGCGCGCCAACCGCCCGGCGCGGTCGAGTTGCTCGGAGAGGCGGCCCCGGTTGCCGGCCAGCACGACACGCGCCACCGACGCCAGCAGGGCGCATGTCTCCGGCGGGACCAAGTCCGCACGCAACAGGTAGACCGCGGGTCCGGGTGTCGCCCCGCCCGGGTCCTGCTGCGCGCGCCGCAGAGCCTCCAACGCGCCCTGAAGCTCCTGCGCATAGGAAGCGGGATGCTCGTTGATGACGACGAGATCGACCGCGAAGTGCTTCAGCCGAAAGTACTTGTGGGCAAGTAAAAGCTGCTTGGCGAGGCCCAGATCCGAGACGTTATCGATCCGCAACAGGATGATGGGCAGGTCGCCGGAGATGTTTTGGCCCCACAGGCCCGATTGCGCCCCACTGCCACGGCCGATCTGCTCCGATCCAGGACGCAGCGCCGGCCCGGCGAACATCAAATGCCCGGCGAGCTGTTGGAACAGGTCGGCCTCGGCCGGAGTGATGCCCAGGTGGCGCAGATGCACCTGCGCCTGGGTCCAGGCCATCATGGCCGCGCGCTCGAAGGCACCGAGGTCCCGATGCCGGCCGACGCAGGCAATGATGTCCTCCCGGGACGACGCCACCATCGTCCAGAACACGATCTTCGCCACAGCCCCCGGCGCCACGGTAACGCGCCGGCGGATGGAGAAGACCGGATCCAGGACGGTGCCGACGGTACCGGACAGCGCATGATCCTCGTCCATGGCGGCCGGGTCATGGATGTCACGGCCGCGACCGATGAAGCGGGCGCGATCCGTCTCGACATCCGGGATGCCATCGGCCACGGCCAGGTGCGCGGCCCAAATCTCAGGCTCCGACAACGTCCGCCGCCGCCGCGTCGCCAGCAGTGCGCCGATATCGGTCAGGTACTCGGTCTCCACAAACAACTTGGCGAATGCAGGGTGGGCGATGTCGGCTGCCTGCGGTGACAGAGCCAGCTCGGCATAGGAGGTGACGTCGATCGTCCGAGGTCCCGGGCCGGTGTTGGTGATGGTGACACGGCGAACCTCCGCCGATTCCTCAGCCGAAAGCAGCACTTCCATGCTCGTCGTAATCGTACCGTCGTGACGGAGGAACTCGGCATGGTTCTCCGTGAAGACCGCATTATAGGCATCGGGGCTCGCACCGCAGGGCTGCGCGCCGGCGGACCAGACGCGTCCGTTATCGACATCACGGAGGTAGATGTACGAGCCCCAGTCATCGAGGGTCGGATCCTCCCGCCAACGCGTGACCGCCACGTCCCGCCAGCGGCTATAGCCGGATCCGGACGCGGTCAGCATCACGGCATAGGACCCGTTGCACAGCAGATGCGTGTTTGGAGAGGCGGCCGGCACGTGGCCAAACCGGCGGCCCGCGGGTGCCGCCACGTCAGCCGAACGGATAGCCTGTTTGTGCGCGCCCGGCGGCACACGGACGCTGGTCACGCTATGGGGTGCCCGCTCCTGCAACAAAAGTTCGGTCGCCTCGATCAAGGGGTCCGCGTGGAAGCGGGCACGCATGATCCCGTTCAGCGCGGCATCGGAGATGGCAACGATCGACATTCCCTGGTGGTGCGCCATGAACGCCCTCACCACGGCCACCGCCTTACCCTCCGGCACCCGCTCCGGCGTGTAGTCGAGCGCTTCGTAGAACCCGTACCGCCCTTCGCCACCGTCGGCTGCCAGTTCCACGAAGTTCGCAACCGCGGCTTCCGGATCGATCATGGCAGCGAGCGCCGTCGCGTAGGGCGCCACCACTGCCTCGTCGTCCAGCCCACGCTTGAACGCAAGGTCCGGCACGCCGAAGTTGGAATACTGATAGGTGTACTCAATATCGCGAACGTTATAGGCGGATTCCGAGGTGCCCCACGGGAGGCCGCGCGCGCGGCCAAACTCGACCTGGCGGCGTACGGCCAGGCGGTTCGTCCGGTACAGCAGGCTCCCCGTCGGTGAGCGCATGACCAGTGAGGGCATAAGGTACTCGAACATCGAGCCCGACCAGGACACGAGCGCGATGCTATGATCGACCGGCGTCATGGCACGGCCGAGCCGGAACCATTCGCGGGCCGGCACGTCGCCTTTGGCAATCGCGATGAAATACGCCAGCCGCGCCTCGGAGGCGAGCAGGTCGTAGCAGTTGCTATCGATCGCACCCTCGGCCACCAGGTAGCCGATCGAAAGCAGCTTGCGCTCCTCGTTTCGTAAAAAGCCGAACTCCATCTCGAGGGCCATCGTGCGGGCGGCCTTCTCCAAGGAGGAAAGCCGCTCATCGAGCGTGCCTTCAGCCAGGTCGGCGTCTCGGCGATGGCTTGCGACGGCACGTCCGATCGCGCCGGTCCAGAATATCAGGTCGGCCGAGGCTGTGTGTCCATAAACAGCCTCGATATCGTGGGTCAGCGCTGTCAGGGCAGCCAGGGGTCGGTCGAGTTCGGATAGCCGGTCAGCGCGCGGGCCGGGCCGGGCCGGGCGAGCACTGACTTTGGCCCCCAGATCGCGCAGAGCCGCGCCCAACGCCTGCCCCGCCGCCGGCGAAGCCCTTGGCCCAGCCTGCAGGCGCGCCAGCTCCTCCCGGGCCAGGCCCACCGTATCGGCGATCCCAGCGAGGTCGTTTGAGCCGCCATCCGCATGATTCGGGTCTCGCCCCTGGTGACGCCAGCCGCGGCAGGCGCTGGCGAGCGCGATCAGGTGGCCGGCCAAATTACCGCTATCGACGGTCGAGACGTATTTCGGCTCGAGCGGCCGTAGGTCCTCGGTGGCATACCAATTGAGGAAGTGACCGTGGCATCGCTCCATGCGGGAGAGCGTGGCCATCGTCGCCTCCAGCCGATCGACGGCATCGGCCAAGCCGGTCCAGCCGAAGTCATGGGCGTTGGCGGTGCAAAGCAGATAGAGCCCGATATTAGTCGGCGAGGTTCGCCGGGCGAGCACCGGCGCCGGGTCTTCCTGAAAGTTATCAGGCGGCACCATGTGGTCAGCCGGCGTGACGAACGTTTCGAAGAAGCGCCATGTGCGGCGGGCCGTGTGGCGCAACGCCCGCACATCGGCTGCGGCCGGGGATGGTTGGGTGCCCGAACTGCGGCTCGCCCACCAGGCAATCGCGGGTGAAACGATCCACAATACTGCGAATGGCGTTATCAAAAGCCACACCAGCGGCTGCGTCCAGACCGCGACGCAGGCGACCAGCAGTCCGATCAGCGGCCCCCCGGCCATGTTGCGAAAATGGCCGGCCAGCGACAGGTCCATCGAGGCAACTGACTGCGCCGCCGGCATCCACTGCAGCAGCCGGCGACGCGAGACAAGACGGACCAGCGTGCGAAGGACGGCGTCGCCCATCAGCGCCGCCTGATGGGCGACGAACGTGATGACGAGCGCGGTGAACACCACCGATTGACTTAACCCAAGACCCAGCCAACGCAGATGGCTCTGCGCCGTCACCCGCCCGCGGCGGGAGGTCACATTAACGAGTAATGGAATTAATGGCGGCACAGCGATGGTTGCCAGCACGAACCCGGTCCAGCCCAGCGCCGGGCCGAGCGGCAGCAGCCAACCGACCAAGAGGGCCAGGGCGGTTGCAGGTGCCGAAAGCGTACGCCGCAGGTTATCGAGCATCTTCCAGCGCCCGACTGACGGCAGCGTGCCGACGAGCCTCCCGTCGCCGCTGGGTCCGCGTCGCCATGACACGATCCACGGCAGCAACTGCCAGTCGCCACGCGCCCATCGGTGCTGCCGCAGCGCCGCAACCGAGTAGAAAGTAGGAAAGTCCTCGACCACCTCGATATCGGACGCGAGCCCGGCGCGCGCGAACACGCCTTCGAACAAATCATGGCTCAGCATGGTCGATGTGGGCACCCGCCCCGCGAGCGCTTGCTCGAACGCATCGATGTCGTAGATGCCTTTGCCCGCGAACGAGCCTTCGCCGAACAGGTCCTGGTACACGTCCGAGACGGCGCCCGAGTAGGCGTCGATGCCATCCGTGCTCGAAAACACCCGCTGGAACAGCGAACTGGTCTGCCCTGTGGGCAGCGACGGCGTGACCCGTGGTTGCAGGATGGCGTATCCCTCGACGACGCGGCCCAACCCGGTGTCGATGCGGGGCCTGTTCAATGGGTGCGCCATCTTACCGACCAAACGCCGAACCGTGTCGCGCGGCAGGCGCGTGTCGGAGTCCAGAGTGATGATGTATCGCACCCCATCCGGCAGCGGGGAGTGAGGCAGGAATGTCGTGTCCGTAGCACCACGCAGCGCCCGGTTCAGCTCATGCAGCTTGCCACGCTTGCGTTCCCAACCCATCCAACACTCTTCGCCCGCACACCACACCCGGCGGCGGTGCAGCAGGATGAACCGGTCGCCTGCCGGCGCCGCGCCGTAGCGGCGATTGAGTTGCTCGATGCCTCGGCTGGCCGCTTCCAGCAGGGCTTCGTCGCCCTCCTGCTTTTCGGTCGGGCTGTCGATCCAGTCCGAAAGTAGGGCGAAGTGCAAGTCGCCGTCTGGACTTGCGAGGTGGTGGATCTCGAGTCGCGCGACTAGCTCGTCCACCACGCGGCACGACGTGAGCATGGCTGGCACGGCGACGATCGTGCGAAGCGACCCCGGAAGGCCGGCCTGCAATTCGAGCGCTGGCAGGGGCGAGGCACCGAAGGCCCACATGGAAAGTCGGTTGACGATGGCGACGGCTGCGTCGGACGAGGGTATGACGCCCGCGCATCCAAGCAGGAGGAGCCACCATTGGCCGAGACCCGCTGCCCCAAGCGCCCAGAGCGGCCCGGCCACGAACAGCCCGGCCACCGTTACGATACCAGCGCCATACCCAAGCAGACCGAGCGACCGGAAGAAGCGGCTGGCCCGAGTGGCCGGAGAGGGCTGGAAGCCGATTGCCGCCTCGAACTCCGGACGACCGCCCGCGAGCAAATAGTAACCCGGGTCACCCCGGCGATCGCCCGGACCGTGCGACGCTGCCGCATCGGCCGCACAAGCGGCGGCCCGGCGGGCGATCTCGATCTCGCCCAGGCGCGAGCGTCGTGCCATTTGCTCGATGGCGGTGCGGTACAAATTCCGGGTCGCAAAATCCATCTCACCAAGTCGATTCGATCGGCCCAGTGCTGTGTCGACGCAGGAGACGCTCTCGAATGCCTCGCTCCAATCAAGGGCGGCGGCCATGCGTAAGCTGGTGATGATGTTGCGGATCGTGGCGTTGAACGTACCCTGCTGTTGCAGCTCCTCAAGCACCACGGTTTCGATCTGCAGGTCGCGCTCCACGAGATACTTGTCGAGCCAAGCGAGCGCCGGCTCGTCTTTCGGGTCCCGCCCGCGCAGCCGGTGCGATAGCTGCGCCGCGAACGCGTGCGGTGAGGGCGTGGACTGAAACGACTTACTCACTGTCGACCACGGCACCGCTGCGTGGCTTTCGGTTCCCAGTAGCCGGTCGGACAGCGTATCCGCCATGTCTCGGGCCGCGCTGTTGGCGACGATGATCGCGGCGACGCGTCGCAGGTTTTCGATCAACACAATCCGGAGCGTGATCGGCACCGCCCATAGCTCACCGATCGTGAGTGGTTGAACCTCCTGATAGGCAGTCAGGTAGCGATGCAGCGTTTCAGGTTCGACATGGCTGTCAGTATGGGCCACCAGTGACCACATGGCGCCGAACACGCGAGGGAGCCCGGTGAACGGACCGTCCGAGAGCTTCGGCAGCTGCGCGTAATAGCGGGGCGGAAGGTCGATGCCGATCTCACGGATCTGCACATCGACCAAGTGGTAGTTGTCCACCAACCACTCGGCAGCCGGTGTCAATTCCCGTCTGCCGCCCTCGGGCGCCAGAATGAAGTCTGCGTTCAACAGAAAGGCGGCGTTCTCTGCCAGCCGGTCGGTAAGGCCGGGTCCCCTGCTGCTTTTGACCGCAACCGGTTGTTCCGAAGCGAGGGCCCTCGCTTGGTCCTCCAGCCGATCGATGCCGAAAAGCTCGCTGCGGATCGGCAGGGGATCCTGCCACGGAGACGCCGCGTCGGCAGTCCGAAACATGCCGCGCAACGCCAGTAATGCCTGACCGGTCAGCGTCGGAACAAGCTGCGCCGATAAGTGGGCGCGGCCGAGGCTGGCTGTACAAGCGCGAGGACGAGACATTCGTCTCCCGTTTCGGCTTCCTGCTCACCGTCGTTTTCGAAGCGGGAGTCGGCATCCGACGCGGGTCCGGGCTGTTGATCGGACGCGTCCCGATGGTACTCCGTGTAAGCGTCGCTGAAACCGGATGTCAGTCCTTCGGGCGCGTCGGAGCTCTTATCCATACTGATCTACCTCAGGTTTACGAAAACTAGAGCCATATGGGCGCATGAAGCGGTGGCCGGGAGCCTCGGATTCTACTCAGTGATGCCCAGCCGGACTACGTAGTTTCCGGCGCTTTCCGGCCTGCCGGTCAGACCGGTAGTGTTTAAGGTCGCCGGTTTCACTTCGCGTCGTAGTGGCGCGTGGGGGCCGGCAAATGGCTCGGCTAACGAAGGGACCAGGTTATGCTTCAAGTGTCATCGGCGCTGAAGGGTTACGCCATCGCGGCCAAGGACGGTGCGATCGGAACAATCAGTGATATCCTGTTCGATCAGACTACCTGGACGGTACGCTGGCTGGTCGTCGATACCGGCACATGGCTGACCGGGCGATTGGTGCTGATCCATCCCTCGGCCGCCGGTCATGTCGATCACGAACAGCGTCAGATCGATGTGGCACTGACGCGCAAGCAGGTCGAGGACAGCCCGGACATTCGCCAGGACCGGCCGGTATCACAGCAGATGCAGAGCGACCTGTACGGCTACTATGGCTGGGACCCCTACTGGAATAACGGCATTTCCGGGGCCGGTTCGTTCGGCAGCGGCCTGTATGCCGACGGGCTCTTTGGCGGCGGCATGGGTGGCATCGGCGGGGTCACCGGCCTGGCCATTCGGGAACGGCCATCTTACCCCGGCCTGCCAGGCGGCGGCGGCGGACAGGCGCTCGATGACGGACAGGCGCTCGATGACGGCGATCCTAATCTGCGCAGCACCAAAGAGATTACCGGCTACCATGTTCATGCGTCGGACGGCAGCATCGGCCACGTGGAGGACGTGCTGCTGGATGATCAGGGTTGGGCTATCCAGTATCTGGCCGTCGACACATCAAACTGGTGGGTCGGGCAACACGTCCTGATCTCGCCGCACGCGATCACGGGCATCGACTGGTCTGATCGGTCGATTGAGTTAAGCGTCACCCGGGACAGGGTCAAGACAAGCCCGGCTTGGGACCGCACCAACAACATCGACGGAACGTTCGGGCGGCGGTTGCATGAGCATTATGATTGGCCGAACTACATCTTTTAGTTCGGCCAATCACGGACGGTCAGACCGCACGTTCCCGGCTGGCCGTCTCGCCCGCTGCAAGTTCGAGGATTTCAGCCGTAATCTCTTCCTGCCTGACGCGGCGCTCCGTCGCCTGAAGCGTGGCAAGTTGGCGTTCCGTGTGAGTGTGCGCGGCCGCCATCGCTTCCATGCGGGCCTCGTTCTCCGCCGCGAAGCTATGCAGTGCCGCCCGGCATAGCTGGGCATGGACGTAGTCCGGCGTTAACGCATCGAGCAGCGCCGCTGGCGTGAGGTTCAGCAGTGGCGCTGCCGAATTGGCCGGAGCCGGGAATGCCGCTGGGTCGAGTGGGAGCAGCGATTGCCGGACGACACGAATGGCTTTGCCCAGCTCCCACTGGCAGAACAGAACGTCCAATCGGTCGATCTCACCTTTGGCGAAACTAGCAGACACGGCATCCGCGATCGTGCTGGCGAACCTAGGTATTCCCGGTGAGTGGGATGGGATGATCCCTTGCCAGGTCGCGCTGCCCTGCCGCTCGGCCAGGGCCGCCGCACCCCGCGTGCCCGCCACGAACAGCGTGGCCGTCGACAGACCAGCGCCGGCGGCGTCGAGTACACGCTGGCTGAACGCACCGGCAAATCCCTGCTCGGCACAGAACAGCACGAGGCCGGAATGCGCTGCGTTGCGGGCCGGCGCGTGGCGGGCCGGCGGCTGCAGTACCAGGGCCTGCGCGATGGCGCGGCCCACCGTGGCCGCGTACCGATCCACGGCGGCCAGCTGCGCACTGGCCTGCTGCGCGCGGGCAGCCGCGATCCCGCGCATGGCGTTCATAACGGTTCCCAATTGGCGGATGCTGCCAATGCGCGCGCTGACGTCGGCTAGGCGCTCCGTCATACAGGCTTGGCGGGTTTGGCCGCGGCGGCCACGGTCTCGGCATAGGTCGTCAACACCGTGAGCAATGCCGCGCTGCCGTCCGCGTCCAGCGTGCCGGCAGTCTGCATTTGGTGGACGCTCGCCACCGCACCGACGTCGATCGCCTGCCGTAGGCCAAGCCGAAAGGCAGCGATCGCGGGGAGCGGCAGCGCGTCAAGCAGGCCCGCCTGCACGGCCATCACCAGCGCCACCTCGTCCGACAAACGCAGCGGCGCGTGCTGCGGCTGATCCAGGATGGCGCGGATGCGTGCCCCGCGGGTCAGCTGCTGCCGCACCCGCTTGTCCGGCGCGCCGCCGAAGCGAGTGAAAGATTCCAGTTCGAGAAACTGCGCGTAGTCGAGTCGCACGGTCTTGGCCGCATTCCGCAGCGCCACGGCCTGCGTCTTGCCACCGACTCGGCTGACACTCGTGCCTACGTCCACGGCGGGCTTCTGGCCTTGGTAAAACAGCTTGGCGTCGAGCACGATCTGCCCGTCAGTGATGGAAATTAGGTTCGTAGGAATATATGCACTGAGGTTACCCGCATCCGTTTCGGCAATCGGTAGCGCCGTGAGCGAGCCGCCGCCCTTTTTCTGAGACAGCTTGGAGGCACGTTCCAGCAGCCGCGCGTGCACGTAGAATACGTCCCCGGGATAAGCCTCCCGCCCTGGCGACTGCCGGGTGAGCAGGGCGATCTCCCGATGCGTGGCGGCGTGCTTGGTCAGGTCATCGATCACGATCAGCGCGTGCTGGCCGCGGTCACGGAAATACTCTGCCATCGTCATCGCCGCGAATGGGGCGATCCATCGCAGCCCCGGCGAACCGGCCGCCTCGGCCGCGACCACGATGCACCGCTCCGGGGCGCCATACTGCTCAATCGCGTCGATCGCGCGTCGCACGGCCGAGCTTTTTTGCCCGACGGCGACATAGACGCAGATCATGTCGCTGTCCTTTTGATTGATGATCGTGTCGATGCCGATCGTCGTCTTGCCGATCGCGCGGTCGCCGATAATCAGCTCGCGCTGACCGCGGCCGAGGGCAAATAGCGTGTCCACCACAACGAGCCCCGTCTGTACCGGCTGCACGACCAGGTCCCGGTCGATGATGGACGGCGCCGGGCGCTCGATCGGCTGCTGCGACTCGGCCGTGATCGGGCCCTTGCCATCTAGCGGACGGCCGAGTGGGTCCATGACGCGGCCGAGCAAGCCGGGCCCAACGGGTACGCGCACCACGTCGCCCGTGCCGCGCACGGCCGCCCCCGCGCCGACGCTGTCCACATCGTCCAGCAACACGCAGCCTATACGATTGCGTTCCAGTACCTGCGCGAACCCGAACTGGCCGCCGGCAAAGCGCAATAGCTCGTCCAGCCGCACGCCGGGCAGGCCGGAGATCAGGGCCACGCCATCGCCCACCTCCTCCACCCGGCCGATCGGTTCGGCGCGGCATTCGAGACTTGCGGCAGCAACGGTCTGGGTCGCGACCGCCAGCCAGGCATCCGGCGCGGTCGTTGGCGGTGCGTTACCGTCCGGGGGCACGTTTGATATCTTTGAGGATTTCATGAAGATCCGCCCGCCAGCTATTGCCCAGGGCGAAATGCGGGCCGTGCAGCTCGACCCCAGCGATGAGCGCCGGGTCGGCCCTGAACGTCAGGTCCAGCTTAGTCCCGAACGCCTCGGCGATCATGCCCCGATACCGGTCCTGCTCGGCCGCCTCGAGAGGGTGGGCGCTCACCGCCTCGATCCCGCCCGGCGCGTCGGTCGCGGCGTGCCGGGCCTGTTCCGGTAGTGCCCGGATGCTGGACAGCAGCCAATCGAGGAATGCCGTATCCACGGCAGAGCCCTGCAGCCGGCCGGCCAGGCGCCCGGCGATCTGCACCGCAAGCTGGCTCGCCCGGTCGGACCAGGCGGCCTCCGCTGCAACGTGCTCGGTCGCTATGGCGGCCTGGGCGGCGGCGGTATGGGCGGCTGCGTCCTTCGTGGCAGCGTCCAGGGTCGCCTTGCTTCCCTTGTCGGCCGCGGTGTGGGCATCGGCCAGGATGGCGTCGTGCTCCTTGGCGAAACCCGCCCGGGTTGCCGCGACATCGGCCAGGGCGGCGGCGGCCTTGTCACCCGCCGCCTTTGCGTCTGCCAGGGCCTTCTCGGTCGCACTGCGGCGCTGCTCGATCATGGTGGCGATCGGGCGCCAGAAGAAGCGTTGCAACAGCCAGACTAGGATGAGGACGTTCGTGGTTTGAAAGCCGAGCGTCCACCAATTGATCGTCATGGCGTTACTTAAGCAGCGGATTGGCGAACAGCAGCAGCAGCGCGATAACCAAGCAATAGATCGCCATCGTCTCGATCATGGCCAGGCCTACGAACAGCGTGCGGGAGATAGTGCTGGCCGATTCCGGCTGCCGGGCAATGGCGTCCATCGCCGCCGCTACGGCTCGCCCCTCCGCCAGGGCCGGGCCGATCGCGCCGAAGGAGACGGCGAGCGCCGCACAGAAGATGCTGATGCCGGCCAGCCAGTTCATGGCGTTGTCCTCTTTTTTAAATTGGGTGCGGGGATGGCGCTGGAAATGAACACCATAGCCAGGATGGCAAAGATGTAGGCCTGCACGGCGCCGATCAGCAGATCGAGCGCCATAAGCGGGATCGGCACCAGCAGGCCCGCCAGCGATAGCACGATGCCGATGACGAATACGCCGCTCATGACGTTGCCGAACAGGCGGACGAACAAGGAGAAGGTGCGCGTGACGCTCTCGATCACATTGAGCGGAATCATGACGATGCTGGGTTTGGCGAACGTCGAGAGATAGCCGCGGACGCCGCCGGCGCGGATTCCAAACCAGATCATGGCCCCGAACACTAGTATGGCCAGCGCCGCATCCGTCTCCAGACGCGCAGTGGGTGGCGGCACGCCCGGCACCAGCGACGACCAGTTGGCGACGAAGATGAAGACGAACAGCGTACCGACGAACGCCCTATACGGACCCGGGTCGAGCTGCATCGTATCGCGGATCTGGCCATCGACCGTGTCCACGACCAACTCGCACACGGCCTGGATCTTCGATGGATTCAACAACAGGCGGCGCGTGAGTAAAAAGCTGCTGCCAACCAGGATCGCCATGATCGCCCACGTCACGACGACGGCCGCGGCAATCGGCACCGGGCCGATGTGAAAGAGTGTCGTGCTGCTGAGCGGCGAGTTCACGGCGATGCCAGCCGCACCCAGTACAGCACGGCTGTCCGGGCGATGAGAACGCCCGAAGCCGTGGCCAGCAATGGGATGGCACCCTCCAGGCTTACGGCCATAAGGATTGCACCCAAGGCGACGAACCGTACGGCCATAGAGACAATGAGCGTCTGGACGCGGCCAGCGCCCCCGAACAGCGTGGCATTCCACCACAGGCTACCAAAATACAGCGCGCCGGCCGCGATGCCGCCGACAAGATGCAACAACAGCATGGGAAAGGTCATGCGCTGCCCATCCACTTCCAGGCCGACCAGCATCCCAGCGCGGCGCCAAGCATCAGCAGCGGCGCGGTCCAGAATAGTCCAGACTGGAAATGCCCGTCCATCCAGCGCCCAGCAAAGACGCCGAGCAGCATCGGCATCACGATGATCCAACCCAGCACGCCGATTTGACCCAGCCGCCGCGCTGGGGAAGGGTCTCCGTCGCTGAGCCAGCGGCGTCGGCGTGCTGCACGCAACCGCGCTTCCTCTACGAGCCGTTCGTCGTCCGGCGCGATCATGCGGATACTCCGGGCCGGGGCCGGAGGTGGCGGACCATCTCGCGAATGGCGCGCAACTCCAACTTGGTGCTACCCGCCCGGTCGGACCGCTCGGCTTCGGCATCGGCGCCGAACCGGTCAAGGATTACCTGATCGAGCGTGGCCAGGTCGTCGCCCGGAATAGCCTCGCGGGTCGTGACCGCTACCTCCGTGCCGCCAATGACGGTCAACACGCCACCATGGACGGCGCAGTAGTGCCGTGCGCCCCCGCTGCTTTTCCAGCTCACGATGCCCACGGACAGGGTCGTGAGGAAATCGGCATGATACGGCTGGACACCGAAGCTGCCGCTGGTGTCCTCGGCCGACACGATCTCCACCGCGTCTTCGTCGACGACGATGCGGAGCGGCGTGGTGATGCGTAACCTCATGCTGGCGCGCCCTGCTTGACGGACTTCGGCTTGGCGGTTTCGGGCTTGGCGGTTTGCGGTGCGGCGTCGTTTGGCTTCGCAGCGCCGGACTTGGTAGGTTCGGTCTTAGAAGCAACCGAATTAGCACCATCCGGTTTGGCGCCATCGGGCCCGGGAACGTCAGGTTTTGCGGCTTCCGACTTAGCAGCGTCCGCCTTGGCGGCTGCCGGCTTGGCTCCGGCCTGGTTGGCGGCCTCCTCTTTCTGCCGCGCCTCATCCAGCGTGCCGACCATGTAAAGCGAGCTCTCCGCCCAGTCATCCGCCTCACCATCCAGGATCGCTCGGCAGCCTGCCAGCGTGTCCGCACGGCTGACGCTGCGGCCGGGGATACCGGTGAATGCCTCCGTGACCGCGAAGGGCTGGCTCAGGAACCGCTGCAGCCGGCGCGCGCGCTTGACCACCGCACGGTCGGCGGCACCCAGCTCTTCCACGCCCAGGAGTGCAATGATGTCCTCCAGGTCCTTGAAGTGGGCCAGCGCCTCACGGGCGCGTTCCGCCAGGCGGTAGTGCTCCTCGCCCACCATCAGCGGGTCCAGTAGGGACGATGACGAGGCAAGTGGATCGATGGCCGGGTAGAAGCCATCCGCGGCGAGCTTGCGCGACAGCATGATTATGCCGTCCATGTGGGCCGAGATGGCGGTCACCGCTGGGTCGGTGAAGTCGTCGGCCGGAACATAGACGGCCTGCACGGCGGTGACCGAAGACCCGGCGACCGAGGTGATCCGCTCCTCTAGCGCCGCCACCTCGGTCGCGAGCGTCGGCTGGTATCCGACGCGCGACGGCAGTCGACCCAGCAGGCTGGATAGCTCAGCGCCGGCCTGAACGAAGCGGAACACGTTGTCCATTAGTAGCAGGACGTTCTGATGCTTCTGATCGCGGAAATACTCGGCAATCGTCAGCGCCGTCAGTGGCACCCGCCAGCGAGCGCCGGGTGGCTCGTTCATCTGGCCATAGACCAGCACGGTGCGCTTCAGCACGCCTGAATCCTGCATATCGGTCAGTAGCTCATGCCCCTCGCGGGAGCGTTCGCCGACGCCTGCGAATACGGCAATGCCGGTGTATTTCTCGACCGTCGCGTGGATCAACTCCATAACCAGCACGGTCTTGCCGACGCCCGCGCCGCCGAACATCGCCGCCTTGCCGCCCTGGGCCAGCGGCGCCAACAGGTCGATCACCTTAATTCCGGTCTCGAACACGGCGGTTGCCGACGTCTCATCGGTCAGTGCGGGCGGATTGCCGTGGATGCCGCGCGTAGGGATGTCCGGCGGCAGGGCTGGCCCGAGGTCCCCCAGATTGCCCATTACGTCCAGCAGGCGTCCCAGCACGGCCTCCCCAACGGGGACCGTGATCGGCTGTCCGGTGGCACGCACACCGGTGCCACGGGACAGGCCGGCGGTCGCCTGCATGGCGATACCCCGCACGGTATGGGTGTCGACGTGACTATGAACCTCCAGCACGAGCGGTGCGGGCCGGTCCCAGTTCACCACCAGGGCGGTATCGATCGGCGGCAATGCGCCGTTCGCAAATCCGACGTCCACCACGGCCCCACGGACAGATAGGACGGTTCCGGCGTCGGCGGCGGGGGTCAAGCCTGCACCGGCCGGCGCGCCATCGTCTCCCACAGGTTCGCTCCTTCCATAATGTGCAGGTTCGCGGGGGCCATGCGCGATACAGCAAGTGCAGTACCCAGCCAGTCTAACCGGTCGACACTTGAAAACCTTACTGTCTAGGCCTGGTTGGCGAGAGGCTCGGAAACTACGCAGACTGTGTCTGCAGCCCAGGTTCGACCGGTCCCAGCACTTCCCTGCGGGGCAAGGTCAGCCCGATCAGCACCGGTATGGCAAGCAGCACGAGTGGAAACTGCGCCAATAGGCCGGAGATGATGGCGATAGCCAACGGCTGCTGCATGCCCGAACCCTGACCGATGGCCAGGGCCAACGGCATCAACGTCAGGATCGCAGCGATCGTCGTCATCGCAATCGGCCGGAAACGGTTGCGCGCAGCCTCCAACAGGGCCTGGCGCGGCGGCATCTCCCGGGACAGGGCGACGTACTCGGACACCAGGAAGATCGCCATCTCCGTACCGATGCCGATGATCATCGTCATGCCCATGATGGCCGTGATGTTCAGCTCGATCCCCGTGAGCCATAGCCCGGTGAACACCGCCGTAGTGGACAGCACGGACACGCCGAGCATGATCACCGGCAGCCAAAATCGTTCGTATAAGAACAGCAGCAGCACGAACTCCGCGACGAGCGCCGCGACGAACACCCGGATCAGCCCGGAAAACGCGATCTGCTGCTGGGCATACAGACCGCCCAGCTCGTAACGCACGCCGGCCGGTAGCGTGCCTGGCCGGTCCAGGACCACTTTCACGTCCGCCACCGCCGCGCCGAGCGAGCGCCCCTGCAGCCGTGCGGTGATCGGGATCATGGGCTGCAAGTTTTCGCGGACGATCTCCGCCTGGCCCGGCGCTGGGGACACCTGCGCGACGCGGCCCAGGGGGAACAGGTGCCCATCCGGGGCACGGATCGGCAGGTCCGCAAGCTGATTGTCGTATTGGCGCAGGTCAGGGTGCAGCCAGACCCGCACGCCCACCTGCTTTAGCGGCTGCGGAAGCTGGGTCGCGACGATCCCCGCGAGATAGCCGTCCAGCGCGGCACCAACCGCGCCGGCGTCTACGCCTTCGATGGCGGCACGCGCCGGGTCAACATGGATATTCAGGCCGTCGCCGGCGATGACGATGCCGTCCTGCACCGACACCAGGCCTGGCACTTTCGCGATCGCGGCGGCGATGCTCCGGGCGGCCGGGGCCAGCGCGGCCGGGTCGGTGGCATAGAGCTTGACCTCCACCGGCTGCGGCACAGCCGTGAGGTCTCCGATCAGGTCCTCCATGAGCTGAGCCGTTGCGACGCTCAGGCCGGGGACGGCCTGGTCCACCTTGTCCTGTACCTCGGTCATCACGGCCTCGATCGGCCGCCGTGGGAACCCCTTGAGGAGGACGAAGATGTCTCCGGTGTTCGGCTCGCTCAGGCTTTGGCCAAGTCCGGCGCCGGTCCGTGTCGAAAACGTGTCGACCTCGGGGGTGGCGCGCAGGATCGCCTCGACCTGCCCAAGCTCCCGCAGGGTCTCGTCGAGAGAGGTGCCGGGCGCCGAGCGGTAGTCGAGGACAAAGCCCCCCTCGTCCATCTTCGGCATAAAGCCGCTTCCGACATTGTTGTAGGCGAACCATCCGAGCACCAGCAGCGGTGCCAAGCCCAGCGCGAGCAGCCAGGGCCGGGAGAACAGCCGCTCCAGCAGCCAGCGGTGCCCTCGCCCCACGCGACCTTCCGGCCCCTCACCCGGATCTTTCCAGCGTTTGAAATCCACGACGAGGCGTGCGAGCACCGGAACGGCGAGTGCGGTGAGCGCGTACGAAATGATCAGCGCCGCAGCCATCGTAAGCGAGAGCGCCTTGAAGAAGGCACCGGTGACGCCGGTCAGGAACACCAGCGGCAGGAACACCAGCAGGGTGGCCATGCTGGAGCCGGTGAGCGGCGGCAGGAACTCCCGCCCGGCAGGCAGGACGGCATTGGCCGGGTCGCCCTCCAACCCGGCAGCACCGGCGCGGCGGGCCAGATGCTCGATCATGGTGATGACATCATCGATGATCAGTCCGACGGCCGCCGCGATGCCGCCCAGCGTCATGATGTTGAACGTCAGGCCGAGGACGGAAAGTAGTAGCACCGTGGTGGCCAGCGTCGCCGGCACGACCAGCATCGCGACCAGCGTCACCCGCAGGCTGCGCAGGAACGCTAGGAGGACCAGCCCTGCCAAGCCAAGGCCAATCAGGACTGCATCGCGGACGCTGCCGGCGGAGGCTGTGACCAGAGTGCTCTGGTCATACCAGTTGGACAGCGTGATCCCGGCGGGCATCTGCGGACGGAAATCCGCCAGTGCCTCCCGCACCGCAGCCGAGATCGCCACGCTGTTCGCGTTCGGCTGCTGATAGACCTGGAACTGGACAGCCGGATGCCCGTCCTCGCCAACCCTGATCCACTGCGGCACGACGCCGTCCGTTACCTCGGCCACATCGCCGACCCGCACGACGCCGCCTGGACCTGCCTGAACGACCGTGTCTCGCACCTGCTCGACCCGGCGTAGGGTGTCATCGAGCGCCAGTAGGAGCAGCTTGTCATGGTCCTGTATGCGCCCCACGACAGTGAGAATGTTGGCCTTGGCCAATGCGGTTGCGACGTCGGACAAAGCGAGGTTGCGGCCAGCCAGCCGGTGGGGGTCCACCAGAACCTGCACCTCCTGCACCGCCCCACCCTGCACACCGACGTAGGCGACGCCGGGTATGGCCGTGAGCAGCGGGACGAGTTGATACTGGGCAAGGTCGCGTTGCGCGACGGGGCTGATGGTGTTGGATGACAACGAATAGGCGATGATCGGAAAGACGGTCGGGTCCATCCGCCGCACCTGGTAGCTCGTACCACTCGGAAAGCTCGGCAGCGCCTGCGCCACGGCCGCGTCCACCTGTACGGCCGCGGACACCATGTCCGTTCCCCAGGCGAAATCGAGGGAGACCTCGGCCGATCCGCGGCTGGTCGTCGACCGCACGCGCAATACGGCAGGGACACGCCGTACGGCCTGCTCCAGCGGGATTGTCACCAGGAGGGCCGTCTGGTCAGCGGGCCTTGCGCCGGCATTTACGCTGACGAGCACGCGGGGGAACTGCACGACTGGGAAAAGTCCGGTTGGCAGTTGGACCCCGGAAAAGCCGCCGGCGACTGCGAGTGCCAGCAGGACCAGCAGAATCGACCGCGTGTGTTTTGCGATAAACCCGGGGCTGCCGTCGGTATCCCTGGCCGGTGCCGGGCCCTGGATCGCGTCGCCGCTCATGGCTTCGCGGCAGTCCTGCCTGCGTCGGCCTGCTGCATCCGGACCAGGCCGCCATCCTGAAGCTGGGTGTTCCCACTCGTGACCACTGCGCGGCTGGCGTCGATCGGCCCATCGACGACCGTTGTATCTCCGGACGTGCCCACGACGCGCACGGCGACCCGTGCTGCCGTGGTGCCGTTCACCTGGAACAGATACGTGCCTGCCGTGTCGGTCATCACGGCGTTGCGCGGCACGAGCCATCCCCGCATCTCGCCCACCGTCACGACGGCACGGACCGGACCGCCGGGGAGTAGGGTTCCTGAGGCATCAGGCTGTCCCCCGCCTGACGTCAACGAGACCATCACCGGGACCAGCCGGCTTTGCGGATCCAGCATTCCCCCCACGGCCAGCACGCTGCCGGGGACTGACGAGCCGCCATCGAGGGGCTGGACCTGAACCGCCTGATTGGGTGCGAGTAGGCCGCGCTGGCCTGGCTCCACGCCAACCGCCGCCACGTAGCGATCCGACCGGGCCAGCGTGACCAGCGGCGCCCCAGCCGCGACACGGGCGCCCGGCGCGGCCAGGAGCGCTGATACCACCCCGTCGAACGGCGCCGTAATCGTCTGTTCGGCAGTGCCACCGCCGGCGCGGTTCAGCGCATCCAACGTGGACTGTGCATCCGCGACAGCTTTTTCAGCCTGTGCAAGCTGGTCGCGGGTCGCAAGATGCTGGGATAGCATTTGGCTGATGCGGGTATGCTCGCCGGTTGCGAGCGTCATTGCCGAGGTCGCTTGGCGGTAGGCTGCCAGTGCGGCCGGATCGGCGGTGACGGTGACCAGGGACTGACCACGGCGAACGGTCTGGCCCAGCACCGCAGTCACACGCGTGACCCGGCCCGCGCGCAGAAGGCTGAGTGCCTCGCTGCCGCCATTGGGTGAGGGCTGGACCGACCCGTACGCGGTCAGCATGCGCGGAACGCTTCCTTGGCGAGCAGCCTGCGTCTGGATGAGTACGCTGGGCTTGGGCGCCGGTGCCGGCTGCGCGAGACCGGCGAGGGGCACGAGCATAAACGGAATGATCAGCAGGCGTTTCATATCGGTCCCGACTCTTCGGGTGGGGTAAGCTGCACGGGGGGCAGCCCGGCACCGAGAAGAGTCGCGAGGGCGATCCGGATCTCCAGAAGCTGCTGCTCCAGGACAATAATCTGCCGCTCCTTTTCCAGCCGCGCCGTGATCAGTTGCACGTAGCTCAGTTCGTCTAGCAGGCCGCCATGCAGCGCACGCTCGGCGCCGGACGCCAGCCGCTCGGCCTGGCCCAGCCCGGCCTGGGACACGGCAAGTTGGCGCTCAAGCAGGTCGACGTTGGCCAGTAGCGCCTGTGCCCCGCCGCTCGCGGTTGCCAGGCGGGCTGCGTACTCCGCACGCAACTGGTCGCGGGTTGCACTCTGGATCGCAATGACGCCCTGGTTCCGATTGAATAGCGGAAGTGCCACGGAGACAGATGGGCCGGCCGACAGCACGCGGCTCGTATCATTGCCGTAGTTCGGTCCGAGCGTAAGGGCCGGGAACTGGGCCAGTACCGCGGCCCATAGGTTCGCCTCCTGCGACCGGTAGCCGAGTTGCAGCGCGATCAGATCCGGCCGTCGCTGCGGGAGGCCGGCGAGCATACCGGCCGCCTCGTCCCGTCCGATCGCAGGCACGCTGACATCGTTCGCCAGCAATGGGCGCACATGGGGCTCCAGCCCGAGTAGGGCGTCGAGCGATTGCCAACGCTGCTCCTGCGCAAGAATGGCCGCCTCAAGCTGCGTCTGCAGGCCCGTCACGGCCGCCACGTCGGGTGCCAGCATCTGCAGCGTCGCGTTGCCCTGCGCCACGGCCCGGGTCGTGGTCGAGGCACGGTCCGTGAGCAAGGCAAGCGTCCGCCGGAAGCTCTGCAACAGGCGATCCTGTTGGACCAGATCGACCACGAGCGTCTGGGCCCGGCTGATCGTCTGCCATTCCTGCCAGACCAGGCTTGCATCGACTTGCCGGGCAGCCTCACGCGCGGCGCGACGCCGGGCGGACAGGGTGATAAGCGCCGTGATATCGCCGGTCAGGCTGGCGCCGATCGCGTTGGCGACACCCGGACCGCCCAACAGAAGGTTATAGCTGCCGGACAGAACCGGATCTGGCAGCAGTCCCGCCTGAACTACTTGCGCCTGGGCCACGCCCCGCTGTTCGCGTGCCGCACGCAAATCCGGGCTATTTTGAACAGCGAGGCGCGCTACGTCCGCAAGGGTCAGTGCACTTTCAGCGGAAATCGGTAGGGCGCCCGGCCGTGTCCGGTTCAGGGCGGCAACGCTCGGTGCGAGTGTAGAGCGTTCGGACAATGGTTGAGCGTGGTAGGACGCGCAGCCCCCCAATACGGCGCAGGCCGCCAGGACAGGCGTCAACACATGCACTGGGCGGATCAAGGGCGCCTTAAGGCACGTGAGGTGGATGGGAGCGGTGAGCGCTGACGGATGGCGGCTTATTCGCCTCCGGTTCCATCGGAACGCCTGGCGAGAGGTTCCAGCAAGCGATGACGTGCAGCTCCGCGTGTGCCGGGTTGAAGGCGAGGACGCTCAGCGACGCTGTCTCGAACTGAAGGTGTTCGCCCAGGCTTATTTGCAATCCGATCCAGCGTGCCGCCAGGCTGCAGCCGAACTCACCGTGGGAGAACAATGCCACGTTGCCGCGCAAACAACAGAGCCGGGCAATCAGGCGATCGGCACGGTCCGACACATCACTAGGGCTTTCGCCGCCCGGGCAGCCATCGCGATAGCAGTTCCAGCCCGGCCGGTCCCGCCGGATGTCGCTGGAGGTTTTGCCTTCATATTGCCCATAATCCCACTCAGCCAGGTCCGGGTCGACGAAGGCGGCCGGCGCGACTGGACCGGCCAGAGCATACGTTTGCCGCGCTCGCAGGGCCGGGCTGGTAAACACGGCATCGAAGCGGATGGTATCGAGGAGTGACTTGAGCGACCGGGCCTGTTGTTCACCATGCGCGGTCAGCGCCAAATCGGTCCGCCCGGTGTGCTGGCCGGACCGGGACCACAGCGTTTCGCCATGCCGAATTAAATGGAGCCTCAGGGACTGATCGACGGCGGCCATCGATCGACTACCGGGTCGGGTCTCGGATGTCAGCGGGATGCAAAAAGCTTCTCAAGGTCGTCGACCAGATCAAGTTCGGTCTGCGCGGCTTTTGCGGCCGCGGACGCGTTTTTGTGCGCTGCCCCCTGTTCCATGGCACTGATGGCGCTAGTAACCTTAGCCTCCAGGGCCGGGGACACGACCTTTGGCGTGAGCGACGTCCAGGTCTGCCGAGCGAAGCTAGCCGCATCGGCCATGTCGGACCACTGGCGAGGGCTGGACTTCAAATCGGCCCGATACCGATAACCGGCGTAGTCCAACATGCTCACCCCGGCCGGTACCTTGGCACCATCCGCCACGGCGGTCACGAGCGTGCGGTACACCTCGATGGACGATAGCGCGATATCGGCGCGGCGATGGTTTCGGGATGCTGCCTTGAGGGCGTCGATCTCGTCTCCGAACCGTTTGACGGATTGCTCCGGAAGCAGAGCCTGCACGCTTTGCCCAGCCACAAGCGCCTCAGCTAGGGTCGTAGCGAGCGCGGTTCGGGACGCGGTGAACGCAGTCTCCGTCAGCTTTTCGAATGGTTCGGCCGCGGCCCGCAGCTTCTCGTCGGCAGAGTCGGTGGCGGGAGTTGGCGGCAGAGCCTGTGTTGGGTGCGGTGCGGTGGCAGGCGTTTGTACGCCGGTAGCATAAACGGGGGACAGCCGTGTCATGACCAGGATAGCGATGCCTGTACGTAATGTGATGGAGGTCATTGTTCGGTTCACTGGTCGCCTCCGCTCATGAGAACTTACCCACTAGCGTTTTTGGGACGCTTCCAGATGCGTTTCGCCGGATCACTACGCGAACTGCAATGCGGCGTGTTCCATCTTGTCATCATATACGCCGCGCAGGGCCGCGTAGTTGCACCGGGCCCGATGCAGTAGCGCCTGCTGGGCCGCCGCGACATTGCCCTCCTTGCCGCCCCAGATCCCGAGGGCCGGATCCTGCAGCGCGCGCGCGAAGGAGAATACGAGCGGCCATGCCGAACGGTTGCCCGGCGCGCTCGTATTAATCGCGTTCAGCCGGGCGGACGCGAGCTTGCTGGCCTGTCCGCCCGATAGGAAGGCGATACCGGCGACGGCGGCGGGCACGTTCCGGCGCAGGCAACGCAGCGTCGCGGTGGCCAGGGCCAGGGCCGGATCCTGCTGTGTGCAGGCGAGGCCGGGCAGCACCATGTTCGCTTTGAGGATCATGGCCTCCAGCACGACCGATTGGGCTCGCAATTCGTCGAAAACAATCGCCAGCACTACTCCGGTCACTTCCTCGGATCGTGCCATGTCGTGTACGCCCGCCATCAGCACTTCTGGTTCCACGATCGGGACGATCCCAGCCTCCTGACAGAGTGCGGCGTATCGGGCGAGGGTCTGCGCGTTGGCACGAATGCAAGCCTGGCTGGGCTGCCCGTCTTCCACGCCGATCACTGCCCTCCATTTGGCGAAGCGTGCACCCATGGCGGCATAGTCCATCAGCCGCTCACGCAAGCCATCCAGGCCCTCGGTGATTACTTCGCCGGGATGCAGTGCGAGCGGCGTTGTCCCGGTATCGACCTTGATACCGGGGATCATACCGGCGTCGGTCAACCGATCGACCAGTCGCCGGCCGTGCCGGTCGGATTGCCGGATCGTCTCGTCATAGAGGATCGCGCCGCTCACGTAGTCGGCCAGACCATGGGTCGTTATGAGCAATTCGCGGTAGGTACGCCGCATCTGGACGTTCTGCGGAATGCCGGCTGCGGCGAAGCGCCTGTCGCAGGTCGGAGTGCTCTCATCCATCGCCAGCAATCCGCGACCGGCACCGACGAGCGCGCCCGCCGTCTTGACCATCGCCGTTTCCAGCAGCGTTGGCGTCATGACGGCTGGCCCCACATCCAATTGCGGATCTCCGGCAGGTCCTCTCCGTGTTTGTCGATATAATGCTTGTGTTCGATCAGCTTGTCTTTCATCCGCTGCTTCAGATACGCACCCTTGGTGTCCATGCCCGGCACCCGGTCGACCACGTCCATCACCAGGTGGAACCGGTCCAGGTCGTTTTGCACCCGCATATCGAAGGCCGTCGTGATCGTGCCCTCTTCCTTGTAGCCGCGAACGTGCATGTGGCGGTTGGTGCGCCGATAGGTAATGCTGTGAACCAGGCTGGGATAGCCGTGAAAGGCGAAGATGATCGGCTTATCGGTCGTGAAAAGCTGGTCGTAATCAATCTCGCTCAGGCCATGCGGATGCTCGTGCTCCGGCTGCAGCCGCATCAGGTCCACGATGTTGATCGCGCGGATCTTCAGGTCCGGCAGGTGCTGGCGCAGGATCGATACGGCGGCAAGGCTTTCCAGCGTCGGCGTGTCGCCGCAACTGGCCATCACCACGTCCGGCTCCTCCTGCTGGTCGTTGCTGGCCCATTGCCAGATGCCGAGCCCCTCGGTGCAGTGGGTGATTGCCTGCTCCATTGTCAGCCACTGCGGCAAAGCGTGCTTGCCGGCCACAACGACGTTCACATAGTGCCGGCTGCGCAGGCAGTGGTCGAACACCGATAACAGGCAGTTCGCATCCGGTGGAAGATAGAGACGGATAACGTCCGCCTTCTTGCTGGCGACATGGTCGAGAAATCCCGGATCTTGATGCGTGAACCCATTATGATCCTGCTGCCAGACGTGTGAGGCCAGAAGGTAATTCAGGGACGAGATCGGCCGGCGCCAGGGCAGCTCCGACGTCACCTTCAGCCATTTGGCATGCTGGGTGAACATAGAATCGATGATCCGAATGAAGGCCTCGTAGCTGTTGAATAGGCCGTGCCGTCCGGTCAGCAGGTAGCCCTCGAGGAAGCCTTCGCACTGATGTTCGCTCAACATAGAATCGACAACGCGGCCTTCGGGTGCCAGGAACTCGTCGCCTGTCACCTCCCGCGCATCCCACTGCCGGTTGGTGACCTCGAACACGGCACCGAGCAGGTTCGACATGGTTTCATCCGGACCGAAGATGCGGAAGTTGCGCTTTTCCTGATTTAGCTTGGTCACGTCGCGCAGAAAATGACCCAGTACCATTGTGTCCTGCGCCGTGACGGCCCCCGGCGACGGCACATGGACCGCGTGATCCCGGAAGTTCGGCATGCGCAAATCATGCAGCAATATGCCGCCATTGGTGTGCGGATTGGCGCCCATTCGGCGGTCGCCCGTGGGCGCCAACGCGGCCAGTTCGGGCATCAGGCGCCCGTTCTCATCGAACAGCTCCTCGGCCTTGTAACTGCGCATCCAGGCCTCGAGGTCGGCGACATGGTCGGGGTGGGCGGGATCGACCAGGATCGGCACCTGATGCGCCCGGAACGTGCCCTCGATCTTGAGCCCGTCGATCTCCTTCGGGCCGGTCCAGCCCTTTGGCGAGCGCAGCACGATCACGGGCCAATGGGGGCGGGCAGGATCACCCGAGGACCGGGCTTTGTGCTGTGCCTGTTGAATATCGCCGATCACCGTGTCCAGGGTTTCCGCCATTAGCCGGTGCATCGTCTCGGGATCGTCGCCCTCCACGAAATACGGCGTCCAGCCGCAGCCGCGCAGGAATTGCTCCAGCTCCTCCGGCTCGACGCGGGCCAGGATGGTGGGGTTGCTGATCTTGAACCCATTGAGATGCAGGATCGGCAGCACGACGCCGTCGGTGATGGGATCGAGCAACTTGTTGGATTGCCAGGCCGTGGCCAGCGGGCCTGTCTCGGCCTCACCGTCGCCGATGACGCAAGCGACGATCAGGCCAGGGTTGTCGAACGCGGCACCGAACGCGTGACTGAGAGAGTAGCCAAGCTCGCCGCCCTCATGGATCGAACCCGGCGTCGTCGGCGCGACATGGCTCGAGATACCGCCCGGGAACGAGAACTGGGTGAAGAGCTTCTTCATACCCTCCTCGTCCTCGCTGATGTTCGGGTAAATCTCGCTGTAGCTACCCTCGAGGTAGGTGTTAGCGACCAGCGCCGGACCGCCATGGCCGGGGCCGGCGATGTAGAACATGTCGAGGTCGTTCTTCTTAATGACCCGGTTTAGGTGCACGTAGATGAAGTTCTGACCCGGCGTGGTGCCCCAATGCCCCACCACCAGCGGCTTGACGTGCGCAAGCTTCAGCGGCTCGCGCAGCATAGGGTTGTCATAAAGGTAGATCTGACCAACCGAGAGGTAGTTTGCGGCGCGCCAATACCGGTCAATTAAGCTCAGCTCGTTATCCAATGGCGGTGTCGCTGCGCCCGGCGCGGATCGGCGGTCCTGCAGACGTCCGGAAATGGGTGCGGTCGTGTCCATTGCTGTAACCCCGATCAGTGCCGTTCCAGACATCGCCACTCCCGCCGTCGCATAAGGCCGACGTTAATTGCGGTGCGTCTCAGTCTGTTTGACAGACGCTATGATGACGTTATCAGGACCGGCAGGATCGGAAATTACTCACGCGCACGGCGGGCGACGGGACCCGAGGAAACCCGCCGCCCTGACGTTACGGGGTGGCGGCGGCGTCCTGGTCCCGTGGCGCCCGCGGGCGTTGCCACTTCAGGGACGTGACGGTGGACAGCCGGGTGGCCTGTGGCGATCCCCGTTCGCCCACGACGGTGACGGTGCATTCGTCGGCCGGATGCAGGCACCATTTGCTAAAG
>JANPPS010000134.1:0-3343 GCA_031428635.1 Rhodospirillales bacterium
AGATCAGCGTGGACCTTTGGGAAATGCTGAACGCCATCCTCTACATGGCCCGCAGCGGCGGGGGCTGGAGTATGCTGCCGACGAATTTTGGTCCTTGGCAGACGGTCTACAGGTGGTTCCGCCAGTTCGTCCGCCGCATGCTGTTCCAGACGATCGGCGATCACCCGCCAGCGCACGACGCCGTGGATCGCTGGGATCGGCCCGTCCTCGATCGCCAGCGCAAGCGTCCGGCGATATTCGTCGTTTAGGATTGGAGGCGTGCCCCGTTGGTCAATGAGGCCCTCCGGCCCGTCCGCGTTACGCTTCACAACCCAGTCGCGCACAGTCTGCACCGTCACACCACCGATCACCGCGGTATCCGTCCGGGTCGCACCGTCGTAGATTGCCGCAAGGGCGAGAAGCCGCCGGGTCTGGTTGGCATCCTTGCTAGCGCGGGCGGCCGTTCGGAGGCGAGCGGCGTCGTAGTCGATTGTCAGTGGAGTGGGCATGGCGGGCCTCCTCATGGCAGCGCAATCGAATCAGATGTGCACCGCATCGGGGAAGCCCCGAGAGTCACATCAGAGAGGTTTTGGCATAAGGTCCTGACTCATAGGCAAGTTCAAGGGGGCGCAACGGGAACGTCACCTTGAAAATAGGCCTGAAACTCTGCTCACCAGCGGTTGAGAGACGCTGTGCAGCGCACGGCTACCGCGGCTTTCATTTTCCTACGAAGAAAGGAAGTGGCTCACGTCGCTCTGCATAGACGCTCCACAAGTCGTGACAGCAAGAACTGTGCACTACGTGTCTATGCAGTAACAGTGTTCAAGATGGTTTCGAACACTTCGACCGTCCGCTTCGACTGCAGATGACATCCAGATACAATGGCAACATTGTAATCGGGTATTAACATCATTAACGAAGGACTGGGTCAGATTTGGGTGTAATTAGTATTTTAGCGGCTAACGGAGCGGAACGCTTGGTAGAGCCAATCTTCGGACCCGCTCGGGCGCCGCCAGATCAGCCAGAGCGCTGCGTCGAACGCGATAAATAAGGCGAACGTAAGCGCCCCGATGCCAGCCCCATAGAGGAGCGCCCACGCCTGCGGAATAGCGACGGGGGTCCAGGTGCCGGGCAGCATCGCCAGGATCGCGACGGTCGGCACTGTCGCGGCGGCTGCCCGCAGCAGGGTCGTGCAGAGTTGCCGCAGCTCCGTGTTGCCGGCCGCATGCAGCTGCCCAATGAACAGCGTCGACTCGATTGCGACAACAGCGACCCCGGCACTGGCAATGACGACCAAGTCATGCGTCTCGCGCACGACAAGCGTGACTGCCACTTTAAGGATTGCCGCGGCGGCGTTTGTGGCGAAGACGCGCCTGACCTGGCCCTGTGCGGACAACAGGCTGGAGCACACGTAGCTGAATGGCGAGAACACGCAGACCCATGCCAGCACGGCGATGACAGGCTGAGCGGCCTGCCATTTCTGACCGAGTAGCCCGGCGACGAGATAGCCCGAACATGCCGATATCCCGATCGAGAACGGGATCGTGCACAGCGCGAGGGCACCGCCGATGGTCAGGCCAATCTCCAACGGGGCCGCCCCCTGCCGCCGCGCGAAGGCGAAGCCCGGGAACAGGGTCGAGCAGACGGGTTCGAGCAGTTCACTGAGGGGCATGAGGGCGATCTCGACGGCCAGCAGGTAGACGCCCAGCATGGCCGGCCCAAGCGCCGGGCCGAGCAGGAACGGGTCAGACCGGCTCCAGGCCACCATGGCGAGGCTCCCGGCCCAGGTCCAGAATGAGAACCCGAGCAGGTAACGCCAGCCCGCCAGGCTGAAGCGGGGTACGTGGGGCGATGCGATATACGTGACGGCTACGCCGGCCAACTTCGACGCGATCATGCCCCAGACCAGCGCGTGGTAGTCGCGCAGCTGGAATGCGAGTGTCACGGTGACGATGAAGCCGAGCAGCCGCGGCGCAATCTGCATGACGAACTGTGTCCGGAAATTCAGCTCCCGCAACAGCCGGACGACGCCGATGTTCTCGAAGCCGGATACGACGGCCAGACCTGCCATCAGCAGCAGGATATCCCGCAGGCGGGGATCACCGAACCAGGCCTCGGCGAACAGGCTGATGACGGCCAGCAGGGATCCGGTCAGCACGCCCCGCGCGACCTGGAAGGTAAAGGCGGTGTTGTAGTATTCGATCCGCTCGTCCGGCATCCGGACCAACGCGTCGCGGACGCCCAGCTGTGACAGCGTGTCGATGGACGCGGCGATTGACGATGCCACCGCCACGATACCAAAATCTGCGGGGACCAGGAGGCGGGCGAGGATGAGCATGCTGACGAAACCCAGAGAGCGGCTCAGCACGCGCCAACCCATCGCCCAACCTGCGCCCGCCAGCACGCGGCGCATGATCGAACCCGGGTTCTGGCTGCTCATGGTGTTTCGCCGAAGCCAGCGTGGGCCTCGCCGATGTGGACAGGTCGTGGGACGCCGGTAGGTAGCAGCGCGCTCGTCACCCAGTTCTCAAAGCCTCGCGCTACAGCCCAAACCCACATAGCATCCCGAGTGCAGTAACTCAATCGCAGCGGTCTGTAGGCCAGGGAAATCACTTGAAGGGCGGTCACTCTGATTGGCGAAGTAAGGCTTTGAGATAAACGGTGTCCCAGGCGGCTGATGTCCGCCTGACCTTGAGGCTGTGTTTGTCCTTCGGCCCTCTGAGAAGGTTTTTGGCCATGTGCCGGACCGTTGCTATGTTTTGTGGCCCGGCACCGGATCGGAGACGGCTTAGATCCTCGTGGAACACGACGTCCAGCATCCAGTACAGTCTGTTCTCGACTTGCCAAGGGCAGCGCACGGCTTAGCAGGCTGCTGAAAAAGCCAGATGACGCAGCACGATCCTCTCCCTCTCGGGATGATCGCGGTTGTGAATAGGTGCTATTAGCCCTTTAATAGCTGGCTCAGGCTTGAGCGATGGTGTTCAGGACTGCTGGAGCGTTGCCGAAAGCGCTGTTGCTCCTCATACCGGGGCGTCCTGGTTGCGTCTGGCCGGCGCTGACGCGGGGGCGGCCGGTGCCGCGGGACCAGGCGGCCCACCGTCCAAGTCATTCGACCCGGCCGCGGGCTTCGGCTTGAACGATTTATGGCTGGCCCAGGCTTGGATCAGCGTCCCGTCGACTGAGAAGTGCGCGTCCGACATCAGCGCGCGGACCCGTGGCTGGACAAGGATCGCCGTCAGCAATCGCTGCGCCACGTCGCCTTCGAGAAAGCGATCGCGGTTCTTGCTGAACGTGCTGGCATCCCAAACCGGCGCGTCCATCGACAGGCCCACGAACCAGCGGAACAAGAGGTTGTAATCGAGCT
>JANPPS010000135.1:0-25866 GCA_031428635.1 Rhodospirillales bacterium
GCAAGGTCGGCGACGTCGTGTTCACCTATAAATTGACCGCCCAGTCGTCTGGCCGGCGCCTGCGCGGTGACGGGCTATTCGTGACCGGTATCCGCTACGGCGCCAATTACCTGTGGGCCACGTTCTTTCGTAAGCCGTTCACGACCGTCTGGAATGACTACCGCTAATGTTTCTATTAGCTGGTGGCCACGTTACCCACGTCCGGATCGACGGCCCGGCGGCGGCTGTACCACTGATCCTGTTGCATTCGCTGGGTACCTCGACCGAGGTCTGGGATGCGCAAGCCCAAGCGCTAGCCGGCCCGTTTCGCGTGATCCGGCCCGATTTCCGCGGCCATGGGCTGACCGCGGCAGCCGACGGACCCTATTCGATCGACGACTTGGCGGTAGACGCACTAACCGTGCTCGATGTCTTGCACATCGATGCCGCGCACGTCGCGGGCCTAAGCTTGGGGGGCATGGTTGCGCAGGCAATGGCGCACCGGGCGCCGGACCGCGTGCTGTCGCTGCTGCTGGTGGATACGGCCATGGTCATCCCGCCGGCCCAGGGCTGGGTCGACCGAGCGGCGCAAGTGCGCGCGGATGGACTGGGCGCGATCGTCGATGTTGTCATGGCGCGCTGGGTCACCCCCGGCTTTCTCGGTGACCCGGCCGCGCAAGGCCTACGCACCATGCTGCTGCGTACGTCGCCAGAGGCCTACGCATTGGCGGCCGAGGCGATCGGCCGCGCAGACCTTACGGCCCACACGTCGGCGTTGCAGGTCACGACCACCGTGATCGTCGGCGCGTTGGACGAGTCGACGCCGCTTGCGAGCGCGCAGGCCATGGCGACAGCGCTACAGGCCGCGCTGACGGTTCTGCCCGGCGTTGCCCACATTCCGACGATCGAGGCCCCCGACGCCGTCACCGCCGCCATGCGCGCCCACTTGATGCCACCCGTCATAAACATCTTCGAATCCGGCCTTGCCATGCGTCGCCGTGTTCTGGGCGCCGCCCATGTCGAGCGATCGATGGCGCAGGCGACGGCCATGGACATCGACTTTCAGCATTTCGCGACCGAGGTAGCGTGGGGCACGGTCTGGACCCGTCCTGGCCTGACGCTACGCGAACGCAGCATGCTGGTCGTGGCACTGCTGGCTGGGCTGGGCCATCATGAGGAACTACGACTGCACCTAAACGCCACGCGCAACACGGGCACCACGCCGGCGGACGTGACGGAGGTGCTGCTTCACGTGGCCGCCTATGCCGGCATACCGGCCGCCAACAGCGCCATGCGGCTGGCAAAAGAAATCTTGGGTGAAAAGAATGAGTGACCTGACTAGCAAAACGGTATGGGTAACAGGAGCCGGGACCGGTATCGGCCGGGCAATCGCCTTAGCGTTTGCCCAGGCGGGCGCCCGGGTGGCACTGACGGGCCGGTCGATCGAGACACTAAACGTCACCCTGGATGCGGTCACGGCTGCTGGAGGGGAGGCGATGGTGGCCGTGGCCGACGTGACTGACCCCCACGCCGTCACCCGCGCGCATGAGGCTGTCGTGGCGATGTTTGGCCCGCCCGCGATCCTGATCAACAACGCCGGCGCCAACGCCCGCCGCCGTCACTGGGCGCAGTTATCGCCCGATGACATGGCGATGGTCGTGGACGTCAATCTAAAGGGCCCGTTCCTATGCACGTTGGCCGTGCTGCCGGCCATGCGGGCGGCGGGCGGCGGCACAATAATCCACGTGGCGTCCGTCGCCGGCACCGGCATCTACGCCGTAACCGGCCCAGCCTACACTGCCGCCAAGCACGGCGCCCGGGCCATGTCGGCCACCCTTAATGCCGAGGAGGGCATCCACGGCATCCGCAGTATCTGTATCAATCCGGGCGAAGTCGCGACGCCCATTTTGGACAGCCGCCCACGGCCACCCACGGCAGCCGAGCGTTCGCTGATGGTTCAGCCGGAGGACATCGCCGCCGCCGCCGTGTTTGCAGCGAGCCTGCCGCCGCGCACCTGCGTGGCCGACATGACCGTGCAACCGACGGATAACGCGTTCTACCGTGCCTCCGCCCATGCGATTGCTCGCCCAATAGGGTAACGCCCGACAACTTAAGGTTTAGGCAGCTTTTCCAAGGTACCTCCCGTTTTCGAAGGGAGTTAGCCGATGCCGACCTATGCGTTTGAGGGTCCGAAGTGGGCCAAACCGACCGTCACCTGGGCGATGGCCGCGCCAGCACCCGGCGTGTTCTCGTCGACCATCACCGGCGCCTACGAGACGCTGGTGCAAGCAGCGTTTGCGCGCTGGGATGACCTGATCAACATCGGGTTGCAGCAAACGACCACGCCCGCAAACGCCGACATCGTTGTGGGCTTTGCCGATTTCGGTGCCAGCGCGCCCCAGGTCGGTGAGACGGATTACAGTTACGACGGTACGTCGTTGAACTTTGTCCCTGGAATCAAAATCCGGATCGAGGACCCGGCCGAGCGGCCCGCCCCACTCGACAACGGAACCGCGACCTACCAGGGCACGCAGGCAACCATGAACCAAGTGGTCCTGCATGAACTTGGACATGCGCTCGGCCTCGATCACGACGGCGACCCGACCGCGCTGATGTATGCGCAGGCGTCGTCGCTGAACCGGGATGTCTCGCCATCCGACCGGAACGGCATCCATCAGATCTATGCCGCGCCGGCGTTCTCCCAGACCAACACCGTGACTGGCGTCGGTACCCACCCGCATGGGGAAGCGTATACCGGACCGGTCAGCTATCTGACCCAACAATACATCTACACCGGGCCGGACGCGGTCGCGATGGCGGCCAACCAGCCGAACGTGTTCCTCAAGGGTGGTCCGCTGGATGACGCGCTGACGGTCGTGTCCGGCAACAACATCCTTGACGGCGGCACCGGGTCTAACTTCCTGACGGGCGGAACCGGGGCGGACGAGTTTTATGTCGATGGGCGTGGCGGCCAGGTATCTTGGGGCACCCTCGTCAACTTTCACGCGGGCGATAAGGCAACGTTCTGGGGTTTCGACCCCGCGACCTCAACCCGGGCGTGGACTGCAGCACCCGAGGGTGCGACCGGCTACCAGGGTGCCACCATCCATGCCAACCTGTCCGGTACTGGCGTGAATGCCAGCCTGACGTTTGCCAATATCACCCAGGCCCAGGCCGACCGCTTCACCTACACGACCGGTGCAATCGGTAACAACCTGTACCTGCAGATCGTGGCCTAGCGCCGTCCACCCGGTTGTAGTGGCCTGCCGCGGCCTGACGAACAGTAGCACCGACCGGGTACCAACGGCGACCCTTGCCATGGCACCGCCATTGTAACGGCGGTGATCCCGTCCCTTGGCCGGGGCCAAGCGTTGACGCAGCAAAGTCAGTGTTGAGGCGTGCGAAAGCCTATTGGCGTTTGCGGCACTAACCCGGACGCACGATCTCAGCGCGCCCCGCCCGTTGTACCATTCCTGCTTTCCAACGGGACGTCAGGTGCCGGCGCGATATCCACACTCACCTTGAGCGTATGCTCGCCCCCGCCCAACAGTACGCCGCGCACCGGGCTAACGTCCGAATAGTCGCGGCCCCAGCCCAGAACAACATGCCCGTCCTGCACCACGATCTGGTTTGTTGGGTCCACGTCGATCCAACCCTGGTCCGGACCCAGCCAGACGCCCACCCAGGCGTGGGACTGATCGGCCCCCACCAGCCGCGGCTTACCTGGCGGCGGCACCGTCCGTAGGTAGCCCGACACGTATCGCGCGGGGATACCGTGCGTGCGCAATCCGGCGATCATCACGTGTGCAAAATCCTGGCACACGCCCGCTCGCAGTTCCAGCACGCGCGCGACCGACGTGGAGACCGTGGTTGCGGTTGGGTCGAACTGAAACTCGGTCTTGAAGCGGTGCATCAGGTCAAGCACACCGGCCAACACCGGTCGGCCCGGCGGCAGGCTAGAAGCGGCCCAGGTGTGGGCCTGGGTCAGATGCGGCACGCGGGGGCTGGCGAACAGAAACTCCGACGCGCTGGCACTTACCGCTGCCGCCGCCACCCGCTCCCACGCCGGCGTCTGGTCCGGTATGGGGCGGGGTGCGACCTCGACCTCCGCCCGGGACTCGACCACCAACGCCCCGTGCAGCCCTGATAGGAACAACCAGCTGACTGGGTTACCGTAATGGTCGTGGCCGTGGGTCAGGCGCGGATCGGTCGCGCCACCCACATCGATGGCGAAGGCATGCAGCGTCTGATGCGGGACGATGCGCGGACGCAGATGCAGCAGATGCGCGCCGAGCTCGACCGGATCGACATACGTGTATGTCGTCCGGTGCAGCACTCGCAGCCGGGTCATGCCAGGTCCATACCAACCAGGCGGGGCAGCGGAAGCAGGGCAAAGAACTGCCGCGTAATCTGATCCGACAGCGCGGCCGTACTTTCGCCCAGGCTCTCCAGGCCGTCGGGCAGGCTGGACGCGCACTGCGCCGGATCGGACGTATCGACTACGGCCTCGACCATCGCGTCGGTGGCTACCGACAGGCTGTGTGCATGATCGATCAGGGTTGTGTCGGCCCCGCAATCGCGCAGCAACCGGGCGATCTGATCGAACTGAAACGCAAGCGCACGCGGATTGCCCCGGTCGGCCATGACCAGGTCCAGCACGGGCGCCGGCTGGATGACCGACAAATAGCGGCCCCGATAGGTGATCGCGCTGTCGAACAGCTCCAATACCATGCGCAGCGTGCCCTCCATCCGCACCGGTGGCTGGCGTAGCACCGTGGCGAGCACGTGGGCGGACGCGTGAGCCCGCTCGATCCGGCGGCCAAGATCGAGGAACAGCCATCCCCCCGTGCGGACCATCCCCTCGGCCGCCACACCGGCGATGGTAGCGGCCAGGCGCATGACGCCCATCATCGCGTGCACCAGGTCATCGAGGCCGGTGCCGGACGCCTGCCGCACATCACTCTGCGCCTGCCGTAGCGCATGGGCGAACGCGGCGTAGGTCTCGATCGTGAAGCGGTCCCGTAGCGAGTCGGTGAGCCACATTGCGCGATCCAACCCATTTGCAATCACGCCGCCAGGCCCAATCGCCTCACGGATAACCGCATCGACCGATCGGGCCTCCTCACTTTCGACGCCGATCGCTTGCAGGCAGGCCTGCAGCGCCTCCAGCTCCGTCACCTCCCGCGGTAACGGAGCGCCGCGCGCACGGCGTAGCAGACCGGCCCGGCCCAGCCGCGCCTGTAGCTCCAGCCGCTCGATATAGCGGCCCAGCCAGAAAAAATCGTCGGCGACCCGGCTAGGTAGATCGGCATTGCCGCGCCGGATCGCGATCGTGGGCACCCGGATCGGGTCGGGGCCATGAATGTCGCGCGTATCCTGGTTCAGCACCCACACGTCCTTGAACACCGCGCCCTGCCGCAGGCCGCTCGTGACGTGCTCGTTGGGCGCCAGCAAGCGGGCCAGCCCGCCCTGCATCACCCGCCACCCCGTCCCGTCATGCATCAGGAACAGCCGCAACACGACCGGCGCGGGTGCCAGCATGGCATCTGCACCCCCCGCGGCCGGGGCGACCGACGGCTCCGCATCGAGGGCGGCGGCGAACGCCCAGGGCCGCTGCTCCATCGCCTGTTGCAGCTGTAGCCGGTCGGGCACTGTCATGTCCGACAGCCTTCGCGGTGACCGTACCGGATCGAGCGCAGACCGGACCGTCCAGCGCGCAAACTCGTGCGCAACCTGTTTGCGCGACGCGGCGTCCCCCATCCACAGAGTCGGCGTGGTCGGCAGCCGCAGCGACTCACCCAGCAGGTGGCGGCACAAGGCGGGCAGTGCAGCGGCCAGCGCCGGAGCCTCGACCATCGCGGCACCGGGGTGGTTCAGTAGGCGCACGGTGCCCAGCCGCGTTGCGTGCAACAGTCCGGCCACCCCCACGACGGCGCCCGTACCCTCCAGCGGGTCGAGCGACGCGCCAGGTACGCGGCTGAGCAGGACATCGACCGGGCCCAGACCGCGCAGGGTTTTGAGAAACACCCGCCCATCCCGCATCGTAAGGTCCCGCGGCTGCACGAGTGCGGCGTTCAGGTCGCGCGACAGCGTCAGGTGCTCCGGCCATTGTGGGTCGGTGACGCCACGGGTCAGCAGCGCCACGACCGGCTGGCGTCCGGCCTGGGGGGCGGCCTGCTCCAGTAGCGCGTCCTGCCACGCGTCGAAGAACGGGCGCAGTTGGCGCACCTGGGCGGGACGAAACAGCTCCGGCATGACGCGCGCCAGCAGACGACGGCTATCCCGGGCGTAGCCGATACCCGGCGCCGCCTGTACCCGGTCCGCCAGCACCCGCCACCGTCCGTCCGGCCCCCGCTGCAGGTCGGCGGCGTAGGATTGCAGCATACGGCCCGGCAGCCCCGGCGTGGTGCGGCAGGCACGCAGAAAGCCGGGGTTGGCGAACACTAGCGTGGGCGGCAGCACGCCGGCCGCAATCATCGCCTGCGGCCCGTATACGTCTTCCAACAGCGATTCCATGAGCCGAGCGCGCTGGATCAGACCGGTCTCCAGCTCGGCCCATTCCTCGGCCGGGATGGGCAATGGTACCGGGTCGCAACGCCAAGTGGGGGCGGCGCCCTCCTCCTCCGCAGTACGTTCCAGGCGAGTGGCCCGGTGATCCATCTCACCGGGGGGCAGCCCGGTCAGTACGCCCAGGATCGAACGCCAGTGCGGCCGAACGCCCCCGCGCCCGTCCACCATCTCGTCGTACGCGCTCATGCTAGGTTTGGAAGCGGGCGGGGTTCACAGTCGGTAGGATGCGCCCAGCGGGTCCCGGGTCGCGCCCGGAAATCACGTCCGCCACCAGCCGCCCGGCCGCGGGGGAGGTCTGGATGCCATACCCGCCCTGCCCCACGCACCAGAAGAACCCTTGTGCGTGCCGGTCCCAACCGAACGCCAGGTTACGGTCCGGCGTGAACGTGCGCAGTCCGGCCCAGCTATGCTCGACCCGCTTCACGTCGATCGTCAGCGCCTGCTGCATGCGGTCGATCGCGATGGCGACGTCCAGCTCATCCGGTGCCACGTCGTGCGGGTGCATGTCGGTTTCGTCCGCGGGACTTACCATAATTTTGGTGCGCGCCTCGGGCCGGATGTACCAGGTGTGGTCGACGTCGTTGACCATCGGCCAGGCGGCGGGTTCCCACGGCACCGGGTCGATCACGCAGCCGGTGCGGCGCTTGGGCACCAAACCGAGTGGCTGAACGCCGGCCTGGATCGCGACCTCGTCACCCCAAGCACCGCTCGCGTTCACGATGACGGGTGCCTGGAATAGACGGCCGCCCGCGGTTTCGACTTGCCATTGGCCGTTCCGCCACTCGATGCGGCCGGTGCGGCTGCGTAGGGCAAGCACGCCGCCGGCCGCACGCATCTGGCGCAGAAAGCCCTGGTGCAGCTGCGCCACGTCCATGTCGAAAGCGTCATCCTCGATCGCGGCGCCAACGGCGTAGTCGGAGCGAAGGGCCGGGACGAGTTTCTGGATCTCGGCCACGGACGTTTCGCGTAGGCCCGTACCCTCGTTGAGCATAATCTGCAGCCGGCCGGCCTGGTCCGGGGGGGCCAGAAACACGACGGCGCGTTGGTTCAGGATCGGCGCGTCGGCGAAACCCGGCGGCGGATTGGCGAAGAACTCGCGCGATGCCCCGGTCAGTACGCGCACGTCGGGCGGGCCGTAATTCAGGATCCAGATCGCGGCCGATCGGCCCGTGGTGTGGTAGCCAGCCGCCTCCTCCGCCTCGATCAGGGCAACGCGGTGGTCGGGGCTGAGGTGGGCCGCGACGGTTGCGCCCGCAATGCCGGCCCCAATTACCATTATGTCGAACGCATGCGTATCCATGCACCGATCATCGCCGGACGACCGGGCTACGGCAAGACTACTTCGTGTAGACCCAATTCGGCAGGCCCATCGCAATACCCGGTACAAACGACAGGATCACGACAGCCAGCGCCATCAGCACCACGAACGGCAGCGTGCCCCAGATGATTGGGCCCAGGCCGATATCGGGCGCGATGCGGTTGATGACGAAGATGTTCAGTCCGACCGGCGGATGGATCAGCCCCATCTCCATCACGACCGCCATCACAATCCCGAACCATACCAGGTCGAACCCAGCCTCCCGCAATGGCGGCAGGATAATCGGCGCGGTCATGAGGATGATCGACACGGGCGGCAGAAAGAAGCCAAGGCCGACCACGAGCAGTAGAATTGCGAACAGCAGCATCCACTTCGACAAATGCAGCCCCACGATCCCCTCGGCGGCCGATTGGCTGATGTGCAGGTAGCTCATCACATAGCTGTACAGCAGGCTCATGCCGATGATCATGAGTAGCATTCCGCTCTCACCCAGCGTTCCGGCGAAGATCGGCTTCAGGTCCGCCAAACGGTAAGCGCGGTACACTAGCGCCACCAGCAGCAGCGCCAGCACGGCGCCCAGGCCCGCGGTCTCGGACGGCGTCGCGATGCCACCATAAAGCGCCACCATCACGCCAGTGAGCAACACCAAGAACGGCAGCACGCGCGGCAGCGATGATAGCTTATCGGCCAGCGTGTAGCGCTCCTGGCGCAGGATTTCGTGCGGAACGCCGGCCGCGGCGGCCGTGCTAAACTCATGGCGCCAGCGTATCACCGCGTAGGTGGCGAACATCACGACCAGCAGAATACCGGGGCCGATACCGGCGAGAAACAGGCGGCCCAGCGACTGCTCCGCCGCGACGGCGTACAAAATCAGGACGATACTGGGTGGCAATAGAATACCCAGCGTACCGCCCGCCGCCACCAGTCCGGCCGCAAATCCAGGGGAGTAGCCGCGCCGTCGCATCTCGGGAATGCCGGAACTGCCGATCGCGCTGCATGTCGCGGGGCTGCTGCCGGCCATTGCCGCGAACAGGCCGCAGGCGATGACGATGGCGACGCCTAGGCCGCCGGGCACGCGGTTCAGCCAGGTGTGCAGCGCGTCGTACAAATCCTTGCCGGCGCGTGACTTGCCGATCGCCGCACCCTTTAGGATGAACAATGGAATGGTCAGCAGCGTGATGCTGGCCAGCTCCTCATAGACGTTCTGCGCGACCGTATCGAGCGACGCGCCGGGCATGAAGAACAGCATAAACACAACCGCCACGCCCCCCAGCGCGAACGCGATCGGCATGCCGGAGAACAGCGCCAACAACGTCGCCCCGCCATAGGACAGCCCTAGCTCCAGCGGCGTCATTGATGAATGAACGCCGTGTTACGGTGGGCCGACCCCAGGATTTGCAAGGCGATCTGCACCGACAGCAACGCCATTCCCGCCGTCATGCATCCATAGGGGATCCACAGCGGCGGACCCCAGGCTGACGGCGTAGTCTGCCCCTCCGCCAGCGCCTCCATCAGTAACGTCCCGCATTTCCAGGTAAAGAACGTGACGAACGCGAAGCTCAGCACGTCCGCCAGCACACGCCGTATCCGGTCGATACCGGGCGGCAGGATGGCGGCTAGCGCGTCGATCGCCACGTGGCCCCGCCGGGCCTGTATCCAGGCGGCGGAACAGAACGTGGCACATACAAGCAGAAAGACGCTCAATTCGTCTTGCCAGTCGCTGGCCGTGGCGAAGAAGTAGCGGCCGGCAACCTCCCACGTCAGCACGCAGCCAGCCACGCCAATCGCGATCGCGGCACCCACGGCTAACACGCCGTTCAGCCAATCGACGGTCGACTGAATAAGGCCAAGCAGGCCCAGCCGCGGCACGTCCGCCGTGGGGATCGCGCCCGATGCGGCATCGATCCCGTGTGTGCTCACGCCACAGCCTCGGCCAGCTTCAGCAGCGCGGCGCAGGAGGCGTTACGGTCGGCGAAGTCTTTCCACGCCGTCGCTTGCGCCACGGTTTTCCACTTGCCGATCGCGGCCGTATCCATGTCGTGCGCTGTCACGCCGACCTTCGCGTACACGGCTGCAAGGTCCGAATCATCCTGGCGCGCGGCGGTCAGCGCGAACGGCTCAAGCTCGGCGCCCACGTCGACCACCGCCTTCTGCTGCGGCGGCGTCAGGCTGTCAAAGACCTGTTTGCTCATCAGCAGCGGCTCCAACATGAACCAGAAACTGCCGGTACGCCCCGTGGTCACGGCCTTGCTGATCTCCTCCAGCCGGAACGAGATCAGGCTCGTGCTGCTGGTGACGGCCGCGTCGAGCGAGCCGGTCTGCATGGCCGCATAGATCTCGTTGCTGGGGACGGAGCTGATGATGCCGCCCGCCGCCTTCAGCATCAGATCCATCTCCCGTGAGCCGCCACGAACCTTTAGCCCCTTCACATCGTCCGGCACCACGACGGGGGTGCTGCGGCTGGCGACGCCGCCGGCCTGCCAGACCCAGCTGATGATTTTGACACCGCGCTTGTCCAGCACCGCCTCAAGCTCCTGCCCAACGGGCTGGGTTTTCCATGCCATACCCTGCTCGTAGGTCGTGACCAGGCAAGGCATCAGGCCGATATTAACCTCCGGTACTTCACCTCCGGCGTAGGCGAGCGGATAGGCCGTCATGTCCAGCGCGCCGCGGCGAAGCGCCGAAAACTGGGCGACCGTCTTCATAAGCGAGCTGCCGGGATAGATCTCGAACCCTAACTCACCATCCGTGCGCCGCCCGACCTCGGCCGCGAAACGGCGACACATGCGGTCGCGGAAGTCACCCTGCTCGATTGTGCCTCCCGGGAATTGGTGGCTGATTTTCAGCGTGCGAGTGGCCGCGCGGGCCGGCCGGATCAAGGCGGGGACGGCGAGCATGGCAAGGGCGGTACGCCGGGTGATGGACATGTCTACTCCTGCTGTACGGTCTACGCCGGTTGACTAAGTGTTACGCTGGTCAACCGGCACCGGCAAGCGCAGGGTCGCGCCATGTCACGCGCTTACCCTGCCCGGCCCATGGTGGGGCTAGGCGTTGTCCTACTCCGTAAGGAAACCGTTTTGCTGGTCCGCCGCGCCAAGCCGCCCGGGATCGGCACCTGGAGCCTACCCGGCGGCGCGCAGGAGCTGGGCGAAACGGCCGAGGCCGGGGCCAGGCGTGAGCTGATGGAGGAGACGGGAGTGACCGCGGGGCCTCTGCGGCTGATCGCGCATGTGGACAGCATTCACCACGACCCGGCTGGTCGCGTACAATTCCATTACACTATCCTGGACTTTACCGGGGCTTGGACGGCTGGCGCAGCGGCTGCCGGCAGCGACGTATCGGAGGTTGTCTGGGCCCAAATAGACGACCTATCGCGCTACGCTCTGACTGGCGCGGCGCTGCATGTCATCGCCCTGGCCGTCAGCTTCGCCCACGCGACGGAGCCGCATTGCGCAGGCTGACGGACGTGGCCGCGCCGCCAAATAGCAAGCCCAGCATCGCCGGGAAAATCCAGGCCGGACGGACCAACAACGGAGCCTCGACGGTGTTCCAAAGCCAGGGCGTGGTGTGCGTCTGCAACCACTGAATGGCATCCGGGCGCGCCATAACAAGCGCATCCGCCAGCGCGTAGTCAACCGATAGCAATGCCGCGAGCGCCACGGAGGCGACGCCCATCACGGCCGCGAGAACGGTAAACAAGCGAGCGGCCAAAATCACACGAACAGCCTTTCGTTTTGCAGGTTCGTATACAGGCCGGCCACGAATGGCCCATACCCGTTGTAGATCTGCGTCGGAACCCGCTCCTCGCTCGTCAAAAGCCGCTCGGTCGCCTGGCTCCAGCGAGGGTGCGGCACGGCCGGGTTCACGTTGGCCCAGAACCCGTACTCAGACGGCTGCATCCCCTCCCAGAACGTTTTTGGCTTCTGGTCGGTGAACGTCATGTGCACGATCGACTTCACCGACTTGAAGCCGTACTTCCACGGCATAACCAAGCGGATCGGGGCCCCGTTCTGCTTCGGCATCGCCTTACCGTACAGGCCGGTCGCCATGAAGGCGAGGTCGTTGCCCGCCTCCGCCATCGTCACTCCCTCGATATAGGGCCAGTCGAACTGGCTGGATCGGACGCCGGGCATGCTCTTTGGGTCGTTCAGGGTCTCGAACTGGATGTACTTGGCGCTTGCGAGAGGCTTGCACTGGGCGACCAGATCCTTCAGCGCGAACCCGGTCCATGGCACGGTCATGCCCCAGCCTTCGACGCAGCGGTGACGATAAATGCGCTCCTCCAGCGAGACCTGCTTCAACAGGTCAGCCAGGTCGATCGTGCGCGGCGTCTCGACCATGCCATCGACCTTGATCGTCCATGGCTCAATCGGCATGCGCTGGGCGGCGCGACTGATCGACTTGCTGGTGCCGAATTCGTAGTAATTGTTGTAGCTGGTAGCGTCAGCCTCTGCCGTGATGGCGCGGCCGGGTTGGTAGCCGGGGTTAAGCGGCGCGCCCTGCGCCCGGGCGATCCCCGGCCGTAATGCGAACGCGGCGGCGGCGATTGCACCGGCCGCGCCCATCAGTGCGGTACGCCGGTCGAACGCGCTTTCCGCTGTGACCGCGTGCTCCGCAATCTCCCAACCCCTGCGCCGATGAACTTGCATTACAAACCGCCCGGTGTTGCTGTCTCTTATATAGTCAAATCGGCTCCATGGCCGCTCGGTACAAGGCCCCCATCGTCGTCCAATCCTGCAACTGCCCGCGCGGCCGTTGTCGCATCGACGCCCATGCCACGCATCGCAGCCTCGATCGACGATGCGCCGCGTCTCCCGCGCGCTGCGGCCAGCAACGCACGCAATTGGTCCGCGTCCAACGACGCAGCGGGTGGGTCGGGCACGTGCATCTGGTCATCGGCGCTGGGCATATCGAAGGCCCGCAGGCGCAGCCGTGACATGTGATCCGTCACACCCCGCCGGTCATCCATGCCCAGGCCGCGATAATATCGCTTCTGCCACTTTTCCGCTGGCGTGCTGGCGTTCGCGATATCCGCCCGGAACGAGGTGCGCGACCTGCTCCATGCGAGGTACTCCTGCATCAGCGGAACATTGTTCTCCAACGAAACGTAGATCGGGTTGAACCGCTCCAACACGCCGCGCTGGACGGGCGTGATGAAGCAAATCGGTTCGCCCTTCTTGAACCGCACGGTCGTGTTACGCCGAGTGAACTTCCAGTTCATGGTGAAGGTGTAGGGCGACCAATCGGTTTCGATCACGCCCGATAATGGCGCAATCGCGTCCTTGGGCCGGTTCGGGGAGCCGCCAATCAGCAAATCCCAGCCCGGAGGCGTGCGAAACAGCGCCTGAATATGGAATGTGAGCGTGCCCTGGCCGAAAATTGACACCGCCTTATCGTGCTCGGCCGTGCCCGGCGCGTTCTTCACGACAACGCCGCTCTCGTCAGACGTGCCGGTCCAGTACGCCTCGACATCGCAGGGACTTAGCAACTCCCAACCATGGGCATTGGCGATATTGAGCGGAAGACAGCGGTAGGCGAACGCCTCAGGCGTCGCGTCCATCCAGTCTCGGGCTGCTTCGGCCGGCCGGATTTGCGGAGCCCATCCGGGGTGGAGATAGCAGATCAGCTCCATGCGCGTCTCCAGATCGTAAGACTTAGCCAACGGCTGGCACAGCAGCATAAGCGGCGGCACGATAAGTGGTGGGCCCGGTGAGACTCGAACTCACGACCACAAGATTAAAAGTCCCGTGCTCTACCAACTGAGCTACAGGCCCACAGCCCGGCATGAACATCATGCCGGGAAAGCTTAAGTTTAGCCTTTTACGTCCGCTGCAACCTGCACACGGATAATTTTATCGGGGTTGGACACCGTACCCCCGCCGCCGCTGCCGCGCTTGATCTTATCGATGAACTCCATCCCCTGCACAACCTGGCCCCAGATGGTGTACTGGCCATCGAGGTGCGAGGCCGGCGCAAACATGATGTAGAACTGGCTGTTGGCGCTGTTTGGGTTGCCGGTCCGGGCCGCACCAACGGTGCCGCGCAGGAACTTGGTCGACGTCGTGAACTCGGCCGGAAGGTCCGGGTACTTGCTGCCGCCGCTGCCGGTACCGGTTGGGTCACCGCCCTGGGCCATGAAACCCTCGATCACGCGATGGAACGGCGTACCGTCATAGAAGTGTTCGCGCGCCAGCATCTTGACCCGCTCGACATGCTTAGGCGCCAGGTCCGGGCGCAGGCGGATGACCACTCGGCCGTCCTTCAGGTCCATGTACAGCGTGTTCTCAAGATCGGTCGTTTGGGCGTCGGCGTCAGACATCGTCATTCCAATCAGTGCAAGTGCAGGCAAGGTTAGCAGGGTACGGCGGTTCATGGGATAGCCTCCGTCAGGTGCGAACGCGGATCAACGTCCGCTCCAGGGTCAGGGCAGGTACAAAGCTCGATACGTCACCGCCCAGCCGGGCAATCTCCTTCACGAACCGGGAGGAGATGAATTGGTGCCGCTCGGTCGCCATCAGAAACACCGTCTCGACGTCCGGGTCGAGTCGGTAGTTCATACCCGCCATCTGGAACTCGTAGTCGAAATCGCTGACCGCGCGCAGCCCACGGACGATCACACCCGCGTTGACCTCACGGGCGAAGTGGATCAGCAGGCTGGAGAACGAGCGAACCTCGATCTCGGTACCCGTGCGCTCGGCGATGGCGACGCACTCATGGCGTACCAACTCAACCCGCTCCTCGATCGGGAATAGCGGGCCCTTGCCGGCGTTCTCGGCCACGCCGACCACAAGGCGGTGCACGACGCGGGCGGCGCGGGCGATGATGTCGACATGCCCGTTGGTCACCGGGTCGAACGTGCCGGGATAGACGCCGACGTGGCGTACGCTGCTACCCAGCACTGCCATCCCCCGTATCGTCCGGGGCCGCCGCGTCTTCGCTCTCTGGAGCCACAACGCCGTCGCCAGCGGCCGGCTCCGGCTCATTGCCATCGGTCTCGATCTCGCTGGCGTCCAGCACCGGGAATACGCTGGTCACCCGCTCGGTCTCATCGAGGCGGAAGACAGTGACGCCCATGCTGTTCCGGCCCGTGACCCGCACCTGGTCGGACCGTATGCGGATCAGGCGCCCGGCGTCGGTGACGAGCATAACGTCGTCGCCGGGATGGACCGGGAAGCTAGCCACGACCGCCGTTCCGGTACGAGGCGTCAGGTTGATGTTGATGATGCCCTGCCCGCCCCGGCCCGTGACCCGGTATTGCCGGGCGGGCGACCGCTTGCCAAAGCCGCGGTCGGTGACGGTCAGCAGGATCTCGTCACCGCTGGCGGTCATGTCCGGCGAAGCCACGCCGACCACAGCACCCTCTGGCGCGGTGGGGTCGATCGCAGCGATTGCGTCAGCCGGCAGACCGGTCGCTGTCGTGGCCGCCGTGATCGAATCCGCCAGGGGGATATCCGACAACGGTAGGTCCGCGGCGCTGTCATCCGCCTCCTCGGCCTCCGCCGCGTCCCCGATCACCGGGTCCGTATCGACGTGGCGCAGCACCGACAGGCTGATCACCGCGTCGCCGGGCTGCAGGCGCACGCCACGCACGCCGCTGCTGTCGCGCCCGGTGAACACGCGCACGTTGTCGCCGATCTGAAAACGGATGCAGCGGCCGAGGCGGGTGGCGAGGAATACGTCGTCCGCCTCCCGGCAGGTGGCGACGCCGATCAGATGGTCGCCCTCATCCAGCTTCATAGCGATTAACCCGGCGGCGCGCACATTGCGGAAGTCGGACAGTTTGTTGCGCCGCACGCCGCCGCTTGCCGTTGCGAACACCAAATGCAGATTTTCCCACAACGTCTCATCCTGCGGCAGCGGCAGTACCGCCGTGATGGTGTCCGAACCGAGTTCGGGCAACAGGTTCACCAGCGCGCGGCCCTTCGCGGTCGGGCTTGCTTCTGGCAGGCGCCAGACCTTCTCGCGATATGCCTTGCCGCCACTGCTGAAGAATAGCACCCATTGGTGGGTGTGGGCGTTGAAGCTGCGGATCACCACGTCATCGCCGCGGGTACCCGCCGCCGTCCGCCCTCGGCCGCCGCGGTTTTGGGCCCGGAATGTCTCGAGCGTTGTGCGCTTGATAAAACCGTCGCGCGTTATCGTCACGACCATTTGGCCCGGCTCGATCAGGCTTTCGTCGGTCTGGTCCCCGACCGCCTCCGCAATGCGGGTCAGGCGCGGGCTCGCGATCTCTTCCCGCACTGCCAGTAGTTCTTGCCGCATGACCTCCAACCGGCGGACCCGGCTGTCTAGAACCTCCAACAACGCCCTGATTTCAGCCGCAACGACGGTAAGGTCGGCCTGGATCTTCTCCCGCTCGAGGCCCGTGAGGCGCGCTAGACGCAGCTCCAGAATACCGCGGGCCTGCGCCTCACTCAGGCGTACAGTGCCGTCGATGATCTGGTTGCCGACGTCGTCGATTAGCGCCAGCAACACGTCGATGTCGGCGGCGGGCCATGCGGGCTCCATCAGTGCCGCGCGGGCGCTGGCCGTGTCGGGGCTCGCACGGATAACGCGGATAATCTCGTCAATGTTGGCCACCGCGATCGCCAGGCCAACTAGTAGATGCGCCCGATCCCTCGCTTTATTTAGCTCGAACCGGCTGCGTCGGAGGATCACTTCCTCCCGGAACGCGATGAAGATTTGCAGCGCGTCCTTCAGCCCCAGCAGCCGCGGGCGCCCAGCATCCAGCGCCAGCATATTCACGGGGAAGCTCGTTTGCAGGTTCGTGAAGCGGTACAATTGGTTCAGCACAACCTCGGGAGTGGCCTCCCGCCGCAGCTCGATCACGATACGCATCCCGTCGCGATCGCTCTCATCTCGCAGATCGGTAATGCCCTCCACTTCCTTCGCGCGCACCAGATCGGCCATCCGTTCGATCAGGAGCTTTTTATTCACCTGATACGGAATTTCATTGATGATAATGGCGGTGCGGTTGCCGCGCATCTCTTCGAACGTTGCTACCGCGCGGACCATAATGCTGCCGCGCCCGGTTTCGAACGCCTGGCGGATACCGCTGCGGCCCAGAATGATGCCGCCTGTCGGAAAGTCGGGGCCAAGCACGATCGTCATCAGCTGATCGAGCGTCATGTCCGGATCGGCGATCAGGGCCAGTGTCGCGTCGATGATCTCACCGGGATTATGCGGCGGGATGTTGGTGGCCATGCCGACGGCGATACCCTCACCGCCATTGATCAGCAGGTTCGGAAACCCGGCCGGAAGAACCTTCGGCTCGCTTTCGCTCTCATCGTAATTGGGGGAGAAATCGACGGTGCCCTTGTCGATATCGGTCAGCAGCAACATTGCGGCATCAGACAGCCGTGCCTCGGTATACCGCTGGGCGGCCGGGCTATCGCCGTCGACGCTGCCAAAGTTACCCTGGCCGTCGATCAGCGGCAGGCGAAGGCTGAACGGCTGTGCCAGGCGGACCATGGCCATGTAAATCGCCAGGTCGCCGTGCGGATGGTACTTGCCCATCACGTCACCGGCGATACGGGCGCATTTGCGGTAGGCCTTGTCGGCCGTGTAGCCGCTTTCATACATCGCATACAGGATGCGGCGGTGTACGGGTTTCATGCCGTCGCGGGCGTCCGGCAGGGCACGGCTGACGATGACAGACATGGCGTAGTCGAGGAAAGAGCGCCGCATCTCGGCTTCCAGCAGCACTGGGGGTGTGCTGGGCGGTAGGTCGGCGGGCGGTAGGTCTACTTCGGATGGCGGCTGATCGGACAAGGGATTTCCAGGGGTGGGGTGCCGACGTGGGCACCAGCGTTACGACTCCTTTTATATACGCCGTGTGACGCGCCGGGGCAAAAGCCGGAACCGGTCTGGGTCGTAGGGCGCCGGGTCGATCGTGGTAACGCGCCCACCCAGCAAGTCGGCCACGAGCCGGCCGGTAACAGGGCCGCTAGCAAGCCCGACATGACCGTGGCCGAAAGCATACGCGACGCTAGGGCAGCGCCGGGCGAGACCGATCACCGGTAGGCCGTCGGCGATGCTGGGACGATGGCCCATCCAGTTCTGCACCGGGCTGTCTGGTGCCAGGGCCGGAAACAGCCGCTGCGCCCAGCCGCGCAGGATGGTAGCGCGGCGCCAGTCGGGCGCGTCGTCGATATGGGCTAACTCGACCTGACCCGCGACACGCAGGCGCGGCCGGCCGTCCTGCTGTAACAATGTCACTGACATTTTACCGTCGCTCGGCATTAGCGGCAGGCGCGGCATGGGCACGTCGCCGGGGTCTATGGTGACGTGATACCCCCGTTCGGAGCGTAGCGGCACGCGGTCACCCAAGGCGGTGGCCAGTGACCCGGCGCGTGCCCCGGTGGCGATTACGGCGGCGTCGCACGCGATCGAGCCGGCGGTGGTGTGAACTGCCCGCAGGGTCTGGGCCGCGTTGAAGCCGGTCGCTGCAGCCTGTACTAGTGTGACGCCCATTGCCTCGGCATGGGCTATCAATGCGGCCACGTACCGCCCCGGGTCGGTACAGTGTCCACCGTTAGGGACCAGTACGCCAAACTGATACTGGCGGCCCAACGACGGCTCCTGCTGATAAAGGGCGTCCGCGTCCAGTTCGTGCCAGGTCACGCCATTATCGTGACGCAACCGCCAGGACAGGGAATCCCGCGCAAACGCATCGCGGTTTGGGAAAACGTAGAGCAGACCGTGTTGGGCGATAAGGTCAGCCACGCCAGCCTCGGCCGCCAGCGTACGATGGCGGGCCGGCGCATCACCAACCAGCGCGCGTAGGGCCCGCGCCGTTCGCTCGACCCGCGGGACGGTCGCGCCGGCCAACAGAAAACGCGTGAGCCAGGGTGTCAGGCCTGGCAAGGCCCGAGGGCGGATGGTGAGCGGCCCGGACGGGTCGGTCAGGTAACCCGGCACAAGTCGCCAAAGTCCGGGGTACACCATTGGCACAACTGAGCTTGGGCTAAGCCATGCGCCGTTGCCAAAGCTGGCTGCCTGCTTACCACCGGGCGGACCAGGGTCAAGCACAGTCACCTGCCAGCCATCACGCAAAAGCTCGATCGCGGTGCAGGCACCAATAATGCCCGCACCGATGACGACGGCATGCTTCATAATCTAGTCAGCCAAAAGGCGCGGCAAGAACCTTCGGCTACGAGTTTCAGAGGCTAGCCTCAGATGACTGAGGGAAGCCTCGCCTACTCTTCGCGGCGAACGATTGCTTTTTCCTGGCCCCACTTCTCGGGGCAGCGAATACGGAACGGGCCGTCAACCAAGTAGGTGAATGACTTACGCTTTGGATCGGCTGGGTCAGCACGCCAGCCTTGGATGGTACCACCGTAATACGCATCCTCGGCGCGGGCGGCGTGCAAGTAAACACGCCCACCAACGGCCTCATCCGCCACCACGTCTGTCACTGGCCATGTCCCGGTTTCATAGCGGGTAGGCTCAGGCCCGACCCGCTTATTCTTCAGGCCCTGCTTGCATAATAGATGTAGATCAACAATCAACTCACACGATCCTATAAATCTTATGCCGCTTCAACCGCCCGGCGCGCCATCACGCCGATAAGGTGGGCACGATACTCAGGGCTGGCGTGGATGTCGCCATTCAGACCCTCGGACGAGGTAACAATGTCACGGATCGCGTCGGGAGACCAGTTCGCCGTCAGCGCCTGCTCCATCGCCGTATGCCGGAATACTCCATTCTGTCCCGCGCCGGTGATCGCGACGCGCACGCCGGCCGGTCCGCGGGCAACGAACACGCCGACCATGGCGTACCGGGACGCCGGGTTACGGAACTTCGTGTAAGCGGATTTTTCCGGGATCGGGAACGACGTGGCCGTAATCAACTCATCGGGCGCCAGGGCCGTGGTGAACATACCCTGGAAGTAGTCGTCCGCGTGGATCGTCCGGGTGTTGGTGTGGATCGTGGCACCCATCGCCAGCGCGGCTGCCGGGTAACAGGCGGACGGATCGTTATTCGCTAAGCTGCCGCCCATCGTACCACGCTGCCGCACCTGGGTGTCGCCAATGTGCTCCGCCATGTACGACAGGCCGGGGATACGGGCGGCGATGTCAGCATTGGTCGCGATCATGTGATGGGTCGTCATCGCACCGATCGTAATCGTATCCGCGGTGACGGTGATCCCGACCAGACCCAGCGCCGCCAGATCGACGATCGACGACGGCTTGTTCAAGCGCTGCTTCAGCACTGGAATGAACGTCTGCCCGCCGGCCAACGCCTTGCTATCCATGGCGCCCAGCGCCGCCACGGCGTCCGGAACGGTCGCTGGCTTCAGGTAGTTGAAATCGTACACGGCGTACTCTCCTTATTCGGCCGCCATGCGCGGCTGGTGGGCCTGAATGGCGGACCATATCTTTTGTGGCGAGGCTGGCATGTCCATGTGCCGAACTCCGTAGTCGCGCAAGGCATCGACGACGGCGTTGATGACGCTGGGTGGCGAGCCGATGGCCCCTGTCTCCCCCGCGCCCTTGGCCCCCAGCGGATTATGCGTGCAGTAGGTCGTCTCATTGCTGGTGTGCATGGCTGGGAAGTCATGCGCCCGCGGCATCTGATAGTCCATGAACGACCCCGTCACCAGCTGCCCAGCCGAGTCGTAGACCGCGTTTTCCATCAGCGCCTGCCCAATCCCCTGCGCCAACCCGCCCTGGACCTGGCCCTCGACGATCATCGGGTTTATCACACGGCCCACGTCGTCGCTGGCGACCATGTTCACAACCTGCACGGCGCCTGTGTCGGGATCGATCTCGACCTCGCAAATATGGCAGCCGGCCGGGAAGGTGAAGTTCTTCGGGTCGTAGAACGCGGTCTCATCCAGGCCGGGCTCCAGCTCCTCGATTGGGTAATTATGCGGCACGTAGGCGGCGAGCGAAATTTCGGCCAGCGCTTTCTTTTTATCCGTGCCGACAACCGAGAAATGACCGTCCTTGAACTCGATATCCTCGACGGCGGCTTCCATCATGTAGGCCGCGATCTTTTTACCCTTAGCGATGACCTTATCCATGGCTTTCACCATCGCCGAGCCACCGACGGCCAGGCTGCGGCTGCCGTAAGTACCCATGCCGAACGGGATCTTGCTCGTGTCACCATGCACAATCTCGATCTGATCGAACGGCACCCCGAGCTGATCGGAAACTAGTTGCGCGAACGTCGTCTCATGCCCTTGGCCGTGGCTATGGGTGCCGGTGAAGACGCTTACGCTGCCCGTGGGGTGGACGCGGACATTGGCCACCTCGTACAGCCCGGCGCGGGCGCCCAACTGGCCCACGAGCTTCGACGGCGCGATCCCGCATGCCTCAACATAGGTGCTCATACCAATGCCGCGCAGCTTACCCCGGCGGGCGGCGGCGGTGCGACGGGCTTCAAACCCGTCCCAGTCGGCCGCTTTCATCGCTGACGCTAGCGTCGCCTGGTAGTTGCCGCTGTCGTAGTTCAGCGCCACTGGAGTCTGGTAGGGGAACTGGTCCGGCTGGATGAAGTTACGGCGGCGTAGCTCGACCCGGTCGATACCGGTTTCCTGGGCGATCACGTCGACCAGCCGCTCCAGCAAGTACGTCGCCTCTGGCCGGCCGGCGCCGCGATAGGCATCGACGGGGACGGTGTTGGTGAACACGGCCTTCACCTCCGCGTAAATCACCGGCGTTGTGTAGACACCGGCCAGTAGCGTTGCCGACAGATACGTGGGTACCGCGGGGGCGAATGTGCTGAGGTAGGCACCCATGCTCGCCAGCGTGCTGACCCGTAGTGCCAAGAATTTCCCATCCGCGGCGACCGCCATCTCGGCCACGCTTACATGGTCGCGGCCGTGTGCGTCGGACAGAAACGCCTCACTGCGGTCGCTGGTCCATTTCACGGGGCGCTTCAGCTTGCCTGCGGCCCAGGTGACGAGCGCTTCCTCGGCGTAGTGGAAAATCTTGCTGCCGAAGCCGCCGCCGACGTCAGGTGCGACGACGCGCAGCTTGTTTTCTGGAATGTGCAGCACGAATGCGCCCATCAGCAGGCGGATGACGTGCGGGTTCTGGCTTGTGGTCCATAGCGTGTAGTCGCCGCTGGACAAATCGCACTCACCGATCGCGCACCGGGTCTCAAGCGCATTCGGAACCAGGCGGTTATTGGTCAGGTCAAGCTTCACAACGTGCGCGGCGTGCGTAAACGCATTGTCGACGACGGCCTTGTCGCCGATGTGCCAGTCGAAGCAGATATTGCCGGCCGCCGCGTCGTGCACGAGGGGCGCGCCCGGGGCTACCGCGTCCCGCAGGTGGGCGACGGCGGGCAGATCCTCGTAATCGATGACAAGCAGTTCGGCGGCGTTGCGTGCCTGTTGCCGGGTTTCGGCAACGATGAATGCGACGGGGTCACCGACATGGCGGACACGGTCGATCGCCAGCACCGGGTGCAACGGCTCCACCATCGGCGAGCCATCCTTACTATGGATCTGCCAGCCGCACGGCACGCCGCCCACGCCGTCAGCCTGAAGGTCGGCGCCAGTGTAAACAGCGACGACGCCGGGTGCGGCGCGGGTCGCAGCGGCGTCGATTCCGCGTATCCAGGCGTGGGGCCGGTCGCTACGCACAATAATCGCATGCGTTTGACCCGGCCGGTTCATGTCATCGGTGTATTGGCCCCGGCCAGCGAGGAAGCGGTGATCTTCCTTGCGGCGTACCGACGCGCCAATACCCTGAAAAACCCCAACGCCTTGAACACCCATTGTCATCTCCCGTGATGATGCCCCGGCTTAAGCGCCGGGTGCAGTTAGGCAGGCACGGCTTCGATATGGCTTACTCGGCGGCGATAGCGGGTGCCAGATGCGGGTGCATTAGTGGTACGGCTGCGGCGATGGCTTTCACGATGTTATGGTAGCCGGTGCAGCGGCAGAGGTTACCCTCTAAGCCATTGCGGATTTCGTTTTCCGTCATCCCCTGCGGATGCAGCTGCACGAGGTCGACGGCGCTCATCACCATACCCGGCGTGCAAAAACCGCATTGCAGCGCATGGTGCTCGCGGAACATTGCCTGCATCGGGTGCAGCGTACCGTCGGCGGCGGCCAAACCCTCAATAGTCAGGACTTCGCAACCGTCAGCCTGCATTGCAAGCATCGCGCAGGCCTTAACCGAACGGCCGTTTACATGCACGACGCACGAACCACACTGGCTGGTATCGCATCCAACATGGGTGCCGGTCAGGTGCATCTGCTCACGCAGCAGTTCGACCAGCAGCGTCCGGCCTTCGACGACCTCTGTGTGGGTACGGCCGTTCACCGTCAGCGTCACTTGCGGCATCTCGTTTTCTCCCGGATAGTTTATAGGACGTAGTGTGCGGATGAACGGCGAAAAGGGTCAAGAGCGATCGGCCGTACGGGTAATAGCTCACGCGGTTGCGACATGGCACGGCTCATGCAACCCTTTCACTTCGTCCGACACGGGCGAATGCCCGGAGGGACCCATGAAAAAGATCGAGGCAGTCATCAAGCCGTTCAAATTGGATGAAGTAAAGTAGGCGCTGCACGAAGTCGGCTTGCAGGGCATCACGGTTGTCGAGGCGAAGGGATTCGGTCGCCAAAAGGGCCACACCGAGCTGTATCGCGGGGCCGAGTACGTGGTGGACTTCCTGCCGAAGGTGAAGATTGAAGTCGTGTGCGACGACGCGGTCCTGGAACGGGCCGTCGAAGCGATAATTGCCGCCGCCCGCACCGGGCGCATTGGCGACGGCAAGATTTTCGTCAGCACGATCGACGAGGTCATCCGCATCCGCACGGGCGAACGCGGTTCGGACGCGGTATAGGTTCAACCATCCGGCCGCACGATGCCGCCGGGTCAAATAAGGAAGCAGAATGGCACAGGATGAACAGGGCACGGTCGCCCACGTGCTCGAGATGTTCCAGGAACACCAGGTCGAGTACGTAGACCTGCGGTTCACCGATCCGCGTGGCAAGTGGCAGCATACCGCCCAGCACGTGTCCACAATTGACGAGGATGCGTTCCGCGACGGGATTATGTTCGACGGCTCCAGCATCGCCGGCTGGAAAGCGATCAACGAGAGCGACATGATCCTGATGCCAGACCCGTCGACGGCCGTGATGGACCCGTTTGCGGCTAAGCCGAGCTTGATCCTGTTCTGCGATATCTACGAGCCGAGCACTGGCCAGCCATATGCCCGCGACCCGCGCAGCACCGCCAAAAAGGCTGAGGCTTATGTGAAGTCGTCCGGTGTCGGCGACTCCGTGATGGTCGGCGCTGAGGCCGAATTCTTCATCTTCGACAGCGTCCGCTTCGGCACCGGTGCCAATTTCGGTAGCTACCACACCGAAAGCATCGAGGGTCCGGGCGCCAATATGAAGGAGCACCCGGAGGGCAACATGGGCCACCGCCCGGGCGCCAAGGGCGGTTACTTCCCTGTCCCCCCGGTCGATAGCGAAAGCGACCTGCGGGCCGAGATGCTGAGCAGCATGGGCGAAATGGGCCTACCGATCGAAAAGCATCATCATGAGGTGGCACAAAGCCAGCACGAACTGGGTACGAAGTTCGGCAGCCTGCTGACGATGGCCGACCAGATGCAGATTTATAAGTACTGCGTCCACAATGTTGCCCATAGTTATGGCAAGACCGCGACCTTCATGCCCAAGCCGATCTATGGCGATAACGGCAGCGGCATGCACACGCATCAGTCGATCTGGAAGGACGGCAAGCCGCTTTTCGCCGGCAATGGCTACGCTGACCTGTCGGAAATGTGCCTGCATTTCATCGGCGGCATCATCAAGCATGCCAAGGCCTGTAACGCATTCACCAATCCCAGCACCAACAGCTACAAGCGGCTAATCCCAGGGTTCGAGGCGCCGGTGCTACTTGCCTATTCCGCACGCAACCGCTCGGCATCGTGCCGTATCCCGTACACCACCAGCCCGAAGGCCAAGCGGGTCGAGATTCGGTTCCCCGACGCGACTGCAAACCCGTACCTCGCGTTCTCGGCGTTGCTGATGGCCGGGCTTGATGGGATCAAGAACAAGATCAACCCCGGCGATCCGATGGACAAAGATCTGTACGACTTACCGCCCGAGGAACTGAAGGGCATACCGACCGTCTGCGGCTCGCTGCGGGAGGCGCTGGGCTGCTTGGCCGCAGATCATGACTTCCTGCTGGCTGGCGATGTGTTTAGCAAGGAGCAGATCGAGAGCTACATGGAACTGAAGTGGACCGAGGTGTATCGCTTCGAACACACCCCGCACCCGGTCGAGTTCGAGATGTATTACTCCGCCTAAGCAGACCTGTGGCTTAAACAATACGCCTCCGTACCTCGTTGTACGGGGGCGTTACCGTTTGAGGGCATTGGCATCTGTCTTGCATGAATGTCCTCGGCTAATTGAGAAGGCCCAACCCGCAACGCCGTCGCGGCAAAAGCAGCTTCCGAGCTAAGTCGTGTTTGCGCCACGTTTATGGTAGGCAACTCTCATACCAATTGCTTCGTTCAGGAGGACCGCGCCACACGCAACTACAGCCTGAGAAGACACCATGCTAGACTTTCTGATTGCAACAGTGCGCAGTTCCACCCTGTTGATGAGTACCCTGCCGGCCCCTGCCCTTACCCAAACCCAAGGCGCAGCAGAGCAAATTGGCCTGCGCGGCAACCTGGCGACTGCCCCGGCCGAGAAAGCCCACCTGGCGCCGGCGAATTTTGGCGAGTGGGCGAGTTCGATCAGGCTCAGCCTGCAGGCTGAGGGCGGCATTGTCGTCAACACGCAAGACCCCAACAGCCATCGGAATTTCGGCCAGTTATTCACCGATAACAGTAATCGGCCCACGCTAAACCAGATACTGGGGACCGTCAGTCGCGATATCGATCCGAAAGCCACCAGCATCGACGTCGGCTTCAAACTGCAGTTGGCGTACGGCTCTGACAGCCGGATTACCCACACGCTGGGTGTGTTCGACCAGCTAATCCATGACCGCAATCAGATCGACGTGCCAGAAGCGTCGATTTCC